>JANXWZ010000003.1 GCA_025350865.1 Rhodanobacteraceae bacterium
TGGCGGACGCCGACACCCTTGGGCGCGCCGGTGGAGCCGGAGGTGTAGATGACGTAGGCGAGGTCGTCTGGGTTGACTGAGGTTTCGACGGCGGCGTCGGAGGCTTGCTGCCAGGGCTTGTCGGGAGCGTCGAGGAGGACGGTCTTGCCGCTGATGTTGGGTAGGGAAGTAACGAACTCGGACTCGGTGACGAGGACTCCGATGCCGCCGAGTTGCTGGGCGGTGCGGGCCTTGGGCTGATCGGCGCTGAGCGGAACGTAGGCGCCGCCAGCCTTTAGGATCGCCAGAACGGAAACCATCATTGCGGCCGAACGGGCGACGCAGAGACCGACTAGCGAGCCGGGCTTGACGCCGGCCTCGGCGAGGTGGCGGGCGAGTTGGTTGGAACGGGATTCGAGTTCCGCGTAGGTCAGGACTTCGGCGCCGCTTTGCACCGCTGGGCCAGCCGGGGTGCGCAGGGCCTGGGCGGAGATCAGGGCGTGAATTGGGTCGGAGGGGAAAGAGGCGGTTGGCCCCGCGCCGAGCGAAGCGACCTTTGCCTTGGCTTCGGTGCCGAGCAGGCACAGGCTATTCAGCGGGGCGCGCGGGTCGGCGATAGCTTGCGATAGGACGAGGTCGTACGAGGCGCCGAGCTGCGCGATGAAGGCCTGACTGAATCTGGCGGGGTCGTACTCCAGATCGACTGTGAGGCCGTCGGCGGTCTGGGTGGCAATAAGTCGCAGCTTCAGCTTTTCGATTCCGACGCGGACGGCTGCCGTCGTGATGGACATCTGCCCTGCGGTGCCGGTACTGCGCAGGTCGTGGTATTCAAAGCCGATTCCCGGCTCGGTGATGGCGCTGCCGGGTTTGTACCAGTCCTGCTGGTCGCGGCCTTGTTTGGACAGGGTGGTGACGGTCCGCAGGATTTCGTCGACGCGGGTCTTGCCTTCAAAGTCGACGGAAACAGGCAGATAGCGCGCAAAGACACCGACGGCGTTCTTAATCTCGTCGTATTCGCGTCCGTCGGAACTCATCAGGACGGCGATTTGAGGGGCACCTGAAAAGCGGTGGAGCAGGACGTGCCACGCCGTGACGAGCAGATCCGGGGCGGCGGTGGTTGTGAGTGACAGCGATACGGTTTCGCGGGCGGCGCTTGAGACCTCGCATTCGAGCGGCAACAGGATCGGCGTGTGGGCCTGGTCGCGCCAGAACTTTCGGGCTGCTTCGGCGGCGTCTTCGGTGGCGTCGAGCAGATCGTGCTGCCACTCGGTTACGTCGGCGTACTGGATCAGGTCGCCTTCCGGAGATTGTCCAGCAAGCTCCAGACGAAGCTCTTGGGCGAGCACCTGGAAGGACATGGCGTCCACGCACAGGCTCGACGCGGTGAGCAGGATTGCGTGAGCCTGGTCCGCGAGCCGGAACAGCCGCGCGGTCAGTACTGGCGCTTCATTCGCCTTACTGGCCTGGCGAGCGGCGGCGGAAAACCGGAGGTGGAGTTCAAGTTTGCGCTCGTCCTCAGACAGGCTGCTCAGGTCCTCGAAGGTTAGCTCCGGCGTATCGGAGTCGAGAATTACCTGCAGCGGCAGCTTGAGTTCACGCTGTTTGCGGAAGACTGTGCGCAGGATTTCGTGGCGACCGACGATGGCGGCGAGGGCGCGCTGGAGGTCTGTCTGGAACAGCGATCCGTGGCACAGGTAGAGGCAAGCTGCGACCGGGACCGCAGCGTCATCGGCAGAGGCGACGGCATTCTCCTGCTGCGGCGAGAGTCGAAACCCGGCGATTGATTCAACTTCCATAGACATGAGTGTAATTGCCTTTAATGGCGGAGCGGTCGCCAATCCCAGGTCAGTGGTCACACTTTGGTCGTACGTCGCCGTGCGACCTTTATCCTTTGCCCCTGGACTTCCCGACTTGCGCCGCCCACCGGTATATCGAAGTCCGGGTCGTCGCTCCTTTCGGACCGGAATGCGCTGAGTTGGTTCGCGGGAGTTTCCACGATTTCACGGAGCAGGTTGATGAATTGTTCTGTCATCTGAGTGACATTAGCTGGAGCGAAGATTTCGCTGCTGTATTGCCAGTCAAGCTCCAGCCGGTCGGCCGCCGATCGCGCAAACACGCCTAGGTCAAACCGCGAGTGGCGGACCGGCAGCGGGACCTGATCGATCTCCATCCCGGCTGCTTTGAGCGAGGCTTGTGGCGTGTTTTGCATCACAAAAATCACCTGCACGAGCGGGTTTCGTCCTGAGCTTCGACCGGGACTGACGTCTTCGACGATCTTGTCGAACGGCATCTCCTGATGCGCATACGCTCCAAGCGCCGTTTCGCGGACCTTCCTGAGAAATTCGACGAAGGTTGGGTCACCCGAGAGTTTGGCGCGGAGGGGCAGGACGTTGACGAAAAATCCGATCAGTCCTTCGAGTTCACGGCCTCTACGATTCGCGAGGTCGGTGCCGATGATGAGGTCGTCCTGACCGGTCACGCGCCCGATCAACAGCATAAATGCTGCACAGAGAAGCATGAAGATGGAGCATCGCTGCTGGCGGCAGAGAGCCTCCAATTGCTGGGTGAGCGGGGCCGGGATGACGAGGGAGATCTGGCTGCCGTGGAACGCCGGTTCTGCGGGCCGCTCACGGTCGGTCGGCATTGAAATTACGTCGGGAACTCCGGCGAGTTGCCGGCGCCAATAGGCCTGCAAGGCTTGCAGCTTTTCGCCCGGGAGGGTTTCGCGCTGCCAAACGGCGTAGTCCGCATATTGGATGGGCAGCGGCAGTAATTCTGCGGGGCGGCTGCGGGAGTTGCTGTCGTATAGCTGACATAGCTCGCCGAGCATGATGTGATCCGACCAGCCGTCGGTCGCGATGTGGTGCGCGACGATCACCAGCAGGTGGTCGTTCTCGCTGGCGCGCAGCAACAGGGTTCGGAAGGGGATATCGACGGCGAGATCGAAGGGTCTGGCGGCTTCTGCGAGAGCCTGCCGTTCCAGCGCCGCTGAAACGGCTTCTCCGGGCGAAAGCTCCAGTGGCTCAAGGCGTAGGTCGACCGGAACCTCGTGCCGGATCGTCTGCACCACCGTCCCATCGAGCTCCGTGAAACAGGTGCGCAGCACTTCGTGGCGGTCTACCAGCTGCTGGATTGCGGTCTGAAGGCTGGAAACGTCCAGCGTTCCCCTAAGCCGGAGGCCGAGCGGATGATTGAACAGGCCGCGCGCGGAGCTGACATGGTGGGCAATCCACAGGCGCTGCTGGCCGTAAGACAAAGGAATCTGGGCTGGGCGAACGACGCGGGTGAGGGCGAGGCGATCCGCCTTGCCGCCTCCTGCAATTGCGGCTCGGACCACGTGCGAGAATTCCTCGACCGTGGTGTGGGTGAAGATTGGATCGATTGACAATTCGACGCCGAACCGTTCCCACACGCGCGAGATCATCTGGGTTGCGATGAGAGACTGGCCGCCGAGGAGGAAAAAGTCGTCGGCGCGGCCAACGCGCTGGATGCGCAGCAAACGGCCCCAGATTTCGGCGACACCGGCTTCCACTTCGTCGGTCGGTGGGATGTATTCGGGCTGCGAGATTTGGCGGCGTACGTGGGTGGATTCCACCGCGTCGACGATCGCTGCCGGCCGTGAAAGCTGTGACGCGATGCGCGCTAAGACGGACGGTTTCATCGGGTTATCGCCCCGCGAATCCGTGCACCGCAGCTTGGGCCTCTGGAACGGAGGCGTCGGAAGCCGATGTCAGTCTCCAGTTGTGCGGAGCCACGAAGATTCCGCTGAACGGCGTTCGGCCAGAACCGTAGAAGTCGCTGTCGAGGACGTGCAGCATGAAGGCGTCGGGTATCGCGTCGAGGCGAATGCCGCCGTTGTCGATGAACAGGCTGACGTTGAACTGTCCAGGCATCAAGGGCAGGCTCGGGACCTCGCATTCGAGGATCGAGTCTCCCGAAGAGAGTTCGTGTCCGACGCTGGGCGAGAACACGGTATGCAGCGTAAGGACGCGCTGACTCATAGCGTTGTTGATGCCGATGGCCATGGTGAAGCTCGGAATGGAACGCCCGGAATGCAGGTGAAACCGCAGCAGCAGGCGGGCACCGATTTGCACGGCTCGCAGCGCAGGCTGATCGCCGTCCGTGAACATCTCCAGCTTTTGCAGAATCGGTCGATGATCCGGCGTTTCGCGATACTTTGCGATCCGGCTTGGGGCGTCGGATAGATCGATCACTGACGAATTCTCGCCGTTGGAAACTGTGGACATTTGCAGGTATTGGCCTACCGCCTCCTTGGCGTCACCGTCAAATACTAACTGCCCTTGTTTCAACAGGATACCGCGCTGGCAGAGGTTCTCCACTGCCGCCATATTGTGTGAGACGAAGAGGACTGTGCGACCGCCCTTGCTGACCTCGCTCATCTTGCCGAGGCATTTCTTCTGGAACGCCACATCGCCGACCGCAAGTACCTCGTCGACGATCAGGATATCCGGCTGGAGGTGGGCGGCGACCGCGAATCCGAGCCGGACGCTCATTCCGCTGGAGTAATGCTTTACCGGCGTGTCGAGGAACTTCTCGACCTCCGCGAAGGCCACAATCTCATCGAAGCGAGCCTTGATTTCGGCGTTTCGCATCCCCAGAACCGCGCCGTTGAGGTAGACATTTTCACGTCCGGTCAGCTCCGGATGGAAGCCTGTGCCGACTTCCAGCAGGCTCGCCATGCGTCCGCGGAGAGTTACGCGGCCCGCCGTCGGATCGGTGATGCGCGAGAGAATCTTCAACAGCGTGCTTTTACCCGCGCCGTTGGCCCCGATGATTCCGACGATCTCGCCCTGGCCGACATCGAACGTGACGTCTTTGATCGCCCAGAACTCGTTTTGTGCCGCTTTTGCTTCGACGGGCTGCTTGCGGAACGGCGAAGTGAAGGCTCCGACCAACAGCTCACGCATGGTCGCCGTGTGCTTCAGCGACTGGCCGTAGTGGTAGCTCTTCGACAACCCCCGAACTTCAATCATGAATGCCATCAAATCACATCCGCAAAGTGCCGCTCCATGCGGCGGAAGAGGTAGAGCCCGGAGACGAAGAGAAACACGCTGACCGCGAGCGAAAGTCCCATCACGCGCCACGACGCCGGACTGCCGAGAAGGGCGTAGCGGAACCCGGTGACCATGCCGGCCATGGGGTTTAGCCCCATCAGCAGCATGTATTTCTGCGGGATGAAGCGGATGGGATAGATCACCGGAGTGACGAAGATTCCCATCTGAACCATGAAGGGAACGACATACTTTACGTCGCGGAAGCTGACATTGAGCGCTGAAAGCGTCATTCCAAGGCCGGAAGCCGCAAGCAGTGCGCCGAGAGAAAACACCGGGATCAGCAACGCCTTCGAGGTGAGCGGAATGTGGTACCAGGCCATCAGCAAAGCGAGCAGCACGAGGCTGAGCAGGAGATCCAGCAGCATTGCGCCGATGGCACCGAGCGGTATGAAAATTCGCGGGAAATAGACCTTCTTGACCATTGCCTGATTGGCTACGAGGCTGTTGCTGGCTTGGGAAAGGGCGTTTGCGAAGAAGGTCCAGACGGATAGCCCGGCGAACGCGAACACGGGGTACGGAACTTGCGGGTCGCCGTTGACACCGGCGAGGCGATGGAAGAAGAAGGTGAAGACGATCATCCCCATCAGCGGCTGCAGCACGGCCCAGACTCCCCCTAGAAGCGTTTGCCGATAGCGGATTTTGATGTCGCGCCACATCAGGAAGCCGAGCAGTTCGCGCTGCACGTAGACCTCCCTGAAGTCGACTGGCTGCCACCCCTTGTGGGGTTCGATGATCAACTCGAAGCTTGGGTCCATCTGTCTTCCGTGTCTGTTGGAGTGCCGCGGCGAGCGATGCGGGTGTGCGACGTATCAAGTGGGATTATAGCCTGGCGCAATGCGCGTCCGGCTCCCTCAAACCAGTGAGCGAATACAACTTCCGCAGCGAAATCCCGCAATGGGCTTCCGCTTTGGTAGGCCGCCTTTCCTTTCCGCATCGCAGTGCCTTCGCGAATCTGGTACGGTTATCTTGTCACGCATGAAACCCGATTCCTATCTGCCAATTGTCATTCTTTTACTTGGAGCCGTCGGCTTTGCCGTGACGCCGCTGGCGCTGGCGTGGCTTTGGGCGAAGAATTTTTCACCCTCCAAGCCCGGCCATGACAAGAACTCTATCTATGAGTGTGGGCTTGAATCGACGGGCGATTCGTGGGTGCAGTTCAACCCCGGCTACTATCTGTACGCCATCATCTTTCTGGTCTTCGACGTGGAAGTGGTCTTTCTGCTGCCGTTTGCGACTGCGTTTACCGGCTTCGGCATCGGCGAATGTCTGGCGATGCTGGTCTTTATCTTGCTGCTGATCGAAGGCTTGGCCTGGGCGTATCAGAAGAAAGTTTTAACGTGGACCTGACGCATGGATGAAGGGCTAAAAAGCGAGCTAAGCAAGCAGGGTGTGGTTGCGACCAATCTCCAGGAGCTCTACAACTGGGGCCGGCGCAACTCCATCTGGCCGCTGAACTTCGGACTCGCGTGTTGCGCGATCGAGATGATCGCCAGCACGATGGCGCGGTACGACATGGCGCGATTCGGTGCGGAGGTCTTTCGCCCCTCGCCACGGCAGGCCGACCTGATGATCGTGGCGGGGACGATTACGAAGAAAATGGCTCCGCAGGTGGTTCGGCTGTACAACCAGATGCCAGAGCCGAAGTATGTGATTTCCATGGGCGCTTGCGCCATCTCCGGTGGGCCGTTCAAGCAGGGGTATAACGTGCTGAAGGGGATCGACCGTTACATTCCGGTGGACATCTACATTCCGGGCTGCCCACCACGGCCGGAAGCGCTGATCGACGCGCTGATGGCTCTGCAGCGCAAGATTGATGCGCAGCAGTTGACCGGCGACTCGCGGCCACGGCACCTCAACGCCGACGAGCCCAGCGAGTTTACGGTGCCGAAGTTCGGCGCCCATGACCTTGAGCCCCCGCAAAATCCTGTGGTGTGGCATGCACCTTTGGTACAAATTGCCCTGGCGGAAGACGATGACTCTGGAACCGCTTAAGCTCGAGTTGGAAGAGAAGGTGCCCGGCTGTGGATTGGAGATCATCTCCAACCCGAGCCCGTCCGCGCAGCACAGCCTGCTGATCGACCCCGAACATGCTGTAGCCGTGGCGATGTATCTGCGCGACGCTGCGCACCTTCGGTTCGATTACTGCTCGAATGTGACCGGGATCGACTGGCCCGCGCCCAACGACGCAGGCAAGGCAAAGCTGAAAGATATGGAAGAAGACCTGGAGCAGGATGAGGCCGACTGCGCGACGGCAGGGTATCTTGAGGTCGTTTACCACCTGTATTCGATGGAGAAGAAGCATGGGCCGGTCATTCTGCGGATGCGCACCTGCGACCGCGGCCTTCGGGTGCATTTGCCATCGCTGGTCAGTGTCTGGAGAAGCGCGGACTTTCAGGAGCGGGAAATTTTCGATCTGTTCGGCGTCATCTTCGACGGCCACCCCGACCTGCGCCGCATCCTGATGTGGGACGAATATACCGATCACCCCATGCGCCGCGACTACGTGGAGCCGGATGATTACGAATACGAACCGACCGCGCACGACGAAGTCCTGCGCAAGACAATGAACCACTACGCCAAATAATGACCACACTTGCTGAAGCGCCTCCGAAATCGACTCTTTCGCCCTCCGCCTCGAACGGCGACACGCAACTGCTCGAAGTGTCGATGGGGCCGCAGCATCCGTCGACGCATGGAGTGTTTCGGATGGACGTGTCGCTGGACGGCGAAACCGTCGTCAAGCTGAAGCCCATCTTCGGTTATCTGCACCGCAACCATGAGAAGATTGCCGAAAACGAGACCTATCTCGGCTCCATGCCGTACACCGACCGGCTGGACTACTTCTGCTCGATCACCAACAACTGGGCGTATGCTCTGTCAGTCGAAACGCTGGCTGGGATCGTCGTGCCGGAGCGGGCCGAGTACCTGCGCGTCATCACCGCTGAGCTGACCCGGCTGCAGAACCATACCTGCCTGGCGGGGTTCCTGATGCAGGATATGGGTGCCAGCGGAACGCCGCTGATGTACGCCTTTCGTGAGCGCGAGAAGATTCTGGACCTGTTCGAATCGCTGACCGGCGCGCGCATGATGTGCAACTACATGCGCTTCGGCGGTTGCCGCGTCGACCTGCCCGCCGGCTGGCTGGAACAGGCGAAGACGGTCGTGGCGGCCTTCCCCAAATTTCTGGACGAGTTTGAAGCGCTGCTGAACGGCAACGAAATTCTGATGGCGCGGACCCAGGGCGTCGGCGTGTTGTCTAAGGAACTCGCGATCAACGCTGGAGTTACGGGGCCGATGCTGCGTGCGAGCGGTGTGAACTACGACCTGCGCAAGGTAGACAAGTACGGCATCTACGACCGCTTCCAGTTCCGCATCCCGTTGGGCGACCACGGCGACGTGTACGACCGCTACATGATTCGTGTGCTGGAGATGCGCGAGTCGGTCAAGATTCTGGAGCAGGCGATGCGCGATCTTCCGGAAGGCCTGATCCAGGACCCGAAGACCAAGGTCCGCAACTTCAAGCCGAAACCTGGCGAGGCGTATGGCCGCATTGAATCGCCCAAAGGTGAGCTTGGCTTCTATCTGGTCAGCGACGGGACACCCCGACCATACCGTTTTCGGGTTCGGCCGCCCAGCCTGATCAATCTGACGATTCTCGAAGACATGTGCCTGGGGCGGAATGTGGCGGATGTGGTGATTATTCTGGGCAGCGTCGATATCGTGATGGGCGAAGTCGATCGTTAGCCAGCTCATCGCGCTGGACGGATGCCGATGGAGTAGAGTATTGATGTCCGGATTTTGAGATTTTTTTGGTTGTGGAGAGCGCGAATAGATGCTTGGAGTAGGCATTCTGAAGGGCCTGACGGAGACTGCCCGCAATTTTGTCGGGAGCTATTTCCGTAAGGATCGCCTGACCACGATCCAGTTCCCGGAGGAGCGCGCCCCCCGCATCGAAGCCTCCCGCAACTTCCCATTCCTCGTTTATGACGGGCCGGATGCGATGGCCGGACTTCGTTGCGTCTCGTGTTTTATCTGCGAGAAAGAATGTCCGCCCAAGTGCATCATCATCGACAAGAGCACGGACAAGAAGCCTGACGCGACCGGCAAGCTCCAGTTCTATCCGGCGGAATTCAAGATCGACGTCTCGGTCTGCATGAGTTGCCAGATTTGCGTTGAGGTCTGTCCGTTCGACGCGATCAAGATGGATACGGACTTCGAGCTCAGCACGCAGAATCGCTTTGACGATTTGCTCTGGCCGAAGCTGCGCCTGGCTAAGTCGAACGAGTACTACCATGAGATTCACCCGACCGAAGCTGCCGCTGTGGACGCAGACCTAGCCGCGGCACGCGCCAAGGCCGCACCCAAGCCTGCCGCTCCTGTGGCTCCTGTAGCGGCCGCCGCTGCGCCTGAGAAGGGAACGACGGCCTAGGATGACGCCAGATACGGTCGACCAGATCTTCGTCATCAGCAAGCATTGGTTGCTCGGCTACGTGCCAGCGATGCTGCAGCCGCTCGCGTCTGCGGTGCTTTCTGTGGTGCCTGTGCTGCTGGCGTTTCCGCTGCTTTTCGCGATTACGACGGTGCTGGAGCGCAAGGGGCTGGGTCGCATTCAGAATCGGTACGGCCCGAACCGTGTCGGTCCTGCCGGGTTCTTTCAATTTGCTGCCGACGGTATCAAGTCCCTGACCAAGGAAGATGTCGTCCCGCGCGATGCCGACCAGGTAGTCCACTTTTTGGCACCGCTGCTGTTGGTCATCGCGGCCTTCCTGGCTTACGCCGTGCTGCCGATTGGGCGGAACATGGTTGTTGCGAATCTGGACGCCGGGCTGCTGTACTTCTTTGCCGTCGGCTCGATGGTGGAGCTTGCGGTGTTCATGGCCGGGTGGTCGAGCCATAGCAAATACTCGTTGCTGGGCGCGATGCGCGCGGTCGCGCAGATGATCAGCTACGAAGTGCCGCTGGTGCTTGCGTCCATCGTTGTCGTGATGGCTTCGGGTTCGCTTTCGACGGTCGCGATTGTCGAGGCGCAGGCCGGTTATACCGCGACGTTGCCGCACTGGTACGTCTTCACGCCGTGGGGATTCGCGGGGTTTATCCTGTTCATGATCGCGGCGACGGCGGAATCCAATCGCTCGCCATTCGATCTGCCCGAAGGCGAGTCAGAGATCATTGCCGGTTACTATATTGAGTATTCCGGCTTCAAATTTGCGCTGTTTTTTCTGGGTGAATACCTTGGTATGTTTGCGACCAGCGCGCTGGCGATCACGTTGTTCTTGGGTGGATGGGCTGCGCCATTTTCGTTCATGACGTGGATACCGTCGTATGTCTGGTTTTTCGTCAAGCTGCTCGCGCTGATCGTGTTCTTTATCTGGATTCGGGGCACGCTGCCTCGGCTGCGGATGGATCAATTGATGGGCATGGCGTGGAAGTTCATGCTGCCTATGACGCTGCTTAACCTGTTCACCGCCGCCGTGTGGCATTTTCTACCCAACCCCCTGCTGCGCTGGCCAGTATGCACCGCGCTGGTGGTCGTACCGTTCGTCGTGCTGAGCCGATCCATGAAGCAGGGCAAGACATTGCAGGTAAGAACGTATCGTTACGCTGAATAATTTTTCGAGGGCAAGTCGAAGCACGCAATGACACTCATCTTTCTCATTCTCGCTGCCATCACGATTGTTGGAACGGCTGCAGCGATGAGCTTCCGCAACCCGATCCACTGCATCCTCGGCCTGACGGTCGGGTTGGTGGGGCTGGCGATGCTCTTCCTTCATCTCGGCGCACAGTTTGTCGGCTTCACGCAGATCATCGTCTATGTGGGCGCAGTGGCGATTCTTGCGGTGTTTGCGATCATGATGACGCAGGGCGGCAGACGTCTGACGGAGACTGCGACGAAGCCGCAGATTACTCCGTCGTTGCTGGTTGGCGGCACCGTTGCGGGCGCAGTGTTTGCGGTTCTCGGATGGGCTATGCTTGGCAGGCCTTCCACTGCAATACATAGCGTGCAGCCCGTCGTGAGTGTCAATCAGATTGGCCAGTTGCTGATGCACAACTATGTTTTGCCGCTGGAGATTATGGCGGTGCTGCTGACTGCTGCGCTGATCGGCGCTGTCATTCTCGCCATGCCGCAAGAGCGGGGGAAGCGATGAACCCGCTCACCGGGTACCTACTTTTATCCGCGCTGCTGTTCTCGATTGGGCTTGCGGGCGCGCTGCTCCGGCGCAACGCGATCCTCGTTCTTATCGGGATTGAGTTGATGCTCAATGCCGCGAATCTCAACTTCATCGCCTTCTGGCGGTACGGCCCCAATCCATCTGCGCTTACCGGCGTGATGTTTACTATTTTCTCCATTACTGTTGCGGCGGCCGAAGCGGCTGTCGGACTCGGAATTATCCTCGCCGTCTATCGGCACACAAAGACTACTGACCTAAACGAAATGACGAGCCTGAAGGGCTGACCTGCTGACCATGGCGTGGATCGTACAAAATCTTTGGCTGGTGCCCGCATTGCCTATCCTGGCGGGTGGGCTGATTGCTGTGCTGAAGCAGCGGCATCGCGCCGTCGCTGCGTCGCTTGCCATCGGGTCCATG
>JANXWZ010000092.1 GCA_025350865.1 Rhodanobacteraceae bacterium
GTCTACTGCGGAGACTCAACCTACGTTGGTAACTGAAACTCTGCAGAAGTCAAGTCTTCCGACTATCTCGGGTCCAGTGCCATTACCGAGCTTATCGGCACCAATCGAGAAAACTTCTAGGAAGGTGGCCTCGCGCGTTCAACCGCCAGAAGTTGCTCCCGCACAGCCATCTGTTACTCAATCCGGCACGGGCAATCAGCAGACAGTACAGACCATGAGCAACTCCCCTGGTGGGATACAGGCGGGCGGGAACCTAACGGTCAATGGACCTCTTCCCACTCCCGCGAGAATTTTGTTGCCAGAGGACATCGAAGCGGCCAGAAGCATTCTCAGCACTTCCAAGGGAAGGATCGAAATCATCTCATTTCCGACTCAGGTTCCGCCCAACAGCGAAATTGATAAGTTCACCGATGCGCTTTCCTACGCTCTGTCTCAGGCTAATTGGAGTGTTTATCGCGAGCGCTTCACTAGTATCGGTAGTTTCAACGGCCGAACAGATATGCCATATGGTCCTCATGGTGTGGGTTGCTCGATTACTGACCCCAATAGTGACGAAGCAAGGGCAGCACTATTGGCGTTGGCCAAACTGAAACTGCACTGCGCTGGGCAGTCCGCTATTTTCTCCCACGGAGAGACGAATCCCTTGACGTTGTATATCACCGTTGGGACAAGGATTGTGACAGAACAATAAAAACACGAGAACCACGAAGATTCGGAAGCCTCTGACAAGTTTGAGGATGGCGGCGCGAGTGTTCCGCGCTCCCAAGTCTAGCGCGACGCTTCAGCTTAAGAAACAAGCCGGGGTCAGATTGGAGCCCGGCGCGTGATTGGCCTACTTCTTTAGAATCCGGACTTTACAGGCAAACATTGGACCTGACGGACTTAAAGCTGATCTAAGTCCAATCCTCTCCGGACTTTACGGCAAAAAGTGGGGGAGTGGGGGAGGGTGCAGCCCGTTTTCCGCGATAAGCACCTACCGCCCCGCATAAGCCGTCTGCAAATAACGCCGCGCAGCCTCGGCCTGCGACTGATCCCCGCCGGGAGCCACAGCCTTCTGGTAGTGAGTAATTGCGGCAGCGCGGTCATGCAGCAGGTCCAGCATCTGACCCGCATTCAATTCCGCGCGCTTGCGCAGCCAGTCCGAGCAGTCCGGCTGCGTGGCAGCCTCAAGATAGTGCTTCGAGGCATCCGCCACCAGATTCTGTCCACGTTCCGTATCGGCAAGCCCAAAGAGAGCCATCTGCAAGCGCGGGTCGACGAAGAAACCCGGCTTGCGGGCGTCGGCCAACACCTGCTTGTAGATCGCGATTGCGCCGGGGCCGTCGCCCTTGTCCTTGGCCAGGTTAGCTTCTTCCAGCCGAAAGAGGTAGTCGTGCGGAAACTGCTCGGCCAGCGCATGCTGCACGGCAAGCGCCTCGGGGTAGCGGGCGTCGTGGCGCAGAAACAATGACAACGTGGTGCGCGACTCCACACTGGTGATGATTCCCTTCTCCGCCGAGATGCGCAGGAGCCTGAGCCCCTTCTCCTTGTTGCCGCCCACGCCGGCAATGCCCACCACCACGCGAACCATGCCCGGCAGGCTGGCAACGGCGAACTGCTGAATTCCCACCGCCATGTTGGCGTCGGCGTATTCCGGATCGATCTTGAGGACGGCCTCGGAATCATTCCGCGCCGACAGCCCCTGACGAGCTGCGGCAAACCACGCGTGGTCCACCAGCGTAATAAACGCCGCGTGGAGGCCTTTGGCGAACCCCTTCGCGAACAAGGCATTCTTATCCTGCGGGTTGGCCTTCAGACGCTGCTCGGCGAGCGTCTCCGTCTGGTGCGTCAGGAACTCGATGCGCTGGCGGTTGGCGGGGGGTATCTCCACCTTGCGCTGATTGGTGAGGAAGTTGTCGTGCGCATAGTAGGTGGTGTCGAGCAGGTCCTGGTGGTAGAGCTCGCGAAAGATGACGGCCTGGAGCGCGTAGGCGTAGGCGATCGGCTCCTGCGGGTGGGCCTTGATGACCTGGTCGAAGCGAGCGATGGAACCTTCGTAGTCGAGGTTATAGAAGTGGTTGTAGCCGTCGCGGACCATGGGATCGAAGTCCAGCGGGTCGGCGTGGGGGGTGAATGCCGGGTTTAGCGGCTGGTTCGGTTCCTGCGATCCCCCCGGGATGGCAACGAGGACGGCAAGGGCGAGCGGCAGAAGTCGTCGGAGGTGGATGGGCAAGGTATGTTCCCCGGGTTTAGGCTAGTACTTGGATGCTAACGGCACGCGATGGATCGAAATCGACCCCGATATTGAGTGTGACAGATTCAAGGGCAAACAAGATCGGGATCGACCCGACGCGGGGAGACTTGGAATGACGCGGTACGAACTGCTGCAGCTGCTGATTGGGCAGGCGAAGACCAATGGATTCGAATTTCGGCGGTGGTTTACCAAGCGGCTGGGAGTTCCGTGGACCGACACCAGGGAAGCGATCGAGACGCTCGCAGCGGAGCGTCGCTATTACGCCCTGCTCTTCTCGCACGAGTTTGCGCAGAGCTTCTGGAAGGCCGGCGAAAAGATGACCTTTCTGGTCCCTACCCAGACCTTTCAGCGAACCCGGCCCGATGGAAGTATCGGCATCGTCACCCGCAAGGGCTACACCCGGCGCAGTGGGCGCGAAGATGCGTGGAAGTACCATCTCCGCGAGCTGGCAATCGCAGAGGAACCGCTGCGCTACATGCGCAAATATCTGCGCGTGGAAGATGAGATGGAAGAGGACGGTTAGAGCGTTTCGCTTGCGGCGCGCGCAATCAACACCGCCGTGTAGGCCGCCCCAAACCCGTTGTCGATGTTGACCACGGTCACATTCGGGCTGCACGAGTTCAGCATCCCCAGCAACGCAGTCACGCCTCCGAACGAGGCCCCATAACCCACCGACGTGGGGACCGCGATCACCGGCACGCCAACCAGGCCGCCGACCACCGACGGCAGGGCGCCCTCCATCCCAGCGCACACGATCACCACATCCGCTGCCGCAAGCTCCTCGCGCACCGCCAGCAGCCGATGTATACCAGCGACGCCAACGTCGTACAGGCGCGTAACCCGCACCCCAAACGTCTCAGCAGTCACCGATGCCTCTTCGGCCACGGGAAGGTCGCTCGTCCCCGCGCAAACGACGGCGATGTGGCCGTGTTGCTGATCGTCCAGAGTGGACTGGCGAAGCGCAACAATCCGAGCTACGGGATGATGGACCGCTTTCACCTGGCTTTCCATTAGCAATGCTGTAGTAGCTTCGTCCACCCGGGTCGCAAGCACATCAACCCCACTCGCCGCCAAGCTCGCGAAGATCGCCCGTGTCTGCTCCGGCGTCTTGCCGGCCGCGTAGATCACCTCCGGCAGGCCAGTCCGCAGGCTGCGATGATGATCGACGCGACTGTGTCCGAGGTCCTCAAACGGCAGCGAACGAAGCCTCTCGGCTGCGGCGGCTGCAGGCATCTCGCCGCGTTCGACCGCCGCCAAAAGTTCGAGGATGGATGTGGGCTTCATCGTCTAACCAAGGTATACAGCGATCGCCGCCTGCTGCACTTTCTTTACCGGCACGCCATAGGCCAAAGCCGCCGCACGGCAATCCTCGAACTCCGGCGCGGCATTCCATTGCTCGCCATCCCTTGAGCCAACCTTCATCCGAATCCCTCCATACGGCGTCTGAACCGATACATGCGTCCGCTCCAGAATCACCCGTTTGTCCGTGCGCACACGAACACCCAGCGTAGTTGTTTCGGTCAGGATCAGACGCTGCAGCGCCTCGCTGTCGGCCGCGTTGCAAAGAACCGTCAGCAGTGTGCCGGGTCTTCCCTTCTTCATAATCACCGGCGTCAGCATCACATCCAGTGCGCCCTGAGCCAACGCGGTCTCGGCGACGTGCGCCAGTACCTGCGGCGACAGATCGTCGAGCGCCGTTTCAAGCACCGTCACCGTCTCCACACTCTCGGAAGAAGCCGTTTCGCCGATGCTCAGGCGCAGCACGTTCGGAAACTCCTTCGGATTGCGTGTCCCCGCACCATACCCGATCTGCCCCACCTGCATCGCAGGCTGCGGCCCAAACTGCGGCTCCAGAGCCCGAACGATCGCCGCGCCGGTAGGCGTCACCAGCTCCTTCTGCACATGGGCGGAGTAGGTTGGAATACCGCGCAGCAGATCCGCCGTAGCGGGAGCCGGAACCGGAAATGTCCCATGCGCGCACACCACCATGCCGCCCCCCACATTCAGCGGCGAGCAGTGCCATACGCCGATCTGTAGATGGTGAATCCCCGCGCTGGCACAGACAATATCGACGATGGCATCGACAGCACCGACCTCGTGAAAATGAATCTGCTCGACCGGCACATTGTGAATCTTTGCCTCTGAATGACCCAGCAGCTCAAACGCCCGGATCGCAGTCAGCTTCACTGGGTCCGAAAGCGGCGCGGCCTCGATGATCGCCTTGATCGCTGTCAGCGAGCGACCATGCACATGCGGATGCACGTGCGGTTCGTGATCGTGCGAGTGACCCGCCTTGTGGAGATGCTGCGTCTCCGGCATTGCCGTCATCACCTCACGCGCAGTCTGCTCCAGCGGAACAGCATCGGCCAGCCGGTCGCCCTCCAACACGTGGACCTTGGTGCAGGAGATGCCGCTCCGATCTACCGTCTCAACCCGCAGACTCGCGCCAAGATTGAGACAGGAAGCCGCCTGCTGCAGTAGGTCCAGCGGAACCCCGGCGTGGACCAGCGCGCCCAGAAACATGTCGCCGGAGATACCGGCAAAGCAATCGAGATAAGCAATCCGCATGAGAACTCTTTCAAGGTTACGTTGCAGCAGTGATCGCCGTGACCGGCAGCACATCGTTCATCGACCCCGACCGATAGCCCTGCGCATCCAGCGTGATGTAGAGGAAGCCGGCCGGCTTCACAGCCTCCGTAATGCGGTCCAGCATGGTCACCGATAAGGCGCGCGGGAGGTCCTCGCGAGCGATTTCGATGCAAGCCAGATCACCATGGTGGCGCACCCGGATTTGCGGGAAACCAAGGCCATGAAGCGCGTCCTCCGCTTGTTCTACCTGCCACAGGTTTTCCGGCGTAACAGGACGGCCGTACTCGATCCGCGACGAAAGGCACGCACTCGCCGGCTTGTCCGCCAGCGTCAGGCCCGCCTCCCGAGCCAGGGTTCTGATCTCGGCCTTGGTCAGCTCCGCCGTCACCAACGGTGCCAGTGCCTTGTGCATCGCCGCTGCCTGCTGGCCCGGGCGAAACTCACCCCGGTCATCCAGATTCATCCCATAAGCCAGTTGCGCAAACCCGAGCGTCAAACGCGCAGTCTCCATCTGGGTGAACAGTTCGTCCTTGCAGAAGAAACATCGTTGCGAGTCGTTGCGGACATAGTCGGCACGGCTCAATTCCCCTGTCAGCAGTATTTTCGTGGGAATGCCATACTCCGCCGTAAACGCCAGTGCGTCAGCCAGCTCCTTGCGTGGCAGTGAAGCAGAATCCGCGATCACCGCCAGCATTCGGTCCCCCAGCGCACGATGCGCCGCATACGCAAGGTACGCCGAATCCGTCCCGCCGGAGTAGGCAACGAGCAACGATCCGGTGGCCGCGAGCGTTTCATGGAGCAGGGAGGATTTATCGTTGAGTGTCATCGGCGCTGTCTTTAGAATCGCACAAACCGCGCCTCCGAGACTCGGGGTTGACGATCCAGCCGCGCATAGACTAGAACAATCCGGTCGATATAATGCGAACTCTGAACTTACTCAATCAGACCAACCCCTCGCGACGCCGGTTCATCACCTGCGGGACCGCTTTGCTTACCCTCAGTGCCACCGGCATCGCATATGCCGAAGGCGCTTACAAGATGGTCGCAGCCGTCGATCGCAGCAGAATCCTGACCGCCGCCAACCAGTATCTCGCCGAAGCTCCGAAGACGATCACGGCTTCACACAGCGATCGAAGTACCGGCGGGCTGCACGACTACTTTTCTCAGGGCGACTACTGGTGGCCCGACCCTAAGAACCCAAAAGGCCCCTACATCCGGCGCGATGGGCTCACCAATCCCGATAACTTTGACGATCACCGCCAGGCCATGATCCGCTTCGGCGTCATGGCTCCGGCTCTGGTTGCAGCGTGGCGCCTGACGAAAGATAAACGCTATGCCGCTCACTTCCTGCAGCATCTACACGCCTGGTTCGTCGATCCGGCCACCAGAATGAACCCCAATCTCGAATACGCCCAGGCCATTCTCCGTGTCTCCACCGGGCGCGGCACCGGCATCATCGACACGTTGCAGTGGACCGATCTCGCCCGGGGGCTCCGAATCATGGAGGCCACGAGAGGTTTGCAGCCGAGTGACCTCGCACCGGTCCGAGAGTGGTTTGCAGACTACGTGGACTGGATGGCGACGTCGAAAAATGGCGTGGAAGAGAAGCTCGCCAAGAACAATCACGGCGCCTGCTGGGTCCTGCAGGTGGCAGAGTTTGCACAGTTTGCAAAGCGCGCCGACCTGGTCCAGCTCTGCATCGACCGCTACAAGAACAATTTGATTCCAGACCAGGTCGCTAAGGATGGCAGCCTGCCGCTGGAGTTGGAACGCACCAAACCGTACAGCTACACGCTCTTCGACGGCGATGTCCTCTGCGGCATCTGCCAGTCGCTCTCGACCCCAAAGGATAACCTGTGGAAATTCAAAGGGCCGAACGGTGCAGGCGTCGCCGAGGCAATGGCCCACCAGGCACCCTTCATCACGAATAAGACCAGCTGGCTCGCAGCCGGGCACCCAAAAGATGTGGAGTATTTCGACGACTTCCCATCGCGCAGGTCCAGTCTCCTGCTAGCCGGTCAGGCGCTTGGCCGTCCAGATTACATTGCAACCTGGAAGAAGCTTGACGCCACCACAACGGTGCCCGAGGTGATCCGCAATCTGCCGATCCGGCAGCCGATCCTGTGGGTTGACCCGTCGTTAAAGTAAACGGGCGAGTGCAGGAAAATCTGCACTCGCCCGGCTTTTGCACACCACTTACGAGTTAGCCGTTGATGCCCTTGTTTACCAGGATCGTCACAACCACACGCCGATTCTGCGCCTGTGCGGAACGCGACTTTCCTTCTTCAGCAGGACTGCTTGTTCCCATTGCGGCAGGTGCGAGAATTCTCGTCAATGGCACCACGCCGGTCTGCTGAATGATGGAAAGAACTGCGGTCGCGCGCTCCGCGCTCAGCCGCTGATTCACCGTCGCAGAGCCGGTCGAGGAGGCATACCCCTGAACCTCGATCATGGCTCCCGGAGTGTCAGCGGCCGTCTTCACGAATTCAGCCAGCTGATCCTTGTCCTTCGCGCTGACTGTGCTGCGTCCATTCGCGAAGTTGACCGTGATGCTGCCTTTGGTTTCGTACTCATCCAGCTTGCCGAAGCGATTGTTGGCTTGCCCGATGGCTTGTTTGTTCGCCGACAAGCCGTCGTTTGCGAGTTGCGCGTTCGTGGCAATATCCTGCCTTGTGCCCGCAATGTCCTTCTTGTTGCCTTCAATGTCCGACTGCGCCATTTCGATATTCTTGCCATCGGTGCGGAGCTGGTCCTGCGCTGCAGCAACTTCCATGGCCACGGGGTTCAGCCCAGCATCAATCTGCCGTGCCGTACGCAGGGAGCCACGGGAAAAGGTGACCTTCTTTGCGATCAACTTGTGATCGGTATCGTAAGCCCCTTCAACCTTGACTTCGAGGCCCGGAACCAACTGTGTGATGCCCAGATCCTTGCGGCTCATACCGAGAAAGCCGCCCTTTTCCGTTGCCTTGGTGCTATCCGATAGCGTGACCGTGAGCCTCGGAGTGTCGGCCGTCTTCACGTACATCGTGGGGCCACTACGCCCGGTTATCATGCCTTCAACAGTTGCCTGCTGAGCATATGCCGCGGAACCCAGCGATAGGAACATCGCCGACGCCACGGTCAAGCCAGAGATGGCTTTGAATCCATACTGATTTTTCATGAATGACTCCTGGTTTCGATTTTGGTGGCCGACTCAATCCATGCAGCCGGGGGGAATCCGCAAATCTGACCGCTTTGAGCGAGCACCTTCAAAAAGGAAAGTGCACGGCAAAAGCTTCTCGTTTGGATGCACGAATGAAGGTTGCAGGTACCCCGACCGGGCATCGGAGTTGCATATCCAGCTAAAGGTAGCCGTATCGCGGTTGCATCTGAGGTGGAGTTGGAGGTCCGCACAACGCCGTTCAGGGGGAGAAAATCCGTAACTCCTTGCTTATCTTTACTTTTCTGCCCGAGCAGCGCTTACCGCCAGCTGACGGCCAAATGCCACCGCAACCCGCGCTCCTCGGTCTTTTCCAGTACCCGCGCGTACTGCTGCAGCTCTTCCAGCACCTGCGGTCCTTCCGTCCCCAGCTTGTGCGGCTCCTCGGCAAGCGCGTCAATCAGTGCGTTCACAGTCGCCAAGCCTTCGCTCCCGAAGTACCACTGCGGCGGCGGCAAGCGCTTCACCAACTCCGCGTTCCCTGCCCCCTCTTCGATTAGCAGTGACATCGAGTTCTCGTCCGCCGAAAAAAACTCAATCAGCGGCCGAACCCCAAGCGACAGGGCGAGCTTTTCCACCGAATCCTCATGCCGAGCCAGCGCCCTGCCGTTTACAAAGATGTCAAAGCCGGGATCCTCACCCTCGACCACGATATACATCGAAGCTGCCATAACCCGAGTGTATCGCCACCCCGCGCCACCTCAAAGAACCTTGCGTGAGTCCACCCGCAACAGCCCCCACGCACCCCCGCCAATCAATAAGACTCCCGCAACCATAGTCCAGCCGACTGTCGGGCGCTCCACGACATAGCTTTCAACGATCATCACTAGAACCACCAGCAGCGCCCGTGCCGCAAACCGCTCCGGCTTCATCTCCCGCACCAGCCACACCGTCAGCAGCAGGATCGGCCCTTCCACCATCACCAGCCGCAACGCCTCAAAGACCGCAGCGCCACCATCCCAGACCAGGGTCACCCTTCCATCGACCCAGCAGAAACCCAACGCCACCACACTCACCGCGCCAAACACCATTGCTGCCCCGCGAAACACATTCACCCCGTTCAGCTGCGTGTGAATCCGTACCGCCGCCCCACCCGCTACGACCGCCGCCAAAACCATCGCCGTCAGCCACCCCTGACCCACCCGCGACGCCGGTAGATAAAACGGCAACACCAGCACCGCGCCGCCGATCCCCACAACCGCCGGCCCCAAGAGCCGCAGCGGACTATCCTCCGACCCAAAAGCCTCCCGGCGCTGTGCATTGACCACCACAACAACAACCGGCACCAGCAGAGTCACCAGGAGCTCGGTAAACCCATCCACGTGCCCGCCTGCCGCCGCAAACAACACCTGCGGCAGACCAAACAGAGCGATCCCGAGTCCCGCGAGCGCCCAGACCGGGCCGGTCGATTTCCTGCTCACCAGGAAAAATGCAACGGCCAACAAGCCATCATGGACACCAAGCCGTAGCAGCCCCGGCAACAGAGGCGGCATGAATTGGTCGAGGAGCAGCCCAGCCCCCTGCAGCACGCAGAGCAGCGCAAACCCCGCCCACACCCGTCGGGTCATTTCCACACATGCGGCAAGCCGCCCGCCGGAGCCTTCCCCACAATCTCCGCCGTCGTTGACTCAATATCCAGAGCCAAATCCTTCGGCACCCAATTCGTATCCCGCGCCGGCAACGTTACGCTGATCTCCGCACCCCGCTTGCCAGCCGCAACTTCCACGCCGACGGCCGCATACAAGTCGATCAGAAACTGCCTCTGTCCAGAAAGAATCTCCACCCCGCCCCGTTCCCCATGCCCCGGCAACACCGCCGTCGGTTGCAACGCAATGGCCTTATCCAATACCCTCGGCCAGTTCGCAATCCACGCATCCGCCAGCTTGTTCCGAGGCCCGTTGACGGCCGCGTCCCCGGTCGCAAGCACTCGCTCCTTCGGCAGCCAGACATAGCCATCCCCGGGCGTGTGCCCCCATCCCAGAAATAGGAAATCGACCTCTCGCTGTCCATCGTTCAACACGAACTTGTCACCTGCGATGATCTTTTTCGGTCGCTCCACGTCGTGCTCCCCCGTCGCTCGAACATCCTCGCGTCGCTCTCCGAACGTCTGCCAACGCCCCGGCTCCCACCGATCCATTTCCTTCGCCACCCCGGTAAACGCCATGGTCGTCGCTCCCGCCTTCGTCCAGGTCGAGTTCCCATACGAGTGGTCACCATGGGCATGCGTGTCGAAGACGTACCGCACCGGCTTTGGCGACAGCGTCGGCATCAACGCCATCAACTCCTTCGTCCGCCCCGGATAGTTGGCGTCAACGACGATGAGGTAGTCCTTCATCTCGATCACCGTCGTATTGCTGTAGCCCTTGCTAGCTTCGCCCAGCAGGAACCAAACCCCAGGCGCAACCTGCTCCGGAGCCTGCGCACCCGCCAACCCAGTCAGCAACAGCCACAGCAATAGAAAAGGGCCACGCCGAAGCGCGACCCTTTCCGTTAGTCCTTCGTGCTTACGCCTGCGGAGGGCGACCACCGCCTGCATTTCCGCCACCGCCGCCCGCACCGGGACGACGGCCGCCACGGCGACGACGTCCACCGGGGCGCCGAGCGCCACCGGGACCGCGATCACCTGCGGGACGGGGTGCACCCTGAGGCTGTCCGCCTGCGGGTGTTGCCGGAGGATCGGCGCGATTGAAGTTTGGCTCATCTTCACCCTCGCCCTCCTCATCGTCCATCTCATCATCGTCGTCATCGAATTCATCATCATCCGCAATAGTATCCGCTGCAGGAGCTGCCGGCGGAGGCTGCGACGGACGACCGCCGCCCGCATTCGGGTCGGGGGCCGCTGGCAAGCCAAGCTTCTCGCGCTGTTCGCGCAGTACAGCCTTGCGCGACAGTTTGATGCGGCTGCCTTCGATCGCCAGGACCTTCACCAGGATCTGATCGCCCTCGCGAAGCTCGTCCTTCACTTCCTTCACGCGATGCTCAGCGATCTCGGAGACGTGCAGCAAGCCGTCCGTGCCGGGGAAGATTTCGACAAATGCGCCGAACTCCGCCAGACGAACCACCTTGCCGAGATAAGTCTTGCCGATCTCCGGAGTGGCCGTCAGGTCGGTGATCATCTGGATCGCGCGTGCCAGACCATCGGCATCGCTCGAAGCCACATTCACGCGGCCCGTATCGTCCACGTCGATCTTCACCCCGGTCGCATCGATGATTCCGCGAATCACCTTGCCGCCGGGTCCGATCAGGTCGCGGATCTTGTCCGTCGGGATCATGATGGTGTGGATGCGCGGTGCGAACGCCGACTTCTCTTCGCTTGCGGCTGAGATCGTCGCGTCCATCGTATCCAGCAGTTGCAAACGTCCGCGGCGAGCCTGTTCGAGCGCCTCGCGCATGATCTGCGGCGTAATGCCCATGATCTTGATGTCCATCTGCAGCGCCGTGATGCCCTTGCGGGTACCGGCTACCTTGAAGTCCATGTCGCCGTAGTGATCTTCCGCTCCTGCGATGTCGGTCAGGACGGCGTAGTTGTCGCCTTCCTTCACCAAACCCATTGCAACTCCGGCGACCGCGCCCTTCAGCGGGATACCAGATGCCATCAGCGCCAGCGAAGCGCCGCAAACCGTCGCCATCGAGGACGAACCGTTCGACTCCGTAATGTCGGAAACGACGCGGAGAACATACGGCGACTCATCTTCCTTGGGCAGAACAGCCTCGATCGCGCGCCATGCCAGCGCGCCGTGACCGATCTCGCGACGGCCAACGCCTGTCATGCGGCCTACTTCGCCGACTGAGAACGGCGGAAAGTTGTAATGCAGCATGAACTTGCGCTTCTGTTCGCCTTCGTAGCTTTCCATGCGCTGCGCGTCGTCGGTCGTGCCGAGCGTCGCGGTGACCAGCGCCTGCGTCTCGCCGCGCGTGAACAAGGCTGAACCGTGTACGCGGGGCAGAATCCCGATCTCGCACTCGACGTGACGAATCTGGTCGAAGGCGCGGTGGTCAGGACGGATGCGGTCGTTCAAAACCTGATCGCGGAAGATGTTTTCGCGCATCAGCTCGTAATACTTTCCGAGCTTCTTCGCAGCCGCTGCATCGCCTTCCGGCAGGTCCTTCTTCAGCTCGTCCTTGATCTCCTTGACCTTGGCGTAGCTCTCGAACTTGGGGTACTTCTGCGTGTTCAGCGCGTCGGACAGACGCTCGCCAACCTTCGCGGTCAACGCAGCCATGTATTCGCCGTCGAGTTCGACCGGCTTGACGGTGCGCTTGGTCTTGCCTGCCAGCTTGACCATCTCCTCGATGGCCGAGCAGATCTTCTTGATCTCGCTGTGTGCGAACTCGATCGCGTCGACGACACTCTCTTCCGACGTCTCCTTCGCGCCCGACTCCACCATGACGATGCCGTCGGCCGTACCGACTACCATGATGTTGAGCGTGCTGACCGCGCGCTCGGCATAGGTCGGGTTCACGATCATCGCGCCGTCAACCAGCCCGATGCGGACCGCGCCCACAGGGCCGTGGAACGGAATATCGGACATGGCCAGCGCGCAGCTTGCGCCGTTGATGCCCAGCACGTCAGGATCGTTTTCCTTGTCGGCCGAGTACACAAACGCGACCACCTGGGTCTCGTTGCGGAAGGCTTCCGGGAACAGAGGACGGATGGGCCGGTCGATCTGGCGACTGGTCAGCACTTCCTTCTCGGAGGGGCGGCCTTCGCGCTTGATGAAGCCACCGGGGATACGTCCGCCGGCGTAGGTGAATTCACGGTATTCGACCGTGAGCGGGAAAAAGTCGATGCCTTCTTTCGGGTCGGGCGAGGCCACGGCCGTGCAAAGGACGGCGTTGTCGCCGGAGGTGGTGAACGCGGCGCCGGATGCCTGCTTGGCAATCCGTCCGGTCTCGAATGTAATGCGCTTACCGCCGGTGAGCTCTACTGTGACTTCATGTTTCATCGTGCGCCTCTTCTCTTCAGGGCTCGGCTTCTGCCGTGCCATCATTGCGTTCTATCGTCAGTCGAAACTTGATGCGATGCAGCGTTTGCATCCGGCCGGCCCAGACTCAGGCCGTGGCATGGACACGCACAAACGCAGCTCAGGCGATGCGTTGTGCGCGATCGCCGAGCTGCGTCTGGACTTGCGTTGCAGGCTGCATGGATTGTCTGTGGGAGCTATCCCGGAGGTCACCCGGTCCGAGGTTCGCGCAAACTCCTGTCATGGTCAGTAACTCCCGCCGAAAAGAGGTCGAAACCCCTTGGCATGCGATCGGCTGACTTGACAGGCGGTGCGTGATTCCATGTACAGGTTTCCTGGGGGAAGCTGCGCTTACTTACGGATTCCGAGCTTGGCGATGACCTCGCGATAACGGTCCGCGTCAACCTTCTTCAAATAGTCCAGCAGACGGCGGCGCTTGCTCACCAGCATCAACAAGCCGCGACGGGATCCATGATCCTTCTTGTGCGTCTTGAAATGCTCGGTCAACTCACCGATACGTTCGCTCAGAATGGCGATTTGCACCTCAGGACTGCCGGTGTCGGAGTCGTGGGTGCGGTACTTCTCGATAATGTCTGTCTTTCTTGCGGTTGCCAACACAGCAGTTTCTGCTCCTGATTCTCTAATCCACTCTCAAAAGTGTCTACGAAAGTTTAGCACTGATTTCAACATTCAGTGAAATCGCCAACCCTTCCCCAGTAACAAGTGAGGTCATCGTGAGCAAAGTGAAGGATCTCCGTATTTCGCTCTTGCCGCCTCAGACCTAAGCAACATGCGTGCGCAAAAACTCAAACGTCCGCTCCTGTGCCAGCTTCGCAGCCTCGGCGTTGTAAGCATTCGGATCGGGATCGCGATTGAACGCATGCCCTGCTCCCTCATACACAAAGACCTCAACCTCAGGATGCGCCGTCCGCACCGCATCAATCTGGTCCGCCCCAATGTGCGAGTCCTCCGCCCCAAAGTGCAGCATCACCGGGCACGAAGGCTCTTCCGTCGCGAACCGTCCAACCCCGCCCGCGTAATACCCCACGCAACAGCTGGGCTGCATTTTCAAGGTCTCGCCGCGCGTGGCCGTCAGCCACGACATTAGCCCGCCGTAGCAGAAACCAACCACCGCAATCCCTTTGTGATCCTCATTCGCCACAAAGTGATACGCTGCGGCGATATCCAGCAACGACTTGGCCGGGTCAAGCTTCGGATATAACGAGAACGCCGTCTTCATATCGTCCGGCGAATAGCCCAACTCTATTCCCGGTGTGATCCGGTCAAACAACGCCGGCGCAATCGCCACATACCCCTCGGCAGCATACTTGTCCGCGATGCTCCGGATATGTGCGTTGATCCCGAAGATCTCTTGCACCACCACCACAGCGCCCCTGGCCGCTCCCTCTGGCCGGGCAACATACGCACTCATCTCGACGCCATCTTCGGTCAACAACTTCACAAACTCGCCCATCACACGCTCCATGATCCATTGCATCCAACGCTTTCACGACTATAGACCAGTCAGCGTCATGGGATCATTACGATATGCGCCGCTGGTCAAACGACTTTCGCATCGCGAAAAACGCCTTCGTCGGAGCATCTTTCTGGTCGAACGGCAGACACCGCTCCGGCAGCTTATCCGGCCGCGCCCCCTCGCCATTCAGCCATGTCCGCCGATCCGTAATCCCCCACGTCAACACCGCCCGCACCGCCGGATCAGCCAGTGCCAAATCCAGAAAGCCCCCGTAGCAATCCGCCACAACGCCATCCCGAATCGCCTCATCGGCGGGCCACTCGCGATCGTTCACATCCATCTCCGTCAGCATCACCTGCAGCCCCATCCCCCGCGCCGCGGCAATAAATCCCATCAGCCCCGCCCCATATTTGCGCCCCGCCGTCAGGTGCGCCTGGATCCCCACCGCATCCAGCGGAACATGTCTCGCCTTCAGACGCCGCAGCAGCACCGTCACCGCCGCGCGCTTTGTCTCGGAAGCCGCATCCTCAGCCTCAATCCCGTACTCGTTGTACACGAGAAGAGCCTGCGGATCAGCCGTGCGCGCGGCCTGAAAGGCCCGCTCAATATAGTCCGGCCCCACCAGCTTCAACCACGGCGAATCCCGGAGCCCATCCGCCCGTCCATCGGTCGTCAGGATCGCCTCGTTCACCACGTCCCACGAGTGCATCCGCCCCGCATAGCGGCCGGCCACCTGCGCGATATGCGCCGCCAGCAACTCCCGTGCGTTTGCGGTCGTGGCCTCAACCGCAAACCACGCCGGCAACTGCCGATGCCAGCATAAATTGTGCCCACGCACCTTCATCCGGTTCTGCTCCGCAAAGGCCACCAGTGCATCCGCTTCTTCGAAATGGAAGGTGTCAATCGTCGGACGTAGCGGCCCCCATTTCATCGCATTCTCCGCGACCACAATGTTCGCCTGTTCGCGAATCAAGCGGGCGTAAGCCTCATCCTTTGCCAGCAACCCGACGTCAACCGCACACCCGTAGAGAAACCCCCGCGCCGCCGCATGGGCCTTCAGCGATCCAGCTCCGGTGGTCAGATCTGGCGGTGCCACCGGAGTCGCCGTGCGCAATGGCAAGTGCTTTGCGCAACCCGCCAAACCGGCGACTGCCAGACCCGCTCCCAGAAACTCCCGTCGCGTCTTCATTTTCGCGGTTCCCGCGCCTGCTCATTCAACTCGCCCGACCACAAGAAGAACCGCGCCATCTGCCGTCTCTCCCTGATGGCAAGCTGAAGAAAATCCCGTGCAGTCAATGTCCCGGCCGGCTTGCCGGTATAGGTTTCCATCCGCCAGCGCAGATACGGGCTCCGCCACGGCCGCAGACGGTTACCCGCGCTCGCCAACCACCAGAATCGCACCGCACTCAATAGGGCCTTAAACACTTTTCAAGTATAGGCACCGACGTGCCCGTGCAAATCGCCTACCCATTTGCTGGTCATCCTGAGCGGAGTCAATCGCGTACTTGCGATTGACGCAGTCGGAGACCTGAAGCCCTCATTCTGCCTAGAACCTTTCTCATTTCCCGCGACGATTTACCGCAGGTAATCAAACAAACTCCGTGCCCCTTCAAGAGCCGAAGTCACTCCCAGCAAAGCCTGTCGTTGCACCTCCGCCGTCTTCAAATCAGTCGCCACGCTCACCGGGTCCGCCGACAGCAAACCACTCTGCTGGGCCTTGTAGACAGTCTCCTGCGTCGACGAGTACGTGGTCGCCGCGATCAACTGGCTCAGCCCGCTATCCAGCGTCGACCTCTGCCACGACACCATTCCGAGCGCCTGCGACAGCGCCGTCGAATCCGCCTGAATGTTGGCAGTAGTCCCCGTCCCGTTGGCCGCAGCGCCCAAATCGATGATTAGCTGATTCAGGCTCCCCAGCAGGTTCCCGTTACCATTCGTAAACACACTCGACCCCGGAACATTCAACGCCACCAACTGCCCGTCCGGCGCCTGTAACTTCTGCGTGACAGAGTCCCCGTTGTACGTCACCGTCGCCGGATTGACCGAGCTGTTCACCGTAAACGGAGTCGTACTCCCCTGGCTTCCGGCAAACACATAGTGTCCCTGGTATGACGTATTCGCCAGCGCCACGACGCTATCTCGAATGCTCGTCACCTGCGCCTTGACCGCAGCAAAGTCCCCCGCAGAAAGCGTTCCATTGCCCGCACTCACCGCCACGCTCAACGCCGAGGTCACCTGCGTCACGACCTGCCCCAGCGCATTATCCGCTACCTGCATTCGGCTCTGGTCCGCCGTTGCGGTCTGCACAAACGTATCCAGCCGCCCGATCGCATTTGAAATCCCAACATTCTGCGCCGCCGCAACCGGATCATCCGACAACTGCGTCACACGCAACCCGCTCGAAAGCTCCGTCGTCAGCTTCTGCGTCGCGCCGCTGCTCTGGCCAATCGCCGCCGCCAACCCCCGCACATAGTTCGGATCAACCGTCATTGCCTCTCCTACCCCCTACTCACTGGCCACTGCCTTTACGACACCGCAGTCGAAGTCCCCAGATTAATCGCCGTAGCCATCAACCGATCCAGCACTGTCAACAACTGCGCGGCAGCCTGATACGAGCGCTGATACTGCGACAGATTCGCCGCCTCCGTATCCAACGAAACACCCGACAAGCTGTCCCGCTGCGTCGTCAGCTGGGCCAGCGTCGCCTTCTGCGCCGTGTTCTGCTCCTCAAGTCCCGACGCCGTCGAACCGACCCCACCCACCAGCGAACTGAGCATCCCCACAATCGTCAATCCCGAGCCATTTACCAAATTCGCTATATTCGCCAGCGCTGTTGCGTTCGTGTTTCCGGTGACACCCTCGCCCACACCCGCCCCAGCAATGGCGTTCGCGTTCGTTGGAATAACGCTCATCGCCGCCGCCGCCCCTGCCGCCGTCGCCGGAACCGTGAAGATCGCCCCCCCCGCGCTACCTGAGGTCGTCAACCCGGCCGAGTTTTGCGTGTTCACCGCCGTAGCAACCTGGTACGCCAGCGCATCCAGCGCCGTAGTCGCCGAAGCCAGATCGACGTTCTGAGCCTTTAACTGGCCCCCAATGCTGCCGCCCTGCAAACCTGCGGAGATACTGTTGCCAGTGCTGTCCTGGATCTGCGTCGCGTTGCCCACGGTCACCGCCGTCAGCGCCGACGCCATCCCACCCGCCACCAACGCCGTCCCGCCCGTCGTCGTCAGCGAGATGCCGCCGTTCTCGGTCGCGATCTGGTCCACACCCACATACTGCGAAAGCTGCTGGATCGCCAGTTGCCGCTTGTCTTCGAGCGCCCCCGCATCCCCCTTGGGGCTGGCCCCGGCAATCTGCTTGTTCAATCCCGCGATCGTCGTCGTCAGCGCATTCACCGCCGTCACCGAACTCGACAGCGTTACGTTCAGGCTCGTCCCCACCTTCGCAAGCTGCGTGGCGGCGGAGTTGAACGTGCTTGCCAGAACCTGTGCCGCGCTTAACACACCCTGCTGCGTCGCCGCATCGGACGGATTCCCGGCCAGCGCCGTAAATGAGTTGAAGAACGAGTTCAGCGCCGTCCCGATCTGCGTCGATCCAGCCGTCGTCCCGCCGCTCACGCTGAACACACTCTGGATTTGCGTCAGCACATCCGATTCCGCACCCGTGCTCGATTGCAACTGCATCTGCTGCTGTACCCGATGCTCCAGTACCCGATCCCGCACCGACGACGTCGTCACCTGCGGCCCGGTACTCGTGCTCACGCCACGCGCACCCAGCGTCACCGTATCGCCAGCAGAAAAGTTCGCTACCTGCCGCGTATACCCCGGCGTATTCTGATTTGCCACATTGTTCGCCGTCGCGTTTAAAGCCGCCTGATTCGCGGCCAGCGCCTCCCGGCTCAGGTTGAACAGCCCGCTCAGAGAGCCCATGGGTTCCTCGTCCGCGTCGGACCATAGAGTCCGCGCGATCCGGCCCGCTCCATGAAGCCAAGATTCTCGCCCGTAGCCGTCACCACCGCCGCAAACACACGATGCCGCGCCTCAATCTCCGGCACAGCCATCATGGTCGCACCGTGGCGAATCAGTTCTAACGCCCGCAGCTCTAATCCCCGCAGCGCCTCGCTGTCCAGTGCCGCTAATGCCTGCGTTGCCTCCGATAAAATCTGACCCAACTCTGTAGTCGCTAACCCAGCATTCCCTCCACCATCTTGTCCGCCACCACGCTCGCCGGCACGTTGTACGTTCCGTTCGAAATCGCCTGCCGCAGCTCCGCGACCTTCGTCGTCCGTACGTCCGACAAATCCGTCGCCGGACTGGCCGCCAATCCGCCCGCCGCGCTCAGGCTCGCGCTGTCCACGCCCTTGGTCGTCACATGCGCCGCCGCGCTGGCCGAGCTGCCGCCCTTCGCCGCCGCTGTGCCGCCCACGTTCTTCGTTTCGTTTACCTGCAACCCGCCCAGCATCTTCTGCAGCGAGTTGATCCCATCCATTCCACTCATCGGTCAATCCTCCATCTCCATGGATGTATCGGCGCTTCTCCATCACACTTTACCTCCCCCGGAAGATTTCCCCTGAGCATCATCCTGGGCCCTTACCTGCGCCACAATCCGCTGCGCAATCCCAAACCCGCCGCCACTCGCAATGGACTTCGCCAGAGCCTCCGTCCCATAGCTCTGCATCGTGCCTCCAGCCCCCGCCGCCTCAGCCTCGTCACCCGGAGCCTTGCCAAAGTCCAGCCCCTTCAACATCTGCTCCAGCATCATCCCCTCAAACTCGTGCGCCCCAGCAACCAGCTTCTTCGTCCTCTGCGCCGCGACCATATCCACATCCATCAAGCTCTCAACCCGCATAACCCCGCCTTTACTACCAACTACCCACTACCAACTGTCTCTAAATCACTTCAATCTCCGCTTCGAGCGCCCCCGCCGACTTCATCCCCTGCAGGATCGAAATCACGTCCCGCGCGCTTGCCCCAATCACTTGCAGACTTCGCACCAGGTCATCCACCGTCGCGCCCTGCTTCAGCTCGATCCGGCTCACCGGCTTGTCATTCGCCGTCACCTTCGTCGACGGCGTCGTAACCGTCGACCCCGCAGAAAGGGGCCCCGGCTGCGACGTCTGGAACTCCGTCACCACATTCACGCTCAACCCGCCATGCAGAATCGACACCGGCTGCAAAACTACGGTCCCGCCGATCACCACCGTCCCCGTCCGCTCATTCACAATCACCTTCGCCCTCGGAAAAACCGGCACCTCGACACCTTCCACCCGTGCCAGCAGTTCCGGAACATCCTCGCCGCCCTTCACAAACAAATCGACCCGCCGACTATCGTAAGCGCGTGCCGCCGGCCGGCCAAGCTCCGTGTTGATCGCCGTCGCCATCGCACCTGCGCTCTTGAAGTCTGCATCGTTCAACAGAATCGAAAAGCGGTCCCGCTCCGTAATATCCAGCAGAACCCCGCGCTCCACCATCGCGCCGAATGGAATTCGTCCTACCGTCGGATGGTTGAACTGCTTCGTGTTTCCATTCACGCTGATCGAATATCCCCCCACCACCAGCGGCCCCTGAGCCTGCGCGTAGATCTTCCCGTCCGTCCCATAGAGCGGCGTCATCAGCAGCAACCCGCCCTCCAGCGAGCGAGCATCCCCAGCCGACGAAGCCGTAATATCCAGCTTCGTCCCTGCCCGCGCAAACGGTGGCAGCGTCGCCGAAACGAATACCGCCGCCAGGTTCTGGACCCGGATCGCGGTCGCCGGCACACTCACCCCCATCCGCAGCAACATTGCCGCCAGCGTCTGGGTCGGGAACGTTGTCTGCTGCGAGTCGCCCGTTCCCTGCAACCCCACCACCAACCCATACCCCACAAGCTGGTTGTCCCGGATCCCTTCAATCGACGCGATATCCTTCACCCGCGCCATGTGTTCGTTGTAGTCTGCCTTCACCAGCCCCTGCGCGCTGACACACGCCGCCATCAGCAGCAAGCTGATCGTCAGCACCAGGAGAAACCAGATGGTCCCCGGCCTCAGGTGCTTCATCTCCTCCGCATTCATCCGCCGGATGTCTTCCTCCGACAGGTGCGCCGTGTAATTCAAAATTCGCACTAGAACACCAGCGCTTTCTGGATCAACCTGACCAGCAGGTTGGGCCGACGCGTGTAGTCGTTGATGATTCCCTTGCCCTTCACCTCAAGCTCCAGGCTCGAAATCGCCGTCGAAAGCACCTGATTCTGCTGCGAAATGTCCTCCGGCCGCACCAGCCCGCGCAGCACGATCGTTTGCGTCTGCTGCGAAAACTCCACTTGCCGCGCCGCCTCGATTACCAGCATTCCGTTGCCCAGTACCTCGATCACCTGTCCGCCCAGCGTCGTCGACAAGCTCGAATTGGTCGCACTCGTCCCCGCCGCGTTCAGCCCCGCCGACGACGTCTGATCCACCAGATTCTGCAGCGCATTCCCCGCCTTCAACGTCCCGATCAAACCCGAAATCCCCGACTTCGCATTCGACGTCCGCGTATTCTTCACCGAGCCGTCGGTCGTCGCCGCCAGGCTCTCCTGCACCACCACGGAGATCAAGTCGTGCGGCCGCATCGCCCGGACATCCGTGCTCAACCGCGCCAGCCGTCCGTTCTCTGTCCACAGCGACCCCGCCGACGGCTTGGTCTCCGAAGTCTCAGCCCGCACCCGATCCAGATAGCTCGCCAGCGAACTCTGTGCTAGATTGCCCCGCTGATTCAGCGTCCTTGGGGTCCCGGTCCGACTCGTCATCTTCCCGTCCGCCGACACCGTCGTCGACACCGTCTGCGCCTCCAGCGTCACCGCCAGCATCAGCAGCAGCGTTCCCGCCGCAATCAACGCAAATTTGCCGACGCGCCCCCGATCCTCAACCATCAAGCCTCTCCTCATTGCCCCACCTCCACCACTTCCTTGCTCCGTATCACCGCCAACTCCAGGTGCCCGTTGCCGTCATTGCCCGGCCCCAGCATCCGCACCCAGATCCGGTCCCCGACATACCCACTCGCCTGCGCAACACCACCCATCTCGATCCGAACCAGCGGGTTAGCCTGCACCACTTTCACCGTTTCCCCCCCGACAATATCCGGGACCGCAGCCCGAGCGCCAGCCTTAAGTGCCTTGTCCTCCGGCACATATCCCAAAATGGGAAGCCCTCCCGCAACCAACAGCGCTGGCCATTCTGGATGTACACAGCTCCGCACCCCCGCCCAGCTCCGCCCGCTGAACCTGTCCAGCCGCACAAACACCAACCGATACCCGCCCCCCTCCAACTCCCCAACCTGCACCCCTGCCTGCGCCGGAGTCCGAAAGCAACTCCCCTCCCCCCAACCCGTCCCGACGAAAATTCCGATCACCGCCAACAACCCAATCACTCGCATCGCATCCGCCCCTATCCGTCTTTCCGTCTTATCCGTGTCAGTCTGTTGCCTTACCGAACCATCCCATTGATCTGCTGATACATGTCATCCGCCACACGGATCACCTTCGAGTTGCTCTCATACGCCCGCTGCGCCAGGATCATCTGCACAAACTCGCTCACCACATCCACATTCGAGTTCTCCAGATACCCCTGCTGTAGCGTCCCCACTCCCGAGCTACCCCCCGGCGCATCCGTGATCGGATTCCCCGAAGCCGACGTCGGCGTAAACAAGCTCCCACCCATCGCGCTCAGTCCGCCCGGATTGGCGAAATTCGCCAGCTGTACCGTCCCCAAAGTCGCCGGAGCCGTCTGTCCCGGCAGCGTGGCCGACACCACCCCGTACTGCGAGATCGTCAACGCCGTCGCGCTCGAAGGTACGGTAATCGCGGGTAGTAACTGGTTCCCATTGGCGGTTACCAGCGTGCCTTGATTGTTCATGTGGAAGCTTCCAGCTCTCGTGTAAGCCGTTGTGCCATTAGGCATTTGCACCTGGAAGAACCCACCCCCCTGGATGGCGAGGTCCATCGTGTTACCTGTCTGGTTGAAGTCGCCCTGGCGCTGAATCACCTCAGTCGCCGAAGCCTTCGTACCCAACCCGATCTGCAGTCCCGCAGACACCGTCTGCTCGCTCGCCGGCGACCCCGGCGTGATCATGTTCTGGTACATCATGTCTTCAAACTGCATCCGAATTTGCCGAAATCCAGCCGTCCCCGAGTTCGCCAGATTGTTCGCAATCGAATCCAAGTTCGCCTGCTGTGCGCTCATCCCACTCGCCGCCGTATAAAGTGCTCGTATCATCCGCTTCCTCCACCTTGCCCTTACTGAACACTGCCTACTGGGCCCTGATCCCTAGACTTTTCCAATCTCCTCCACCGCCGTCTTATCGAAGTCATTCGAAAAGACCCCCAGTGCCTTCTGCATCATCTCCGCCTGTCTTTGGATCAAAATCAGCTGCATCGTCCCGTGAACGGTGTCCATATTCGACCCTTCCACTGCGCCCTGCTTCACCTGTGCGTCTGAAGCCGTTGGTGTCACGCCGGTAGCCGCAACATAGCGATTCGTCCCCTCCATCGAAAGGTCTCTCCCCGCGATCGCGAACGTCCCCACCTTGCCCACCACTGCGGAATCGACAGATACCGTGCCATCCGGCGACACCTCCACCACCCCGCTTGGCAGCGTCATCGGCTCCATCTGCGCGTCGAGCACCGGCTCACGCTGCTGAGTCTGAATCTGCCCGGCGGACGACTTCAGAAACGCTCCATCACGCGTGTACCGAACGCCATTGGCCGTCTGCACAGCGAAGAATCCCTGTCCGCTGATCGCCAGGTCCAGCGAGTTTCCGGTCGGAACCACCGCGCCCTGGCCCAGGTCCATCACACTCGACCCAAGAACGCCGAACCCGTTCACACTCTGGCCCACCTGCGAACCCGCCTGCCCGGCGGTCAGCTGGTCGTAGCTGAAGCCGCTCGCCATCACTCCTCGAAACGTATCCCGCTGCGCCCGGAAGCCATTCGTGCCAGCGTTGGCAAGATTGTTCGCGGCAGTATCCAGCGCCTGCGTCCGCGCCAGCAACCCCGTATACGCCGCATAGAGTCCGCTATCCATGCCGAGGGCTAATGCACGTCCCGCACCAAACCAGATCAAACAAGTCTTAGAACTCTCCAACTGTCCGGGTGCCCTATGTCGTTCCGTCCCATCGAACGAGGTGGGGATCCCGCGTCTCAAGCCACCGCTGTCCCCGCCGATAACCTCCTCATAGCATCAGGAGATCACCATGCGCGCCCTTATCGTCGACGACTCACCTGTCATGCGCAAGGTCGTAGAACGCGCTCTTCGCCAGGCCGGATTGGATTTCGCAGAGGTCCTGCAGGCCGGCAACGGCATAGAAGCGCTCGACGTCCTGCGCTCCAATCCTTCCCCCGACATTATCGTCTCCGACATCAACATGCCCGGCATGGACGGCCTGCAGTTCCTCGAGCAACGACGTGTCGAGAACCTCGCCCCTGGCGTCCCTGTGATCATGATCACCACCGAATCCAGTGCGCCGCTGGTCCACCGCGCCATCGCCGCCGGAGCCCGCGGCTACATCTGCAAGCCATTCACCCCCGAACAGATCCGGGCCCGCATCATCCCGCTCCTCGTCCGATCCATTGCAGCGAGTTAGTCCACAGCCCCGTAGCCGCAACAGTTCCCAGTTCGCAGGAGTTCCACTTTGCACGACGACCTCATTCGCCAGCTTGACGAAGCCGTCACCGAGGTCTTCGCGGTCCTGCTGAACCTCGCCTGCGAAGTCTCACAGCCATCCCCGGAGGAGCTGAGGTCACAGCAACCCCCGCCCCCGGCCCTCACCGCATCCGTTCACTTCTCCGGCCTCCTCGAAGCCTGTTGCTGTCTCCAGATGGACTCCCGCAGCGCCACCGAAATTGCCGCGGACCTCACCGGACTTCCGGCCATCAACATCACGGCGGACCTATCCGCCGACACGGCGGGTGAGTTGTGCAACATGATCGCTGGCTGCTGGAAGAAGCGCCACGCCGACGAAGGCGCCTCCAGCCAACTGTCCTGCCCCATCGTCCGGCGAGGTTCCTGCCACCATGCCCCCCCGCCATTCCGCGAGAACCTCAGTCTGCGATATCAGATCGGCCACCACCGCATGACGCTCCACGTCGCTTTCAACTAGACACCGTCCAAACGCACAAAAGGGGCCCGCGCAGGCGCGAACCCCTTCCGGCAAAACCCTCTCTCTTACTTTACAACCGACTGGAACAGGGGCGAAGTCAACAGGCTCGAAAACTGGCTGTCCGACGAGCTGTAATCCACCGTCAGCGTGCCCGAGTTCGAATCGATCGTCGTCGAATCCAGCGCCGTCTTCTCCAGCGGCGAGCCGGAAGCCTTGCGCATCATTGAAACGCCCTTCATCAGCGTCGAAGCCGTCGCAGCGGTAATCGTGTCCGACATCACGACAGACATGTTGAACTTCACGCCGTTCGAGAAGTCCATCGTGTACCGCGCGCTCTTCATCCGATTCTTCACTGTATCGTAGTCGGCTAGCTGCGAAGCATCGCCCAGCACGCTCTTCATCATCACCTGCGTGCCTTTCTGGTCAAGCAGGCTCCAGATCGCCTTCTGATCCACCGCCGCCATCTCGTTCACCATATCCGAGTTTTGCAGCAGGTTCGGTGTCACGCTGTCGCGCGCATCCAGCGCCGCTTTTACAGCTTCGCGGTCGCCGAAGACCATCGTCGTCTGGTTCAGGAAACACACACTCATGCCCGCAGAACCCAGCGGGTATATCTGGTTATTGCGCAGTACGGCAGCCTTCGTCTTATTTTTGACAAAATTCGCCATGATCGTGCCGGTATGGAACTGGCCTTCTGCGATGCCAACAATTCGCGAGCCATCGCCCGCTCGGAACGAGGCAAACGCAAGAGTGTCGGCGTCCTGGTCCACCTTCAGCCCTGAGGTCTTCAACGCCGTCTCCAGCCGCTTCAACTCCGGCGGAAGTACGCGGTCCTTCAGGTTCATGGCGGCCGGGGAGTTCTGCATCGCGCGGTAGTCCACCACGATAATCTGCATCACGTCCTTTGGAATCGCCGCCTTCGCGTCGTTGCCAAGCTGCGCCGCCTGCGCCACCGTCGACATCATCAACGAAGTAATCGCCGACACAGCCAAACTCTTCATCATCAATTTCAAGGTAAACTCCCGATTCTCTGGCTGACTCATTTGTCCGAAAGAGCCTAACCCTTCTATTCTTCCGTGAATACTGACCAATTGCAACTACTATACCCAGTTGGACGCCAACGCCCAGCGAACGTTGCGTCAACCCTGTAAAAGCGGGTGCCCCATCTCAATCACCGCCCTATCGCGCTTGAGGTGAAGTGCAACGTCACTCAACCGTTTATCCTATACATTCATGTCCGAACAACTCGTCCGTCCCGCCCGCACGCTCCAAGGCTCCCTCGTCCTGCCCGGAGACAAGTCCATCTCCCACCGATACGCCATGCTCGCCGGCCTGGCCGAGGGCACCACACGCCTGTCCAACTTTTCCACCGGTGCGGACCCGCACAGCTCTCTGGCCTGCATGGCCGCACTAGGCGCAACCGTCGAAAACAAAGGCACTCATATCGAGGTAATCGGCACGGGAGGCGAATTCCGTCAGCCCACTGTCGATCTGGACTGCGGAAATTCCGGCTCCACCATGCGCATGCTCTCCGGCCTGATCGCCGCGCATCCCCACACCTTTACACTTATCGGCGACCACTCGCTCACCCTCCGCCCCATGGAGCGCATCCGCAAGCCGCTCAGCCTGATGGGCGTCAAAATGGATTTGGTCGACGGCCACGCCCCCATCACCATCCACGGCGGCCCGCTGACTGCAATCGACTTCGACACCCCCATCCCCTCCGCGCAGGTAAAGACCGCCGTCCTGTTCGCCGGCCTGCAGGCCAGCGGAACGACTTCCCTCTCCGAATCCGTTCGGACCCGCGACCACTCCGAACACGCTTTGAGAGCGTTCGGCGCGACCCTGCGCCGCGATCAGGACCGCCTCAGCATTCCCGGAGGCCAAAAGCTCCACGCCATCGACGCCACCGTACCCGGCGACATGTCTTCCGCAGCCTTCTTCCTCTGCGCCGCTCTCCTCTTCCCCGATTCCAACCTCATCCTCGACTCTCTCGGCATGAACCCCACCCGGTCCGCCCTGCTCGACGTGGTCACCGCCCTCGGAGCGCGAATCAAGGTACTCAATCTGGAAGAGCACCACGGCGAAGTGATCGGCACCATCCAGATCAACGCCGCGCCCTCGGCACTCACAACCCCGTTCAAGATCGACGGTGCACTGACCGCACAACTGATCGACGAGCTACCAGTCCTCTCCGCCATCGCACCTTATACCGGGACCGGCATCAGCTTCCGCGACGCAAAGGAACTTCGCATCAAGGAATCCGACCGCATCGCCCTGGTCGCTAAAAACCTGAAAGCCATGGGAGCCGAATTTACCGAGTACGAAGACGGCCTCGACATCCCCGGCAACCAGCAACTCCACGGTGCCACCATCGACTCCGGCACCGACCACCGCATCGCAATGGCCTTCGCAATTGCTGCTTTACGCGCTGAAGGCGACACCCTCATCGACGGAGCCGAAGCCGCCGCCATCAGCTTCCCGGAGTTCTTCACCCACCTCGAAACCCTTACCGACTGATAAACAAAGCGAAACGCGGATAAGACGGAAAAAGAGAATAAGACGGATCAACCAATAAGGCGCCGAGATAGATAACAGCTGGCGCTCGTTTATCGCCTTTATCCGTCTTGTCCTTCTTATCCACGTTCCGCATTGCCTTGTTCTCAGGGGCGACTACATTTTGTACTGCCCGGTGTCATCCTCGTTCAGATTCTCCAGCCACCGCCGCAGTTGTTCTTCGTTCCCATTCACATCTGCCGCACTGGCATTCTGACGCGCCTGACCCAGTACTTTTGGAGCCACAAAGATCGGGCAATCCCAACGCAACGCCAGCGCGATCGCGTCGCTCGGCCGAGCGTCGATAGTCAGCATTTCTCCGCCCTG
>JANXWZ010000046.1 GCA_025350865.1 Rhodanobacteraceae bacterium
GAGCTGGACGTGGACTTCGAGTCCGATGACGGGCTGGTACTTGGCGAGGACTTCTGGCGAGATAGTTGCTATGGCGGACATGGTTGGCTTTATCTTACCAATGCGTTGCAGATCGAAGCAGTAAGGCCCCGCTCGGCATGAACGGGGCCTCGGTTGCAACGTGGAGAAAGACTAGGGTTTATGGAAGACTGCGTCGTCGACGGTGCCGTTGATCGTCACTTTCGAGACGGTGAAGGTGTCGTAGTTGTTCCAGTTGCTGCGGACGATCTTGTGCGGGGTGAGGACGCCGGATTCGGCGCGGTACTGGCTGTAGTCGATCTGCTCGACGAGCGAGCCGCCGAGAGCGGTCTCGGTGCGGGTGACGCGGCGCATCAACAGGCCGGTGGACTCGTCGAAGATGAACTGCTCGGAGGTTTTGCCGCTGGTGCCGCGCAGGATCACCGCGTCAAACGGTGCGGCGCCGGGAGCGAGCGTGAAGTTGCCGCGCTTGGGGGAATCGAGCTTGGCGTATTTGGACTGGATTTCTTTCGCTAGCGACATGTCGGCGGCGCGGAGGGCGGATTCAAGCTGGAAGCCCTTGAGGTCGTTGACGCGCTCGCCGGATTTGCTCCAGCCGGCGGTGCCGTCGAAGCCGATGGTCTGGGGTCCGGGCATCAGTTGCTCGGTCTCGAGGTACATTGAGCCCTTCTGCCTGATGGTGAAGGGTACGACCTGCGCGGTGCGGGTGGTGACGATGCCGGACAGCTCACGCGCCTGTAGGCTGGCGGCGGCAGGGCCAAGGGCGTCCGTTAATTTCTTGAGGACCTCGGCAGCGGGCGGTCCCGGAGGCGGACCGTTACGGGGGCCTCCACCGCCGGGGCCACCGGGTGCGGGCGGATTGGCGGCACGTAGAGCGGCCATGGCGGTCTGGGTGTTGGCCTGGATCATCTGCTCGGAGGTGAGCATGGTGGCGGTCTGGAAGCCGGCGGGACATCCCTGGCCCTGATGGCAGGTGCCGCAGTTGATCTTGAGCTTGCCGAACTCGTCGCCGCCGCCGTTGACTGCCTGAACGATCTGCATCATCTCGCGGCTGGTCTTCTTGGCGTCGGTCTTGGCGGGGAAGTCGAGGTGTCCGGTGGCCTTGTCGGTGGCGTGGCAGCTGCCGCAGGTGCGGCCCGTGGAGGCGGCGAAGTAGCGCATGGTCAGGCCGAGTTCGTCTTCGGAAAGATCCTTCAGGATCTGCACGTCTTTCCACTCGTGCGGTGCGTCGGGAGCCGTAGCAGCGGATTGCTGTGCGTGCAGGACGGGTAAGGCGAGGAACGGGGCGAGACAGGCGACGCGCAACAGACGCGGGGAAACGATCATGACGAAAAGCCTCCAAAAGTTCCAAGCGGAAATATTTCAACTGGGCCGATACGTCAGGACACGGACTGGCGAGGAAAAAGACGCGCGAATACGGTGGTGTGACGGTATCTTCATTTTGGAATGAATCTGCTAATATTTAGGTCGCGAGGATGGTTCCATTATTGATACCATTTCCGAATGGCGTCAGTAGAGAAAATCCTCGAGCAGATGCGGACAGAACCCACCAATGTAAGGTTCTCCGAGCTGCTGAAGGTATGCGAGGAATACTTTGGCAAACCGCGACAGAGCGCTGGCAGTCATGTGATTTTCAAAACACCGTGGATCGGTGATCCCCGCATCAATATGCAGAACGACAAGAGCAAAGCCAAGGCGTATCAGGTCAGACAGGTACTTCTGGCCATTGACAAACTCAAGGAGGAAGGACGATGAGCGTCGATCACTATACCTATCGCGTTACGTGGTCACCGGAGGACGGTGAGTATGTGGGGTTATGCGCTGAACTTCCGTCGCTTTCGTGGCTGGCTGGCAAGCCGGAACAGGCGCTGTCCGGGATTCGCCGGGTTGCGGCTGAAGCGGTTGCGGACATGCGGTCCAACGGCGAGACCGTACCGGAGCCGCTTGCGGAAAAACACTACAGCGGTGAGTTCCGGGTTCGGATTCCGCCGCTGGTACATCGGGCGCTGGCGCTGGAGGCGAAAGAACAGGGCGTCAGTTTGAATCGGCTGGCTAGTGCGAAGCTGGCTGGTTGAGGGCGTACTCTCCCACCTCCGCAAAGGCGCGGAGATGGGGCGCCCGGATGGTTGGGGTGGGTGGACGAATGCTAATACAGTGGCGGAGGCTTAGGCAAAATTTGTTACTGATCTGCATTTGAAGGATTTAGGGTGCGACTACTGCAGAAGTGCATGACGGGAGTTTCAAGAACGCAAGGATTCAGCGCTTCTTGAGCGTGAGTGTGGCGGTTTTGTCGGTGCATGCGATGTATAGTCAGGCTCCGGCGGGTAAGGGCGGGCGATTGGAGTTTGAAGCTGCCTCCGTTCGCGCCTCTGCGCCTTCGACGGGATTCCATTTTGGAGCCGCGCCAAGCGCTGGAGTCGGTGGGCCGGGGTCAGCGAGCCCGGAGACATTTCGGTGTTCGGCATGCACTCTTTCGACGCTGATCAGCCGGCATTTCAACTGGAGAAGTATCAGCTTCCCGCGCAGGCGGCACTGACTGGAGCCACGTTCGACGTGGCCGCGAAGGTGCCCCGCGGGAGCGACGCCTGAGGAGTTTCGGGCGATGCTGCAGAACCTGCTGCAGGAGCGGTTTGGACTGACGTATCACTTCGAGGACAAGACGCTGCGCGGCTTCCACCTGGCGGTCGCGAAGGGCGGGCCGAAGCTGAAGGAATCGACTGACGCTGTGCAACCGGCGGCTGCTGCGGCTCCCCGTGGGGATCACCAGGGATGGGCGGGAGCGGCAGGTGGGGGTGGACACTCGCATGGCGGGGTCATGAATTTCAATGGGCAGGCGCGGTTTCAGGCGGATCACCAGCGGATGAGTGACCTGGCAGAACTGGTTGCGACGCAACTGATGGTTCCGGTCGACGATGAGACTGGGCTGAGCGGGCAGTACGATATCGCGCTGAACTGGGCGGCTGACGCGGCACAGGAACATTCCCATGCTGAAGGCGCGGGGAGCGAGTACCGTGATGCGGCTGGTCGAGAGGGATCGGCGCCGCCATTGGCCACGGCGTTGCAGTTGCAGTTGGGACTGCGACTGGTGGCGGCGGAAAAGACGGCCACGAAGGTTTTGGTTGTGGCTCATTTAGAGAAACAGGCGACGGAGAATTAGGGGTAGTTTCCGGACGACCGTGGTTGCACCTATATGTCGCGCCTTCAGCGCTCTGGTTCTGTTGTTGGCGTAGACCTGGGGCTTCGCCCCAGGCTGGGATAAGACGGGCCGTTGGCCCTAAAGCAAAAGCAGATTCCTTCGCTTTGCTGCGGAATGACAAAAATGCTGAGGGCAGGAGCGGGTTATAGCACTTTGCCGTCGCGCATGTGGACGATGCGGTCGCCGTAGGCGGCGGCTTCCGGGTTGTGTGTGATCATCAGGATCGTCTGGCCGAGGCGCCGGTTGAGGTCGCGCAGCAGGTTTAGGACGATGTCGGAGTTCTTGGAGTCGAGGTTGCCGGTGGGCTCGTCGGCTAGGAGAATGGCGGGGCCGTTGACGATGGCGCGGGCGATGGCTACGCGCTGCTGCTCGCCGCCGGATAAAGCGCGGGGCTTGTGATGCAGGCGCTTCTCGATGCCGAGCATGCTGAGGATTTCCTTGAAGCGGTCGTCGAATTCGATGGGGCGGCCAGCTACGTCGCGGACGATCTGGATGTTCTGCTCGGCGGTGAGGGTGGGGAGCAGG
>JANXWZ010000053.1 GCA_025350865.1 Rhodanobacteraceae bacterium
GCCGACCTTGAGGTCAAGTTCCTCGCCCTCGCCGAAGCCATCCTGCCCCAACCCAGGGCCAACGCGCTCCTCGAAATGTGCTGGAGTCTCGAATCCCTGAAGGATGTCGCAGCAATTCCAACCGCTGGCGCCAAAAGGCCGTAACTCAAAACTCTAGACTCACGACTCTAAACTCCAAGACCAAGCCTTCTCTCGACCCCGCCACACAATCCCGCCGAGCTACTTGCCAACCCCACCACTGCTCGCCTTCGTCCAGCGCCCCGGATGCCCATAAAACACAAACGTCCCAAGCACGCTCTGCGTCACGATATCCATCGCACCATCGTGGTTCAGATCGACAACCTGCATCGCCGATCCCACCCCCGAATGGTTGTCCACCAGCTCCGGCACAAACCGCGCACCGCCCGGCGCCGCCTTGTCCTGAACAGTCCGGTAGACATACAACATCGCCGGGCCATACGGGTCGGGATCGCCCCAGCCTTCCAGGTGGTGATACATGCTCTTGCCCACCACCATGTCCGGAATCCCGTCTCCATCCATATCCGCAAACGCAGTCGCATGTGGCTGCGAGAACACCACATCCCCTGCATTCTTCGTCGAGAAATCCCCGGCAATATCGTGCCGCTCAAACGCAATCGCCCCATCCGCCGCACGCTTCTGCTCGAACCACGCCAGCCCAAAGCCATGCGCCTCCAGTGAAGTCACCACGTCCGGCAGACCATCGCCATTGACGTCGTAAACACCCATCTCCGCGCCGCCCCCGCCGAAGCTCGCCTCGTGAAACTTCCACGGCTTCCCCCCTTGTCCCGCAGCGGGCTGCTCATACCAGCCGTTCGGCACAACAAGGTCCATCCGGCCATCGCCATTGATGTCCCCAACCCCCATGCCATGCGGAAGAACCCGCTCCAGCGGCCCCGAGATCGACGTCGACTTCCACAACCCGAGTGCATTCGCCGCGTCCGGCTTCGCATACCAATACTGCCCGCCGCCCCCATACAGAATCTCCGGCTTGCCATCTCCATCGATATCCTTGAACAGCACAATCTCCGTCGTCACCCCGCTCACCGCGCGCGACTTCGTCCACTTCCGCGCCTCGTTCCCCGGATTGGTATACAAATCGATCGGCCGCTGCCCCGCCTCGATATCCGAAGCCAGCACATCCGCAAAACCATCCCCGTTGAAGTCGTACGCAAAGTTCACCATGTCCGGCGCATATTCCAGGCTCGGGTTGTACTCCCGCCCCGCCCGATACCGCCGCCGCACCGTGTACTCCGGCCCCAGATAAACAAACGGTCCCGACACCACATCCATCGTGCCGTTGTGCCGTGTATCCGCCGCCACCGCCGACCACCCATAGTAAAAATCGCTGATCCGCCGCTTCGTAAAGTGGCTCGACGTAGCCTCCACCACACTCCTCTCGGAATTGATGTCCTTCAGTCCCAGGTTCTCGACCCGAACCTCGCTACCCTTGCCCACATAAATCGCCACCGCCCCAAAGCCATCCTCACTCACAGCACCGCCCAACAAGGTGCCGTCATTCACCGTTCCGTTCAGCGAGCCATCCTCCGCAATCAGCTCAACCGAGTTCCAACTACCCGCCTCCGCCAACGCAGCAACCTTGCGGCGCGGACGAGGCCGTGCCGGTGCCGTAGCAGCCGTAGCAGCCGGAGTCGCCACAGCAGGTCCGCTGATCCCAACCACCTCCGGCGGAGCCTCCGCCAGCTTCACCCGTTTCACTTCCTTGCCATCCGCGTCCAGGGTCAGGTCATAGGCATTCAAATCCTTGTCAGCAAGCGAGAGATAGACGCCGTGCAGCCCGCCATCCTTCGTCTTCTCCGCCCGCAGCAGCACTCCGCTGTTGCACGCAGCCGCGCACTTCAGCCGAAGGAATACCCGAACATCCTGCAGCTTCATCTCGGATACAAGCCACCCATCGCCCTCCGCCGCCTTGCCCTGCAGCGTCCCGTTCTGCGCCGTCCACGCCGCCCGCCCAACCACATGCCATCCGGCCAGCGTCCCCCCTTTGAACACCGTATCCGGCACAAAATCCTTCTGCGCCAGCAACCCAGCCCCACCCAGCAAAACAGTCGCAACGATAGGTCCCAAACTCTGCCGCATTCTCTGCATAGCAATCACCCTTCACACCGCCCCGCCTTGCCTGTCACCGCCAGGCTAACTTCATATCGTCCGCAGCCCACGCCTGTCAAAAGCAAACCGGTTCGATTTTCCCATTTGAACTACAAGGCAATATTCCTTGGACGGATATCCCGATTGCAGTTCACTATCGATAAGCACGTTTCAAGGTCGATGGCTTTCCTTCCCATCTACCTTGCCATGTTAAACAGCGGCGCGATATCATCACGTTCCATCGCACTTCAATTCAGGCGCAGTTCTTTAGGGAACTAACGCCATGCTCCAGGCCAGCCGCAACGAAAGGATCTCCGGGACCATGAAGGCATTGATCAAGTACGCGTCCGGCAACGGCAACGTCGGCATCATGGATGTGGACGAGCCACACTGTGGGCCGAAGCAGGTCAAAGTTGAAATTGCCTTCTGCGGCGTCTGCGGAACCGACCTTCATGTCCTCCACGACACCTTCCGCAACTTCCCGCCCGTCATCCTCGGCCACGAGTTCTCCGGTACAGTCGTCGAAGTCGGAGACGACGTCGACACTGTCTCCGTCGGCGACCGCATCACCGGCCTCGGCGCCACCGCCGTCACCTGCGGCGAGTGCGAGTACTGCCGCCAGGGATACTTCATCTTCTGCTCCCGCCGTCGCGGCATGGGCCACGGCGTCAACGGTGCCTTCACCCGCTACGTCCTGCTTCGTCCCGACCAGGTCTACAAGGTTCCCCCCGAATTCAGCCTCGAAGAAGCTGCCATGAGCGAGCCCTTCGCCGCCGCCGTCCAGGCCGTCGTCGAGCTCACTCCAACCCGGTTCGGAGACACCGCCCTCGTCTCCGGCCCCGGACCCATCGGCCTCCTATGCCTCAAGCTCCTCGTCGCCCAGGGCATCAAGACCATCGTCGCCGGCGCGCCCGGCGACGACGAACGCCTCGCCGCAGCCATGCGCTACGGCGCCTACGCCGCCATCAACGTTGGACGGGATGACTTGCAGTCCACCATCCAGGACCTCACCTCTGGCCGCGGCGTCGACATCGCACTCGAGTGCGCGGGTGCCGGCGCTTCGGTGCGCGGATGCCTCGCCGCCCTGCGCCCCATGGGTCACTACACCCAGGTAGGCATCTGCGGACACGACATCGAGTTCCCCATCGACCTCATCTTCTACAAGCAGCTCAGCATGCGCGGCTCCATCACCTACACCGCCAACACCTGGCGCCGCATGATGGAGATCTACGCCACCGGGAAGATCCAGTTCGACGACATGATCACCGCCAAGATGCCCATCACAGATTGGGAAAAGGCCTTTGACATGTGCCTGACCAAGCAGGCAGTTAAGGTCCTCATGTATCCGATCTGATCGATTTCAAGCCCCAACATACCGCGCGACATGACTGCCAGCGCCCGCCAAGGCAGGCCAGCCCACGCAAAGACGATGATGCTATCATGCCGCTGAGGGTGGCTCCGCTCGATGAAGACAACGCCGGATAGTCCAAAAGATGAGACGTCGCGCCGCGTCGATAAATACTGGGTCCCCATCATCGCCAAGACCATCGACCTGCTCGATTGCTTCAGCTCCGCAAGCGAAAGCCTCACCCTGGAAGAGATCGTCAGGCGCACCGGCATCGCCCACACCACTGCCTTCCGCATCCTCCACACCCTCGTCATTCGGGACTACCTCTCCCAGACCGGCCGCCACTACCGCCTCAGCCGCATGCGCAAGAAGCTGACCATCGGGTTTGCCAACCTGTCCAAACACGTCTCCCTCGCCGTTGATATTCAGGAGAGTCTGGAGAAGGCGGCCTCCGCTGCCGGTATCAACCTCATCGTCTGGGACAACGACCGCAATCCCGACATGGCAATCCGCAACGCCGAAGAAATGGCTCGCCAGAAGCTCGATCTCGCCATCGAATTTCAGCTCTCCGAGCAGGCCGCACCGGTCATCTCCGATATCTTCGGCCGCGCCGGAATCCCCCTCGTCTCCATGGTCAATCCGCACCACGGCACCGTCTACTTCGGCGTCAATAACTTCCGCGCTGGCGTCTCCGCCGGCATGGCGCTGGCCGACCATGCCATCAGAATGTGGAAGGGCAAGGCCGACGAAGTCGTCATCCTCGAATCGCCGCTCGCCGGTCGCACCACCCAAAGCCGTACCGTCGGCGTCTTGCGCGGTCTCGAGGAGCGCCTCGGCCCCTTGCCCAAGGAGATCATCCACCATCTCGACGGCGGCGGCGACAGGACCATCTCCAAATCGGCTCTCACCACCTTCCTGCGCACTCTCAAAGGTCGCCGCAAGCTCCTCATCATGGGCATCAACGATGAAAGCGTCTTCGGCGCGCTCGCCGCGCTCGCCGCCCTCTCCGCCTCCACCCAGACCATGGACGCAGCGGTCATCGGCCACGGCGGCAGCAAGGAAATCCTCAAGCTCGTAGCGGATCGAAAAAGCCCCTGCATCGGTACCATCTCGTTCCACGCCGAGCGCTACGGGCCGGACCTCCTCAGCTTCGCCCTGCCCATCGTCCAGGGAAAATCCGCGCCCGTCTATCACTACGTTCCACATGAATTCATCGGCAAGAATAGCGTCCGCTAGGCCCCCGATAGTTCCCTCCTGAACTCCCGATTTGCCACTCTACCTGCACAATCGAGTACGCTGTTGCGCAGTCAATCAATTCCTTGACAGCGTTTGGAAACGGCATGTATACACATAGGCGTTCCAGCACATTCTGAACTCAGTTCTTATCGGAACTCTGCACGCTTCGGCTCTCTCACGCTCCACTTCGGTTCACCGGTACTTTGAGGACTCCACGCGATGAAGGGCATCTTCTACGCTTTCGGCTTATTTCTCGGAATCATCCTCACCATGCACCTCGCCATGAACGGCAAGGTCGGCGCAGCCATCGGAAACCCACGCGTCGGCAACGCCGTCTTCTGGTCCATCGGCGCCTTTGCCGCCATCCTCATCGGAGCCACAGGTTGGCAGCCCGGCATCCTCGCCAATCTCAAGCAGGTCAATCCCATCCTGCTCACCGCCGGAGCAATCGGGGCATGCCTCGTCTTCGCCATCGCCTGGATGCTCCCGCAGGTCGGTGCTCGCGGCATGTTCATCACCCTTATCACCGGTCAAATCCTCGGCGGAATGGTCTTCTCGCACTTCGGCTGGCTCGGCTCCCCGGTCCAGCGCATCTCCATCACCAACGGTCTCGGCGCGCTCGTCATGTTGGGCGGCGCCGTCCTCGCCACCTACGTCAGGTCGTAGCGTTTCCCTGCTCCATCTTTTTCAAGAGGTCCGACGTGCAAACCGTTCAGCTAGGACGAAGTGGAATTGAGGCCAGCACCCTGGCCATGGGCTCTGATGTTCTCGGCAGCAAGGTCGACAAGGCAACCACCTTCGCCTTGCTCGACCTCTACTTCGAGCACGGCGGCACCCTGATCGACACCGCGAACTTCTACGCCAGTTGGTTGCCGGGCTGCAGCGGCGGCGAAAGCGAATCCGTCATCGGTGCATGGGTGCAGGAGCGCGGCAATCGCGACCAGGTTCTCCTCAGCTCCAAGCTTGCCTTTGACTACCCAGGCAGTCCCGGAGGCCTCTCTGCCGCCCAAATCGAGCAGGAGTGCGACAAGAGCCTGAAGCGGTTGCGAACCGACCGTCTCGACGTCTATTATGCCCATCGCGATGACTTCGACACGCCTCAGGCAGTCACCATGCAAGCCTTCGACCGCCTCGTCAAAGCTGGCAAGGTCCGCGTCCTCGGAGCCAGCAACCTCGCCCTGTGGCGCATCGCCGAAGCCAACCAGATCGCCCGCACCAACGGCTGGACGCCTTACCAGGTAATCCAACAGCGCTACACCTACGTCCGCCCCCGGCACGGTGCCGACTTCGGCCCGCAGATCTTCCTTAGCGAAGAGTTGAAAGTCTTTGCCAAACACCACAGCATCACTCTCGTGGCGTATTCCATCCTCCTGCAAGGGGCCTACACCCGCGACGATCGCCCCCTCCCGGCCCAATTCGCCGGCGTCGATTCGGACCAGCGGATAAGCGCACTCCGCGCTGTCGCCGCCGAGCTTGCCGTCAGTCCAAACCAGGTCATCATCGCCTGGATGCGCCAGAGCAGCCCCAGCATCCTGCCCATCATTGCCGCCAGCAAGACAGACCAGTTGAACGAAAATATCGACGCCCTCGCATTGACCTTGACCGACGACCAGATGCACCGCCTTACGGTCGCTGGTAACCCCGTCATTCGTGAAGCATGGCTCCAACCAACCTAGCAATTCATTTCCGTGGAGGATAGCAATGGCCGAAATGCCGATTATCTTGAGTGTCACAATTGAGGCGGTCCAGGGCCGCGAAACCGAACTCGCGACCATGCTGACCGGTCTCGTTGAACCCACTCTAGCCGAACCCGGCTGCCTGGGCTACGAGTTGAATGCCTCTCAGGAAGCCCCCGGAACATTCCTCTTCTACGAAAAATTTGCCGGTCAGACAGCCCTTGAAGACCATGTCAATTCAACGCACTTTCAAACATTCCTCAATGTCCGCAGCCTGAGCGACCCCATCCGCAAGCAGACCGTAGTACGCTGGTCGCTGATAGCCTGATCGATCGCTATATCGTCCCTCCGAAGGATCACACCCATGGCCACCACCACCGCACCTCTTGAACCCATGGCAGAGTCGCCCCAGGCTCTGCGCGAAGTCACGCACTGGATCGACGGCCGCAAAGTGTCGGGCACTTCCGGTCGCACAGCAAACGTTTACAATCCGGCCACCGGCAAAGTCCAGGCCACGGTTCCGCTCGCAAACCAGGCCGAGCTGAACACCGCAGTCGAGTCTTCCCTGCGCGCCTTCCCCGCCTGGGCCGCACAGCCGCCTCTCCGCCGCGCACGTGTCATGTTCCGCTTTCGCGAGCTCTTCGAAGCCCACCTCGACGAGATCGCCGCCCTCATCACCAGCGAGCATGGCAAGGTCCTCTCCGACGCCAAAGGCGAAGCCACCCGCGGCCTGGAAGTAGTCGAGTTCGCAACCGGAATCCCGCAGCTCCTCAAGGGCGAGTTCTCCGAGTCCGTCGGTACCGGCATTGACAGCTGGTCCATGCGCCAACCCCTCGGAGTCGTCGCCGGAATCACCCCGTTCAACTTCCCCGCCATGGTCCCCATGTGGATGTTCCCCGTAGCCATCGCCTGCGGCAACGCCTTCCTCCTGAAGCCCAGCGAGCGCGATCCCAGCGCATCTATCCTGATCGCCGAACTGCTCAAAGAGGCCGGTCTGCCCGACGGAATCTTCAACGTCATCCACGGCGACAAGCTCGCCGTCGACGGCATCCTTGAGCATCCGTCCATCAAGGCGGTCAGCTTCGTCGGCTCCACCCCCATCGCCGAATACGTCTACCAGCGCGGCACCCAGCACGGCAAGCGCGTGCAAGCTCTCGGTGGCGCCAAGAACCACATGATCGTGATGCCCGATGCCGACATGGATCAAGCTGCCGACGCCCTCGTCGGAGCCGCCTACGGCTCGGCGGGCGAGCGTTGCATGGCCATCTCCGTCGCCGTCGCCGTCGGTAACCACACCGCCGACATACTTGCCACCAAGGTCGAAGAGCGCATCGCGAACCTCATCGTAGCCCCCGGCACCGACCCCAGATCGGAGATGGGGCCGCTCGTCACCGGAATCCACCTCGACAAGGTCCGCAGCTATATCGCCGCCGGGAGCGCCGAGGGCGCAGAACTGCGCGTCGACGGCCGAGCCGCAGCCCTGCCCGAAGGCGCGGGATTCTTCCTCGGACCCAGCCTCTTCGATCACGTCAAACCCGACATGAGCATCTACCGCGAAGAGATCTTCGGACCCGTCCTCGGCGTCGTCCGAGCGCGCGACTTCGACACCGCCCTCGCCTTGGTCAACGATCACGAGTACGGCAACGGCGCCGCCATCTTCACCCGCGACGGCGACACCGCCCGTGCCTTCGCCAACGGCGTCCAGGCCGGAATGGTCGGCATCAACGTCCCCATCCCCGTGCCCATGGCCTTCCACAGCTTTGGCGGTTGGAAGCGCTCGCTCTTTGGCGACCACGCCATGCACGGCCCGGAAGGCGTCCGCTTCTACACCCGCATCAAGACCGTAACCTCACGCTGGCCCACCGGCATCCGCGCCGGCGTAGACACAACCATGCCAACCCTCGGCTAGCAGTTTAGTGTCTTCGCGCCAGTTAGAGCGAATTTCTCGTCGCTATACCGTCAAACCCACCGGCGCCGTCATTCTGGCGAAGCCAGAATCTCCGTAGTTGTCTTTCTGGTGGCCGCAAACCTTCGCGGAATTCGCTAACACAAGCATCACGCCTTACTGTCAGCTCAAAGCTCACCAGCTAACAATTCATGCCTTTGCCGGAAAATGAAATCCAAGTTTCACATCCGGCAAAGGCGCTAAACGAGGTTATCCGGATTCCGCAACACAATATTCCGCACAATCACCGCCAGTTCCTGCGTCGCATCCAGGAACCCGCGCAGGGTCCGAGCCGTAGGCCCATACTCGTCAAACTCCGCCACGCTCATCCCACCATCTTCATACGCCCGCCGAAAGTCCACAAACTTGGCTTCCAGATCCTTCACGATCTTCGGATCAACCGGAATATCGATCCGCTCCACACAAGCCACATCACTCGCATTGAATCGCACCTGCCACTTATGCGGCGGCGAAATCACCACATCGCCGCCAATCAATTCGCTCCAATGCATGTGGTTCCGAAACGCCGCTGAAAGCAACCGAAGCCGATAACCGCGCTCGCGATACAGCTGATAAGTCTTCTTGAACACTGCCACCCCGGCCCACTCCAGGTAGCCCGGTTCCCCCGTTGTGATCTGCTGCTTCTCCGCAACCACTTTCAACCAGTCATCCAGGCGACCCACCATAATCGTGCACACCGGCCCCATCGTCGCTATGTCTTTGCCTTCCTGCTCCCGCCGCGTCAACCCCCGCTCCACGGCCTCTGCAACCGCCACACATTGCGGCAGCGTAAAGCACGCCGTGGCGTTGATGCTCACACCATGGTAGGTCGCTTCCTCAATCGCCACCACCCCAGCCGCCGTCACCGGAATCTTCACCAGCATGTTCGGGGCCAGCGCATTGAAGCGCAGCGCCTGCGCCAGCAGACGCTCGGGGTCGCGATAAAAATGGGGATCGGTCTGGATCGAAAGCCGTCCATTCCTGCCCTTATGCTCGGTGAAGATTCCCTCCAGCAGCTTTGCCCGCGTCGCAGAAATCTCTTCGATCAGCAGCCACCCAATTTCATCTTCCGTCGCCTGCGGATGCTCGCCCGCCAACTCCGCAATTCGCCGGTTCCAAAGCTGAGACTCCTTCTTCAGCGCTTCCAGCACGATCACCGGGTTGCACGTCGCACCCACGCCCCCATGCTCGATCGTGTACGTCAACTCAGCCAGTGTTGCCGAGTCATTCCACAACACCGTCTGCGTCGTCTGCGTCATCTCGTGCAGTGTGCTCTTGTACGCTTCTGCGATGCTCACCGATCCCATAACCCCATCTCCTGTCCTTCTGCTCTGCTCGCCCTGTTCTGGTCACAGATAAGACTTGCGGTAAGGCCCCAACACCAGCGCTCCGTCCTTCGTCACCACCACATCATCCTCAATCCGGCAGCCGCCATACACACTCGTGTAGATCCCCGGCTCGACTGAAGTGCACATCCCTTCTTCCAGAACATCGTTCGACTCCGGCCCCAGAATCGGCGCTGCCTCGTGATACCCAAAGCCCAACCCGTGGCCGGTAATGTGCGGGAAATCCGCCCCATAACCTGCGTCCTCGATGATGGACCTCGCCGCCGCGTCCACGTCGCGCGCCCGAACCCCCGGTCGAATCGCGGCAACCGCTTTTTCCTGGGCCTTCACCACCGTCTCGTAAATCCTGATCTGCTCATCCCTCGCCGTCCCCGCAATGCGAACCCGCGTCCGATCCGCCCAATAACCATCCACCACCACGCCCAGTTCCAGCACGGCGAAGTCACCATCGGCCACCGGTCGCAGCGTCGAAATAATGTTCGGCCGGTGCGCCATCGCAGTCTCAGCCGCACCCGTCGTCACCTGGGCAAACCCACGCACCCGAACGCTCCCGCGATACCCCGTCCCCTGCACCATAATCGCGTGCTCCACAAGCGCTGCTAGCTCCACGCCCGACACGCCGACCTTGACCGCATCCTGAAACGACGCAAGGCCAAAGCACGAAACCTCACTGGCAATCGCCAGACGCCCCACCTCGTATTCGGTCTTCCGTAACCGCTCGTGCAGGATCAACGCCGTGACATCCACCAACTCGGCATCCGGAAAGACCGCCGTCAACATTCCCAACGTATCCGCAGCCGGAACCATCGCTTCCGCGGCATTCCACGAGGGCGCAGTCACCTCGAAATTCCCCTCATACCCGATCCGCTTCCAGCCCCGCCCCGCATGCATCCCAATCAACTCGCGAATGCTTATCGAAGCCGTTTGATCCCGCGCCCCGCCATACGGGAAAAACATCGCCTCGCAATCCACCAGCGATGCCAGCGCCTCGGCCTTGTAGCACCCAGGCACCACGCACACCGCGCTGCCCTCTGCGGGGAAAATACAGTAAGCCGCGCCGATCATGGGCCAATGGCCGCTCAGCAGCAACACATTCTCCGGCAGACGCACGATCAGCGCGTCGATCCCCCGGACCTGCATCGCCCTGCGCATTCGCGATCTACGCTCTTCATTCACCATCACAGGAGTTCTCCGTCGAGTAGCTAGCCCGCACCAATAAATCCGGGATAAAGCAACATGCCGCCGTCCGGATAAATCGTTGAGCCGTGAATATAATCCGCCTGGTCTGAAGCCAGCCACACCGCCAGCCGCGATACATCTTCCGGCTCTCCAATCCGCTTGCACGGAATCAGGTTCAGCAGTTGCTGTTGGTAGATCTCGGGCGAAGTAATCTTCTCCACATTCATCGGTGTCCGGATCGCCCCCGGGGCAATCGAGTTCACCCGAATGCGCAGATGCGCCACCTCTTGCGCCAGGCTCTTCATAAACAACATCATCCCGCCCTTGGCCGCCGCATAGTTGGCATGGCCCTCCCACGGAATGATGTCGTGTACAGAACTGATCAGGATCAACTTCCCCATCGAATACGAAATGCTGCGATCAACTCCCTGCTTTTTGAACTGCCGAATAGCCTCTCGCGCACACAGAAATGTTCCGGTCAGGTTCACGTCAATCACGCGCTGCCACTGCTCCAAAGTCATCTCATCCACCGGAGCGTTCATCTGCACCGCCGCATTCGAGACACAAATATCCATCCGCCCAAACGTCTCGATCATGCAACGAAACATGGCCTGCGTCTGCTCTTCGCTGGCCACGTCGGCCTCGAACGCAACCGCCTTCCGGCCCAGCTTCTCGATCATTTGAACCGTATCTTCAGCGCCCGCACGATCCCCGCGATAGTTCACCAGCACATCGGCCCCCGCCTCAGCGAATCCTATCGCCATCGCCTGGCCCAGACCCTTGCTCGCACCCGTAACCAAAGCCTTCTGCCCCGCCAACATCGGGTAGATGGGACCGGGTGGCATGTCGTTGGGCGGCGTGTAGTTTTGATCGGCTGACATACGAACAAATCCCCTATCGAAAATAGTTCAGAACTTCAGGTCTGGACAAGAATAGCACTCCAAACTATCAATGGTAGAGCTGGAAATAGACTGGACCGACGCATAAGTTCTCAATAGAACTACCGCGTAGTTTGACCTATGAGAAGTCGATCCATCCACGCCGTTCCGAACTCGCAACCACCGCGTCCACAATCTGCAACTGCCGTATTCCATCCTGAAATGTCGGATACTCCACTGGCGCACCGCGGTCCGCAACGGACTGGTAAAAACGCCGAAACGTCTGCTTGAACGTATCGTCGTATCCCTCGCTATGTCCGCCCGGGAGATCCGCAAAACTTCGGGCCTTCTCCTCAAACAGAACGCTATCTTTGAGCAGGACTTCGCTGCGCTTATTGCGATGCCCGATCCACAGCTCATCCGGCCGCTCTGCATCCCACGCGGCAGAACATTTCGTTCCAAACACTTCCAGAAAGATGCGGTTCTTCCGACCCACAGCCACCTGGCTCGTCGTCATGCAGCCCCGGGTCGTCTCGCCCATCTCAAAGATCACCGCACCGAAATCCTCGCTCTGAATCGGCACTTCCGTGTAGTCGTCCGGCCGAAGTTCCTTGCCTTGGAACGTCGCCACCTGCGCGTTTGGCCTCTTGCGCGTCTTCAGAAACGTTTCAAGATCGCCGCACAGCGACGTTATCCGCTGCCCCGTCACATGCTCCGCAAGGTCGCACCAGTGCGTCCCAATATCCGCAAACGTCCGCGACTTGCCCGAGTCAATCCGCCAGTTCCAGTCCGTGTCGTAAAACAGCCAGTCCTGCGAGTACGTCCCCTGCACATACCGTATGTCGCCAAACTCCCCCGCCAGCCGCATATGCCTCATCTGTTGCACCTGCGGATAGCTGCGCACGTTATACACCGTGCCATGCACCAGCCCCCTCTCCTGGGCCAGCGCAAGCATCTGCCGCCCTTCGGCAACCGTCGGTGCCAGCGGCTTCTCGCACAGCACATGCTTGCCCGCAGCCAGCGCCGCCATACTCTGTTCAAAGTGCAGTTCATTGGTCGAGCAGATGTGCACCGCTTCAATCTCCGGGTCCGCCAAGAGCTCGCGAAAGTCCCCGGTGGAACGCTCAATGCAGACATCATCCGCAAACTTTCGCGCCCGCTCCGCAGACCCCGCCGCCACAGCCGCAACGTCGATATTGCCGAGCCGTCGCAACGCCTCCGTGTGAACGCTGCCCATCCATCCCGTACCGAAAATCGCCACCTTGGTCTTCTTCAACGAAGCCTCCGAATCGTTCCAACAGTTCCCTTATGAAAACCACGAAAACCGTCGATGCGACCCCACTATAGAGCATGCCTTATACCAAAAGACATCGGTCATCCTGAGCGGAGTTTGTCGCGCCTTTGCGACAAACGAAGTCGAAGGACCCCCAAGGATGACAACCCTGCCTCAGAATTGCTGCCCTTTCCCATCAGAATTCCGCCATGAACCCAAGCCAGGCCACCCTTAAAACGTTGCGATCGGATTCACCAAAGACCCCGTCCCGCCCTTCACCGGTTCCGGCGCAAGCGTCAGTAGAAACGTATACCGGTGCAGCTTTTGCGCTTCTTTGGCGACATCTTCCAGGTTGCACTGGTCCGCCAGCGGCATCCCCATCGCCACAATCGCCAGCACGTGAATCGGAAAGTCCACGCCTTGAACCGCCGAAGGAATCGCGTCATGCGCCGCATCGCTCACCAGCAACGCAGCGTCATGTTTGTGCAACCACTCCATCGCTGATGGATCAAGCCCCGCAGAGGCGCTCCCGATGTCCCACGGCCCCTTCGCATCGCGCAACGCCCACCGCCCCGTGCGAATCACCACCGCATCGCCCGGCTGAACATGCACGCCTGACTTGGCCGCCCACTCATCCAGATCGCGCCCACTGATCGTCGCGTTCTTCTCCAGATACGGCAGCCCCCGTAACGACGGAATATCGATCAGGACTCCCCGCGCAAAGATTCCATCCTTGTACAGCGAGCTGTCCAGCACACTTGCGCCAGCCGCCGTAATCGCGCTCGCCGGATACCCGTTGTAGAGATGCCCCTGGTAATACGTGTGCGAGAGAGCGTCGAAGTGGCTAAACGCGAACCCGTGAAAGTTCACCGTGTAAGCGTCCATGTTGAACTTCTCGTCCACGCCCAGATTCATCGTGTCGCGGAACGGGTCCGGGTTATCGATCGCTTTCACCGTATTCAGATCCCGCGCCAGCGAGACGGACACACCCGCTTTCACCAGCGCCGCGGCCTCCCGCTTGCGTTGCGGTGTGATCAGGTTCAGCGTGCCAAGCTGGTCTTCCTTCCCCCACCTGCCCCAGTTCGAGAGCTTCTTGAACAGCTCATCGAACTGCGCGTTGGTCAGACTTTCGCGCGCCGCCGCCTTCGCCTGCTGTCCACGAGCCGCAGTCCAAACGCACGAGAATCCCACCACCGCGCCAAGGCACACCAACGTCAGCGCAGACCTACGAACCTGTCTCAAGTCTCTCTCCCGCGTACTACTTCTTCATCTTGATTGCGGCCGGATCCCACGTCGTCACCTGCACCACCAGCAGGCCATTGCGGGTTTCAAACGCCTCTGATCCACGATACGGTGCGGCAAAGAACGGAGCCTCGACGCGCCACACCACATTCACCGTCCCACCAACAACGACAGTATGCTCCGGGATCAGCTTCATCCCGCACTGCCCTCCGCCCGAGGGAGGCTGCAGTGCCTTCTTGAACATCTCCCCAATCGCCTTGCGCCCTTTGACGATTCCGCCGTCCTTGGACATAAATTCAACGTCGTCATCGTACTGCGCCATCATGCGATTCCAGTCGCAGGCATTCAGCGCGGCAATATGCTCCGCGATTACCTTTTCCGGCGTCGGCTGCGGCTTCTTCGCCGGCAGGTTCTGCCCCAGCGCAGAGCTGCATCCCACCCCAACCAGCAAACCCGCAACCACAAGCCCCATGGACTTCCATGCCAAGTCTCTACGCACTGATATCTCCTCGCTCAAGCGTCTGTAGCCTAGCAGTCTCCTGTAATACAGGTCAACCTGCCTTAACCATCCTGGACGTATATAACAGGTTATTGCTAATCTCGTCGACAAGACCACGTCACCTTGCCCATGTCTCCCTGCCTTGCCTCATACTTGTTCGGGCGCAAAACCGGTTTTATTCGCGGCGCGAATTTTCTCCTGCTCTAGGCCCGCAGCCCGCTGTATCCCAGGTAAGAACTTCAGACACACCGAACTTAGAGGATGATCCATGGCGTTTGAATCACAAGACTCTCAGGACGAAAACTCTTTGTCCCAAGCCGCGATCACCCATCAGCCCGACCTCAAAAAGCGCTGGCTTTACATCGTCCCCGCCGTCTTTGTCACTTACAGCCTCGCCTATGTCGACCGCGCCAACTACGGCTTCGGAGCCGCCGCCGGCCTCGCCGACACGCTCCACATCACGTCCAGCCAATCGGCGTTGCTTGGCTCGCTCTTCTTCCTCGGCTACTTCCTCTTTCAGATTCCCGGAGCCGCCTACGCCCGCAAGCGTTCCGCGCGCGGCCTCATCTTCGCTTCGCTCGTCACCTGGGGAATCCTCGCGTCGCTCACTGGTGTCATCAAGGACTTCTGGGTCCTCGCCCTCGACCGCCTATTGCTTGGTGCCGCGGAGAGTTTCATCCTACCCGGCATGCTCATCCTGCTCACCAAGTGGTTTACCCGCAAGGAGCGCTCCCGCGCCAACACCATCCTCATCCTCGGCAACCCCGTCACCGTCCTCTGGATGTCGGCCGTTACGGGTTACATCATCAAGATGTTTGGTTGGCAGATGACCTTCATCATCGAGGGCCTGCCCTCCGTTCTCTGGGGCGTCATCTGGTACTTCGTCATCCGCGACCGCCCCCAGGACGCCGCTTGGGTCAGCCCCCAGTCAGCCGAAACCCTCCAAACCGCGCTCGACCTCGAACAGTCCACTTTGGCCCCTGTGGCCAACATGACGGCGGCACTCAAAAACCCCAACGTCCTTCTGCTCTGCGCCCAATACTTCCTCTGGTCCATCGGCGTCTACGGCTTCGTCATCTGGCTCCCCGTCATCATCCAGAAAGGATCGTCTTCAGGCATCGGCGTTACCGGCCTGCTCAGCGCGATTCCCTACGCCTTCGCCATCGTTGCGATGCTCATCGTGTCGCACTTCTCCGATCGCGTCCTGCGCCGCGCAACCTTTGTGTGGCCCTGCATGTTCCTGGCCGGATTCGCCTTCCTCGGCTCTTACGTTGCCACCAGCTACAGCTTCTGGGCGGCCTTTGCGTTTCTCATCCTCGCGGGAGCCGCCATGTACGCACCCTACGGCCCATTCTTCGCCATCGTCCCGGAGATGCTGCCGAGCAACGTAGCTGGAGAAGTCACCGCGCTGGTCAACAGTATGGGGGCGCTAGGATCGTTCGTAGGAAGTTGGGTGGTCGGCTACCTGCAAGGGGCCACCGGCAGTTCCAAGGCGGGCTACCTCTTCATGTCGGCATCCCTGATGCTCGCCGGCGGAGCAATCCTGCTCCTGCGCCCCGTCGTTAAATCGCCCGCGCGCTAAGTCCAAACTCTAAACTGTCCACTCTCAACTCATTGTTTGTCATCCCGCAGGGACCTGCTTCTGCCTTGGCCTTCGCCCAACACTGGTAACCAATCCGCGGCCCTTACTTCCCCTGCACCTTCGCCAGCGCGGCTTTCGCATCCGCAAAGTGCTTCTTCATCAGCAGCCCGGCCAATCCCGAATTCTGTCCTTCAATCGCATCCACGATCATCTCGTGCGACTTCACAACCCGCATCATCTCCGCAGAGCCGCGGCGTTTCTGGATTCCGATGCGCATCGATTCCTGCATCGTCTCGTGCATCGCCGTGCAAATCACCTCAATCAGCGGATTCCCCGAAGCGCGGTTGATCACATCGTGAAAATCAAGATCGTGCTGAACGAACATATCCAGCTTGTTGACATTTTGCCTCAGCCCGGCAGCCGCTTCGCGCAGGCGTTGCACATCGGCACGGGTGCGCTTCCGCGCCGCTAGTTCTGCCGCCAGCATCTCAACCGACGTCCGCAGTTCCAGTACCTGTTGCACCGAAATCTGCTTCGTGGAGATCGCATGAACCATCAGGTGCGTCAGAAATTCGCCGTTCAACACGCCCACTTTCGGAGACCGGCCATTTTCCTTCTCGATAATTCCAGCCACCTGTAGCGAACGAAACGCCTCTCGAACAATACCCCGGCTAATGTTCAGCTCCGTACTCGTCCGCAACTCGGACGGAAGCGACTCTCCCGTGGATAGTTCGTTATCCTTGATGAATTTGAAGATGTAGTCCGTCACACGCATTGTCAGCGAGTCATTGGGCATGCGAATCTCTTTCCCCCATATAAGTCCGAATCCTGTGACCGCCAAATAGAGCAAATTTCTCGTTGCTATACCGCAAACCAAATACCGCCGTCATTCTGGCGAAGCCAGAATCTCCGTAGTTGCCGTTCTGGCGGCGAAACACCTTCGCGAAATTTGTTCTAACATCGTCCCGAGCCGCTGGAACACTCGCCGGAACCTAACTCAGCCTACATCAGATCCTCGGCAGCTTGAACACAACACCCCGCGATCGTCACTGCTCCCATATCCCAACTTGATACCGCAAGTTTGCCCTTTGTTTGTCATCCCGCAGGGATCTGCGTCTGCTTCTCTCACCCCCAGCGCACTAACTCGAACCCACCGTCTCGTAGCTATACGTGTAGCTCCACGTCATTTCCTTACCCGGGTCAGCCTTCACATCGATAAACGGCTCCACGGCCATCACACTGCGGATCGACCACACGCTCGCATTTGTCAGCGGGCGATCACCCACAATCGTCACACGTAACTTCGCAGCCTTATTGACGATCACGAAGTGATAATCCTTGGCTTCGGCAGAAAACCCCTGCAAGCCAAACGTCACGCGATCCTGCCCCTGCAAATCCGCAATATAGCTTGCAGTCGACCCTTCAATCGTCGCAAACTTGGCATCCGGCGCACGCGTCGGCACAATTTTGTACGGCACACTCATCGAATAAGCCGAACCCACACCCATGCCATCGACCGTCAAGAAATTGTGGTCGTAAAGCTTCGACACGATTGCCAGCTTGCCCGTATTCTTCAGCCGATGTTCAATCGTCAGGCTGCTGCTATCGCCCACCAGCCGCAGCGTCTTGGTGTAGACATACCCATAATCGCTATCCTTGTCACCCAGCACCTGCTCAAACGTAACCGAGCTCGACGTCGACTTAACCGTCCACTTACCGCCATCCACAATTTCAAAATGTTTGCCAAACTGATACGGCGTGTCATCCGCCTTGCGTAGCAGTCCCACGCCCACTTTCAAAAACGTATCGCCAGCCTTCGCCGTGTCATATCCAATCGGTGTCTGGAACTCCTCCACGGGCCCCGTCATCGCGCTGTTGGGCCCAACGACGATCCCGTCATCCTTGTAAACGAAATCCCTCACCTCAGTATCGGTAGCCGTAAACCACGGTCGATACAGGTGGTGCCCCGCAAATTCCAGGTCGCAGATCACCCCCGACCAGTCGAACCGTGTCCCCCGATAAAAACCATTCTTGGCATCCGGCAAATAAACAGTCGCCCGAAGCTGCCTGTTCTGGATATGCGCCTGCGGAGCCTGCCCCTGGCCGCTCGACCCGACCAGCGCCATCGCCGCACATCTCAGCAAAGTCATCTTCGTCATCAGTTCGTTCCTTCCAAAATCGATTCTGCCGAGCGACTGCATCCTAGCAAGCTCCTGTATGACAGGTCAATGCTCTTCCAACATTCTGAGTTCAATCCACCACCGAGGTCACTCTGAGCAAAGCGAAGATTCTCCGTATTCCGATGGCCTGCCAGGATGCAATGGGTGAGTCAAATCTGATCTGCGCTTCAGGGCCAAAGGCCCCTTTTCATACCAGCCTCGGGCAGCGCCCCAGGGCTCGGTCAACGACACGACGAGAGCGCTGAAGGCGCGACCTACAGGTGCCACCACGACTATCGCATAACTGCTGTCATTAAATTCCACCAACCACCTTCGTTTGACCTGTGTGACAGGTTCCCGTAAGCTTCTCCCCATATTCCAAGAAGAGGAACACATGAGACTCCTGTCGCTCGCCCTCCTGCTCTTAGCATTCTCCGGCGCGGCCGCCCAGACCCCGCGGGCTCCTGCGCCCGTCGCTTCTCAGCGTCAGGTCTTCGTCGGCCTCAATGAAGTCGAAAGTGTGTCCGTCAATCGCTTCCTCGGCGACCCTTCCACCCAGCCCGTCCATCTCTCTCACGGAACGCTGCTCACCCATTCCATTCTCAACGCCGGCGATCCAAACCAGCCCGGCCCCCAGGCCAATGTGCTCGAATACCGCAAGTCCCTTGCGACTGCCGAGCTGCTTCCCGGCTCGCAAACCCCTCTAGAAACCTACCCTGAGAGCTACTTCTTCTACATCAAGAGCGGCGAAGGCCGTCTCGACGATGGCAAGCAGTCCTGGGCCTTGCGCTCGGACATGGCCATCCTCGTCCCGCCCTCCGTTGCCCATCGTTTTATCAACACCTCCTCCGAAAAGCCTCTTTCGATGATCATGATGCAGTGGACCGGCGGCCCCAACGCCAAGAACTCGCTCATCGTCCGCGACACCCGCCTCCTGTCCTGGTGCGAGGAGAACGCTCACTGGAACAACACCTCACGCTGCATCTTCAGCGCGGCTGATGGCCTGCTTCAAGGCGAGCGCATTTACACCGTCATGCTGCAGCCCTGGGCCGTCTCTCAACCCCATAGCCACACCCCCGGCACAGAGGAGATCTGGACGAAAATCTCACCCGGCAGCATCCCCGTCCTCATGGGCAGCGACCTCCTCGACATGAAGGAAAACTCGGCCTATCTCGTCCCGCCCACCGGCAAGACCGACCACTCCAACATCAACCTCTCCAAGACCAAGACCGAGTGGTGGATCTACGTCGCACGCGGCCCCGCAAATCCGAACCAGGCACCCCGCCCCCAGGGACAACAAGGCGGTCGTCCGCAAAACCCCAACCTCTCCCGCGACACCCAGGCCGCAACCATCGCCGGAAAGCCCCTTCCATAGCAATCCTGCGCAGCTAGGCAGCTACAAGGCCCTAACTCAAAACTCTTAACGCGCCACTCTAAACTCGAAGATCATGCCCTACCAAGGGTCGCCGTTGCATCCGCCAACGGCAACCCCCAATTCCCTCTAAACTGGTGCGGGCTCTCAACTCCAAAGCCCATGGGCGGATACGGATGCGACTCACCCGATGGATCACTCGCGGCACCCTGCTTCTTGGCGCACTCTCGACCGGTATCGCTGCCCACTCGCAACAGCCGCCGCAGCCCTCCATCCAGCAGCTTCGCGCCGGTTTCGTCGACCCGCCGCCCGCCGCCCGACTCCGCTGCTACTGGTGGTGGCTCAACGGCAACACTGACAAAGCCACCATCACCAATGACCTCGAGCAGATGAAAGCCGCCGGCTTTGGCGGAGCCCTCCTCGTCGACGCCAACGGAGCCGATCAGGAAGGCAATCTCCCCGTCCCCCACGGCCCCGACTTCGGCAGCCCCGCCTGGGTAGAACTCTTTCGCCACGCACTCAAAGAGGCCGACCGTCTCGGCCTGGAAATCACCCTCAACATCGTGAGTGGCTGGAACCTCGGCGGCCCCGCCGTCAACCCCGAGCAAGCCTCCAAGATCCTCACCTGGAGCCACGTCGACCTTCACAACGCCACCGCCGCAACCTATGCGCTGCCCATGCCCGCCATCAAGAACGGCTTCTATCGCCAGATTGCCGTCCTCGCCTATCCCTTGAAGCACGGCACCGCATTGCCCCTGCAACCCGGTGCCACTGTATCGGCCGAGTCAGACCAGATCCTGCAAGGTCGCTCGGCCGCCATCGAAACCGGGTTCAGCATGCCTGACTCCTCCCCCATGCTTCTCCCCTCCGCAGGTCCAAACCCAGCCGACGCCGACCTCGCCGACGTCCGCGACCTCACCGCGCAAACAGATGCAAGCGGTACCCTCCATTGGCAACCACCCACCGGCGACTGGGAGATCCTCCGCATCGGCTACACCGACTCCGACGCCCGTGTCTCAACCTCCAGCGCAGGCTGGCAGGGTCTCGCCATCGATTACATGAGCCGCACCGCCTTCGAGACCTATTGGAACCAGGTCGTCGAGCCTCTGCTCACCGCAGCCAAACCCTTCCACAGCCTCAAGTACCTCGCCTCCGATAGCTGGGAGCTCAAGGGCACCAACTGGACCGATCACTTCCGCGACGAGTTCACCAAACGTCGCGGCTACGACCCCGTCCTCTGGCTGCCCGTCGCAACCGGCCGCGTCATCGGCGACTCCGACCGCAGCACCCGCTTCCTCACCGATCTACGCCGCACCGTCGCAGACCTCGTCGTCGCGGAACACTACGACGTCTTCGCAGAGAAAGCGAAGCTGCACGGAATGGGCACGCAATCCGAGAGCGGCGGCCCCCACGGCGCGCCCATCGATGCCCTCGAAACCTTTCGCGGCGCAGCCATCGCCCAAACCGAATTCTGGTCGCCCAACCCCCACCGCGCCTCTGACGACTCCCGCTTCTACGCCAAGGAGGCAGCGAGCGCCGCCCACATCTATGGCAAATCCATCATCGCGCAGGAGGGCGAAACCTCCATCGGTCCCCAATGGTCCGAGAGCCTTTCGGACGACCTCAAACCCAGCTTCGACATGGCAATCACCGAAGGCATGAACCGCGTCGTCTGGCACGAGTTCACTTCCAGCCCCGCCGCCACCGGCCTCCCCGGTCAGGAATACTTTGCCGGTACCCATCTCAATCCCAAGGTCACCTGGTTCAAAGCCGGCAACGAGTTCTTCAAATACCTCAACCGCGCCCAGTTCCTGATGCAGCAGGGTCGCCCCGTCAACGACCTCCTCTACTTCTACGGCGACAACATCCCCGCCTTCGTCCGCCTCAAGGCCGACGACCCCGCCCACGTCCTCCCCGGCTACGATTACGACGTCACCAACGAGGACGCCCTCCTCCACACCATCACCATGCAGGGCGGAAAGCTGCGCGGCCCCACCGGAATGGAATGGAAGGCCCTCGCTCTCCCCTCCACCGGACGCCTGTCGCTCCCCGCTCTCCAACGCATCGAAGCCTACGTCCGCGAGGGCGGTGTCGTCATCGGCTTGCCGCCCACGTCACCAACCGGACAAACCACATCCGCCAACCAGTCAGGCTTCGCCGCCCTCGTGGCCAAAGTCTGGGGCGCTGGCTGTTACGCATCTGCGGCTCACGCCTACGGCAAGGGATCGGTCTTCTGCACCGCGAACGCCCACGCCGCCTTCCAGCTCATGCACCTCGCTCCCGACGTCAACGTGCAGGAAGCTGGTCCCAGCCCCTTGCAGTCCACATCCTCCGGCGAACTCGACTACATCCATCAACAAATCGGCGCGACAGACCTCTACTACCTGCGTAACGGTTCCAGCCATGCTTCCCGCCACGACATCGCCTTCCGCACAGCAGGCAAGAAGCCCGAGCTATGGGATGCCGTCACCGGCGAAATGCTCGCAGCGCCGTCCGCGCGCATCGTCGATGGCACATCTCAGCTCACCATCGAGCTACCTCCTTATGGCTCCACCATCGTGGCCTTCACCAACGAACAATCGCGCCTGCCGCAACCCCTGGGCAGCTCTGCAAAGTCAGCCCCCGCCGAACCCATCCACCCGTGGGAAATATCCTTCCAACCAGACCGTGGCGGCCCGCCAGCGCCAATCTCAACCAGCGACCTCAAGGATTGGACCACCTCGCCCGACCCCGCCGTGCGCTTCTTCTCCGGCACCGCAACCTACCGCACCACCCTCCTCGCTCCTGAGGTCGCCCCCGGCAAGCGCGTCTGGCTCAGCTTCGCCGATGTTCGAGAAATCGCCGTAGTCAAAGTAAACGGCAGGACTGCTGGTACCGTCTGGGCGAAGCCCTACACCCTCCGTGTAGATCAGTACCTCAAGCCCGGCCAGAACGAGATCGAGATTGAAGTGACAAACCTCTGGCCCAACCGCATCATCGGCGACCTTCAACCCGGCGTCACCACCCGCATCACCTCCACCAACATCACCAAATACAAACCCTCCTCCCCCTTGCTTCCCTCAGGCCTCATCGGCCCTGTCGCATGGCTGGTCGAACCATAACCTCCGCACATTCCTCCACCACCACAACCGTCGTGCTGGCGAAGCCAGAATCTCCGTAGTTGTCTCCGGGGACAATACTTCCAGGCCATCCACGAGATACTATTTTGGAAACGCAGATTCAAGGAGACACCACACATGTGCGATGACCTCATCCACCAGGGCCTCACCTACGATCCCACCATCACCCGCCGCAACTTCGGCATGGGCGCCGCCGCAACTGTCCTGCTTACCTCCGCCGCAGCCCACGCGCAAGCTAACGTCGTTGAAAAGGACGTCGACGTGCCCATGGCCACCGGCGTCGCCGATGCCGCGCTCTTCTATCCCAAGGGTAAGGGCCCCTGGCCCGCCGTGCTTATCTGGACCGACATTCTCGGCCTCCGCCCCGTCTTCCGCGAGATGGGCAGTCGCCTCGCCGCGCAGGGATACGTCGTCCTCGTCCCCAATCCCTTCTATCGCAACCACAAGGCCCCTGTCGTAGACGGATCGTTCGACTTCAACAAGCCGGAAGATCGCGCCAAGGTCATGCCCATGGCCGCCGCTCTAACAGCCGACGCTGGCATCAGCGACTCCAAATCTCTCATCGCCTTCCTTGACGCCCAGCCACAGACCAGCAAGAAGGCCAAAATCGGCGTGCAGGGCTACTGCATGGGCGGACCGCTCACCTTCCGCACCGCCGGCACAGTCCCCACGCGCATTGGAGCCGCGGCAACCTTCCACGGCGGCGGTCTCGTTACCGATAAACCCGACAGCCCGCACCTCATGATCCCCAACATGAAAGCCCAGGTCTACTGCGGCGTAGCCGACAACGACGACAAGCGCGACCCAGCCGCCAAGGACAAGCTCAAGGAAACGTTCGCCGCAGCCCACGTCCCCGCAAAAGTAGAGGTCTACACCGGCTCCGACCACGGCTGGACCGTCAAGGGTAGCCAGCCCTACAACGAAGCCGCCGCTGAACGCGCCTGGAGTGAGCTCACGGCGCTCTATAAGAAAGCTTTGGTCTAAGACCTCATAGCCGCCGGGCGCATTGAGCGCCAGCAAGATGCGAAGATGGGAACATGAGCGGACCACTCCACGGCATCAAGGTCGTCGATCTCACTACTGTCATCATGGGGCCATCCGCGACGCAGATCCTCGGCAATCTCGGCGCGGATGTCCTCAAGATCGAGTCCCCGCAAGGCGACTCCATGCGCTACGTCGGCCCCATGCGAAATCCCGGCATGGGGCCCTTGTTTCTCGAAGCCAATCGCAACAAGCGAAGCGTCGTCCTGGACCTCAAGCAGCCCGGCGACATGCAGCTGCTCACCAAGCTCATCGCCGAAGCCGACGTCTTTGCCTCCAACGTCCGCCCCCAGGCCCTCGTCCGCCTCGGCCTCGACTACGACGCCGCCGCGAAGCTCAACCCGGCCATCATCTACTGCACCATGTGCGGCTACGGCCAGAGCGGCCCATACGCCGGCGCGGCCGTCTACGACGACCTCATGCAAGCCGCATCCGGCATCTCCGGCATCTTCGAGCGAATCGACGGCAAGCCGCGCTACGCCCCCATCAATCTCTGCGACCGCATCGTCGGCCTCAACGCCGCGCTCGCCATCCAGGCCGCGCTTTACCATCG
>JANXWZ010000082.1 GCA_025350865.1 Rhodanobacteraceae bacterium
CGATGGGGCCGATTGAGATGGGGCACCCGGAAGGGTGGGGTGGGGCGGGCGAGAAGCAGGTCCTCCGCCTGCGGCGAAGGATGACAACGAAGAGGGGATAGTGGGTTAGTAGTATTGCTGGTTTTTGGGGATGGCTACGGCGGGAACTTTTTGCAGGAAGCCGAGGATCGCGTTGTTGCCGATGGGGTAGTTGACGATCCAGAGGTTGCCGTAGGCGTCGATGGCGACGGCGACGGGATTGTTGATGCCGGTGGGGATGAGGCCGGAGGTGGGGAAGCCCGAGGTGGGGGTCAGGAATGAGCCGGTGGGGCTGATCTCGCCGATGGAGAAGTAGGCGTTGGAGGTGGAGTTGGCGTACCAGATGTCGCCTGCGCCATCGAGCGCGAAGGAGACGGGACTCTGGAGGGATGTCGTGTTGGAGACAGGGCCGAAGGCAACGGTTCCGCTGGTGTTGATGGCGGTGAAGCTGGCTTTTGTTGGCAAGATGACATCCGCTGTATAGCGGATTTGGTCGCGAGAACAACGATGGGGTTGCCGAGAAGAAGCAGGTTATTGCGCCACCCAGGCACAGCCTCCTGTAGACGGCGGAAGTGGCAGGGAGATTGCGGTCACGGCGGCCAGGTTGGGAATTGCAACCGGGGATGAGCCGCCGTTCAGAGTCTGGCCGGGGGCCGGGAGTAGCGTGACAGAGGCGACCGGGGATGCGTTGTTGATGACGAAGGGCGTGGTCGCACTGAAGCCGATGCAGGAGGGCAGCGTGATACTTGTCGATGGGCCTGCCGATGCGATCGCGGTGAAGGCATCGGCCGGTTGGAGCTGGTAGGTCGCGCTGGATACCAATGTCGGGGCGGTCGAGGTTGAGCCGGTGAGTAGTTGATGAAATTCACGTAAGAGTTACGGATGGAGTCTTCGCCGGCCTGGTTGGGATGAATCCCGTCGAGGAAGAGGTTGCACCCCGGCGGGTTGGCGAAGGCTCCGGTGGCACCGAGGCAGGGATCGGTGGCGGAGTCGACGAGAGTGACGCCGAGAGCGGCGGCGGAGGCCCGGAGCGAGGCATTCACGGCCTGGACGATGGGGTCGACGCCGGCCTGCGACGAGGTCATGGTGAGCCAGACAGGTTTCCAGCCGATTGCTGCTACCTTTTGCGCCCACCACACACGCTCCTGGAAGACGCTTGCAGCGGTGGCCGAATTGATGTTGATGTCGTTGATGCCGCCGGCCATGGATGCGATGTTGAGCGGTGCTCGTGGGGCGTAGAGAACGCCTTCAACCAGAGGGACGTTGGAGACCATGGTGAGTTGAATGGAGCCGGCGTGGCCGACGTTGGTGATGTTGAAGTTCTGGTTCAGGCCCGTGAGTTCGTTGCAGTAGGACACCGGGCCGGGCGACTCGTTGGTGATGGAATCTCCGTTACATAGGATTTGGGGGATCGTCGATGTGCTTTGCGGGGGCGTCGCTCCTACGCCGCGAGCGGCGAAGACGGACGATTGCAGCGCCTGAACGTTGGCGGCGATCTCGGCTGGCGAGAGAAGGGTCGGGTATTCGAGCAGGTAGCTGGTGATGCCTTCGAAAAAACCGAGATAAAACCATGGAGCGTGGCCAAGTTCGTCGTAGTCGCCGGCGGCGCGGTGGTCCCAGGAGGCCGCCTGATGGTTGTAGGAGGTGACCTCTGCGTCGTCGTAGAAAAGATGGTCGACGGTGGAATCGGTGGCGCTGCCGAGTGTTTCGGTGACGCAATGCCATCCGACGACGGACTCGGAGGTGGAAGAGGGGACACCGTACCCCGCGTAGCTGCCGGCGTAGTAGGCGGCTCCGGGCCGGTTGTTTCCGCTCATCCAGAAGGCGCCGATACCGGCTTCATTCGAACTTCCGAGCAGGATGGAGTAGAAGACATTCGCCATGCCGACCGTGATGGGGCGGAGGTATCCGCACCATGTCCGGGTGCGGCTGTTGGATTCGGACCGGTCGTTGAGGCTGGCGCTGGGCGCAAAGGCGCAGAAGCGCGGGGTGTCGTTGTTATACCCGGGCGAGAGGTGGTCGATCCCGGCAGACACCCAGGCGGGGCGTTGGCTCCGGAGGCGAAGACGCAGTCGTTGTGGTTGGGGGAGAGGTCATGGGCGACCGAGCCGGAGCCTTCCGTGAACGGAATCTGGACGTTGGCGCCGGGCAGGATGGAGGTCGCAGACGCCGGTAGAAGGGCGACGGAGAAATCCGCCGGGGGAATGCTTTCAGAGGGCTGGAACGGCGAGCTTGGCGAGGGTACTTGGAAGAGAGAGGATGCGTTGCGCGACGGGTTTTCGGCCACGGCAAGCAGAGCGGATGCCGTGTCGGCGGCAGACGAGTTGGTCAACGCGAACAACGTGCCGCAGGGAGAGCCGTCGCCGGAAGAGCCTCCGGCAGAGTTGACGCAGATAGCGAGGATGTTGGCGAGGGTATTGATGCGCATGACCGGGTCGGTGAATCCGGTGGGGATCAGTTGGCCCGGGGCGGTGCCGGAAGAGGTGCCGACAAGCTGGGATGCGAGGGCGAAGGCAGCGGCGAGCGCGGACTGGTTCGCGGGGCTGTAGCCGATGGCGGAGGGCGATGCCATGAAGGGCGCGAGCGCATAGACGGCGGCTACGGTGCTGGCCTCGTTGACGATAATGCTCATCGAGCTGGTGAGATTGGCGCAGGGGCCGATCGCGGTAATCAGAACGGCGTTGGGATTGGATAAGCCGGTTCCGAGGCCGGGGTTGCCGCCGGAGGCCGTGAGGTAGACGAAATCCGATGGTTGGCACTGGTAAAGGCCGCCGATGGAGAAGCTGCCATCCGCAGCTGACGTGACGGGCTGGGAGAGGAGCGGCGTGGCGGCAGAATGATCGCCCGCGATTCCGACGGCGTAGAGCTGGAGGGTTGCACCAGCGAGCGGCTGCTGGCCTCCTCGTACGCGGCCTCCGATACCCGGTGTGCGTTGAGAGACGATCGCACTGGATTGGATTCCGGTCGAACCACAACCGGAGAGGAAAACCACGCCGAGCGCGAGGAGTTTTGCCGCGGATTTGTGGCTCAACATATCCGATGCATCGGCAGCAGGGACACAAACCGTTAGAAGTCCGGCGTGAAAGCTGGGCAAGGATCATTGGCACACCACGGCTTAAATGAGGAACCCCATGTTCGACGCTTAAGAAGCGGCGGCGAACATGGGGCGCTCGTTCATTGCCAGGGGGACTGCTGGAATTACATGCCGCCGGCGTTCTTGAGGGCAGCGTTGTATCCCTGCTCGAAGCTGGTGCGGTATGCAGCCTGGGCTGCGCCCTTGACGGGCGGGTGGAGGTACAGGTGGGACGCCTTGGCATCAACCTTGCGGTTGGCGAGCTTGTCGAGCTTCGCGGCTTCGATGCCGTCGCGGAAGGCTCCTGCCTGCTCGGTGCCGGCGGGCGGAGTATTCCAGTCCTGTACGGTGGTGTTGCTGTTCTGGTTCTGAGCGGTCTGGGCGTAGAGAGAAGATGCGCCAGTGAAAAGCGCCGCTGCCATGAGCGACGCTGCAATGCGATTTTGAATTGTCATACTACTATTTCCTCTTTAGCTACTCAGGCCCCTTTTATAGTGCGATGGATAAGGGCTCCGAGAGACAGACGGAAGTTATCACAGGATAGTTTCGTCTGGCTACCCCCGGAATACGATCAAGCACTGGAAATCTGAGGGTTAGATAGGTTGTCTGGTAGAGGCGTAACAATAGAGAAAATTGCGCCTTGTGCGTAACTTATCAAGAATGCTGAAGTTACATTCCCTGCGACGATCAGATAGGTTCGCAACGGTCGGAAGCTTAGTGGTTTCCAGCGGTAAATTTGTAACCGAACGATGCACAAGATATAGCACAAAAGGTGCAGGGCTGGGATTGCGAATGCCAGCACTTTCCCCAACTGAGGAGTGATTTTGAGCCCCGACTTGGCGGATGAAGGTCTTGGCTGAGACGGGCACCACGAGGGAACAAAAGCAGATCCCTGGGGATGACAAGAAAAACTGCGCTGCCAAGGTACGTTGAACTGGAACATTGAGCGTAGTGCACGCGTACCATAGGAGCAAAACAGGCAGTCGATAGTCAAGGGGGAACGGGATGCAAAGCAGGATTCAAGGGACGACGATGCCGGTGCTGGAGGTGCTGCTGCAGCCTGGTGAGAGTGTGTTTTCGGAGGCAGGTGAATTGAGCTGGATGACGCAATCGATCCAGATGACGACGCATACGCAGTTCGGCGGCGGCGGCGGGTTCTTTGGCGTGATCAAGCGTGTGGCGGGCGGCGGATCTCTGTTTATGACGGAGTATCGCGCACAGGGCGCGGTTGGCGAGATCGCGTTTGCGACCAAGGTTCCGGGGCATATTCTGCCGATCGAGGTGGGCGGCGGGCAGGAGTTTATGATTCATCGGCATGGCTTTCTGTGTGCGACGGATCAGGTTCAGATCGGCGTGGGCTTCCAGCAGTCACTGGGCGCGGGGATCTTCGGCGGCGACGGCTTTCTGCTGCAGAAGGTCAGTGGCTATGGGACGGCGTGGATCGAGCTTTCGGGCGAGGTGATCATCAAGGATTTGCAGCCGGGTGAGACGCTGCGGGTGCATCCGGGCCACGTAGGGGCGTTCTCGGGAAGCATCTCGTTCCAAATCCAGATGGTTCCGGGGATCAAGAACATGATCTTCGGCGGCGATGGTCTGTTTCTGGCGTCGCTTACCGGGCCTGGACGGGTTTGGTTGCAGACCCTCCCGATTTCGCGGCTTGCACACCAGATTCTGGAATACGCGCCAGGTGAGCGGCGGTCAGGCAATGTGCAGAGCGGGGTTGTGGGCGGGATCGTCGGGTCGATCTTCGATGGGATGAATCGGGGGTAGCGGTCGCTGCGAAGGCCCGGGGCTACTGCCCCATTCGTTCGATTGACCATGATGGAGGGGCTGAAGCCCCTCCCTCCCAGCGAACGGCGCATTGATCGTGACGACATAAGCGAGGGTTGCGGGGCGATACGGCGGCGAAGTAGACTAATTGGCATGATGCGATTTTTCTCTTCCCTGCTGACGTTGGCGCTTTGCGCTGGTTCATGGTTTGGTGGCTCCACGGCTTTGGCGCAGGATTGGGCCAAGACGGCTCTGGATAAGAGCCCTCGGCACCGCGAGTATGTGACGGTGGAACACGGGGGCCGCAAGGTGACCACCTATGTGGTGTACCCGGAGATTAGCGCGAAGGCCCCGGTGATCGTGCTGATTCACGAGATTTTCGGCGAGAGCGACTGGTTCAAGCTGCAGGCGGACGAACTGGCAGCCAAGGGGTACATTGTGCTGGCACCGGACCTTCTCAGCCAGATTGGGCCGAATGGCGGCGGTACGGATGCGCTGTTCGCGACGACGGGGAGCACGGACCCGGTGACAAAGGCAGTGATGAGTCTGGACGCCGGCCAGGTGAATGCTGATCTGGATGCTGTAGCGGATTACGGCAAGAAGCTGCCAGCGGCGAACGGCAAATTGTTTGTTGCGGGGTTCTGCTGGGGCGGCGGGAAGTCATTCGATTTTGCGACGCATCGGAAGGATTTGAGCGCGGCGTTTGTGTTCTACGGGACGGCCCCTAAGGCTGAGGGGATGGCGTCGATCAACGCGCCGGTGTATGGGTTCTATGCCGAGAACGACGCGAGGATCGGCGCGACGATTCCGCAGGCGATTACGGACATGAAGGCGGCGGGCAAGTTCTACGAGCCCGTGACATATGCGGGTGCGGGGCACGGATTTATGCGGGCCGGACAGCAGCCGGATGCCACGCCAGGGAACAAGAAGGCCTGGGACGATGGGTTTGCGCGGATGCTGAAGGAGTTGAACGCAAATGCGAGTGGGAAGAAGATGTCCCGGATAGCGGGTGGGAAGAAGGCGGTTGTGGTGGCTAAAGGACCAGCCGTGGTTTGCCACGATATGGCTGGGATGTAATCGCGATGCGCTTGCCGATGGTTGTGCTGGTCTTGGCAGCTGCCTCTGCCGCGTACGGGCAGACTGCGAGGCCGGTGAGCGGCGCTACGATTCTGGTGTCGTGCGATCGGGCCTGCAGGTGGACACTCGATGGGCAAGCGATGGGGGACCTCGGCGAAGGGGTGTCGAGGATCTCGGCGGTGTCGCTGGGGCAGCATCGTATTCGCGCCGAGGCTCAGGGAGGATCGTACCTCGACGAGAAGAAGATCGATCTCGACGAGGCTACGCAGACTGACGTTCGGCTGAGTCTGAAAGAAGTTCAAGGTAGTGTGGCACCGCTGATACAGCCTGTTGCGAAGGACGTGACTCCGACGGTGGAGAGCTGCGTTCAGGCTCCGGCGGTTTCGGCCAAGGTTCCGGCCCTCCCAGCCGGGTCGAGCTGTGTGAGGCATCTTTACACCGTGAGCGATGCGCACCTGGACTACATCTCGCCGCTGGAAGGGCTGGCGCTGACTCCCATCGTCGGGTGGAAGCGTGCGCCGGAAAGCTACTCGCTGGACTACGCCGACATCCGGGTCGGCACGGGTGCGCTGGTTGTCCCGCACAACTGGATTTCGGTCCATTACACGGGATATCTGGTGGACGGGAGCAAATTCGACTCGTCGCTGGATCGAGGTGAGCCGATCGTCTTCCCCTGTGGTGACGGGAAGGTGATTGTGGGATGGGATACCGGTTTTGCCGGCATGAGAGTCGGAGGAAAGCGGCGGTTGTTCATCCCGTCTCTGCTCGCTTACGGAGCCGCCGCGAAGGGGCTGATTCCGGCGAATGCCGAGCTCATCTTCGATGTGGAGTTCATTGGCGAGAGCGATCTGCCTCCAGGCGGTTCTCCATCACTCAATCTGGTGCGGGAGTAGTCAGGCGGCTGTTGCAGCTGACATTTCGCTTGCGTTTCCACAGCATTCGCGGGGCCAACGGAGGGTGAAGCTGGTCCCTACACCGGGAGTGGACCGGACGGAGATCGTGCCTCCGTGCCGCGTGAGGATGTGGCGCACACTCCAAAGGCCCATGCCGTTTCCGCTCTCGCCCTTGGTGCTGTGGCCGAACTGGAAGAGCGTCGACATGACGGTGGGATCGATGCCAACGCCGTGGTCGGAGACGACGATTTCGACGTCGGAGTCGCGGCCGGTGAGCTGAATTTCGACACGCCCGCCGGCGGTGTTGGTGGCCTCGCAGGCATTGCGGACGAGATTGAGCAGCACCTGGCGGGCCTCGCCGGGGTAGCCCTGCACGGTGAGGTCGCCAGCAGCCTGAATGTCGATTGCGAGCCCTTTCTTTTGCAGGACGGGCTCGAGCAGGAAGCGCACACTCTCGGCTGCGGCGAGCAGACTCATGGGCTCGACGGCGTCGGAATGGCGGAAGGACGAAAGGGTGGAGCGGGAAATCTCCATGACGCGGGCGGTCTCGTCGGAGGCGGTGGAGGCCAGCGAGATGACCTCATCGCTGACACTCTTCGAGGTGCGGATGAGATAGAGGAGGTTCTGAATGGATTCGAGCGGGTTGGCGATCTCGTGCGAGACGGCGGTGGACATGCGGCTCCAATCCTCCAGCTTGCGGGCGGAGAGGAGGCTGTCTTCGAGGCGGCGCTTCTCGTTTTCGGTGTCGGAGAGGCGGTGGGCGTAGTCATTGACGGCGAAGCTGATAGCGTTTGCGCGGCGGATGAGCGCGATGGCGACACCGGCAGAGAGCAGCGCGGTGATGACGTTAGCCCAGGCATCAGCCCAAAAGATGGGGATCCAGGTGGTGATGACGTCGAGCAGGTGGGTGCTGCCGCAGGCGACGATGAATAGAGCGAATCCGACGAGGAAGTAGCGCCAGTCATGGGCGATGACATGGCCGGTTTTTCGGACGACGTACAAGAGGGTGAGGCAGATGCTGAGATAGCTGAGGAAGGTGATGAAGTTGGTCACCACCATCGTCCAGATGAGGTGAGGCTCCGCCGCCCAACAAACGGCGTGCGGGACCAGGTAGGGCATTTGCGGCATGTTTCGATTCCTTTCCGGACAGCAGTCGAACGAGTCTGGGCGCCGTAAATCTCCGCAGGTGTGTGCTTACAAAATGGTGTGACGCACAAATTTTGGAACGTGACTCGTATTTTGGATTATGCCGGTGCGAACAAAGGTTGTCTGGCGTAAGCCGAAGGTTAAACACGACAGCCCATAATGGTTTTCGGAGAAAACCATTATGGGCCGGGGGCCTCAGGGGGCAGGAATTACATCGTTACTTTGTCGATGTGGATGGTGTCACCGGTCTTGGTACCGGAGACGGTGACCTTGTGGCCGATGTGCTTGGCGACGGCATCCTGATTCTCGATCTTGAAGACCTTATCGCCGACGACGAAGACGGCCTTGTCGCCCATCTTCATGCACTTTTGGGCGCACTCAACGTCGTCCTTGGTGCCGGCGACGTGTTTGGCGGAACACATGGAATCGGTGACGGTTCCCTTCCAATCCTCGGCGAAGGCGGAGGAGACGGAGACGGTGAGAAAGATGGCGGCGGTGGCGAGAATTTTCTTGGACATGATTTTTCCCTCGAGGCAAAGATACTACGTTTTGCGGGGATTTGTGTCACGAAGATGTCATGTTTGGAGCGGAGTTGAGACTATGATGGTGGCATGCAGGTGATAATCGACATCCCGGACACAGTTGCGGCGCAGATAGGGTCGTCAGGGCATGACTTGTCGCAGACTGCGCTGGAAAGTCTGGCGCTGGAAGGCTATCGGAGCGGCGCTCTCTCGAAGCCCAACAACTGTCGCACGGCGCCTTCTGAGAGA
>JANXWZ010000089.1 GCA_025350865.1 Rhodanobacteraceae bacterium
TGCTTGGTAAGGTCTGGCGCGGTCATCGTCTGAGCGCAGGCTGCAGGTGCAATGGCAGAGGAAAAGGCGAAGGCAAGGGCGAGTGAAAGTTTTATACGGACCATGAATGAACACAATACAGCGACTTGCACACATTAAGCACCTCGGCCCCCGAAACCTCCGGGGGCCGCTGCGCTCAACCACTTACCGAGCCGTCATTCTGGCGGAGCCAGAATCTTCGTAGTTGCCATTACCTCAACAACTCTCAAACGTCTTTCTCAATACTTCGGCAAACTCGGATCGATCTTATCCGCCCAATCCAGAATCCCGCCCGCCAGGTTCGACACATTCGTGAACCCCGCGTTCTTCAGGATCAACGCCGCCTTCTGGCTGCGCGCTCCGGACCGGCAATGGATCACAATCTCCGCATCCTTCGCCACTGGAATCTCCCCAACGCGAGCCTCCAGCGAGCCCACCGGAATCAGCGGCGCGCCAAGGCTCGCAATCGGCACCTCATGCGGCTCGCGGACATCCAGCAGGTAGAAGTCCTCATGGGCATCCTGCTTGCGCTTCAGCTCCTGCACCGTCATTTGCGGAATCCCATCCACCACCGAACCTGAAACCGCCTTGTCGCGAGCCACTTCAAGCGGCCCAACCGACGTCGGTTTCTCGATCCCGCAGAACTGGTCGTAGTCGATCAGCTCTTTGATCTCGTGGGTCCCGCACATCGGGCACTCGGGATTCTTGCGCAGCTTCAACTGGCGGAAGTTCATGCCCAGCGCATCGACCAGCAGCAAACGGCCAGCAAGGGAATCGCCGATGCCCAGAATGTACTTGATCACCTCGGTCGCCTGGATGATCCCAACCAGCCCGGGCAGAATCCCCAGCACGCCACCCTCTGCGCAGCTCGGCACCAGCCCCGGCGGCGGCGGCTCCGGATACAAACAGCGATAGCAAGGCCCAGCCTCGGTCGCAAACACGCTCGCCTGGCCCTCGAACCGGAAGATCGAGCCATACGCGTTCGGCTTGCCGGTCAGCACGCAGGCATCATTCACTAGGTAGCGAGTCTGGAAGTTGTCCGTCCCGTCCGCGATGATATCGAAATCCTTGAAGATTTCCAGAGCGTTCGCGCTGGTCAGCATCGTGTTGTACTTGATCACGTTCAGGTTCGGGTTCAGCCCCTTCAACATGATCTCGGCGCTGTCCACCTTCAACATCCCAACGGTCTTCGTCGAGTGGATCACCTGCCGCTGCAGGTTGCTCGCGTCTACAGTATCAAAGTCCACCAGCCCCAGCGTGCCGATGCCTGCCGCCGCCAGATACAGCGAAAGCGGCGCACCCAGCCCGCCCGTGCCGACGCAAAGAACCTTCGCGGCCTTCAACTTTTGTTGCCCCTCATAACCCACCTCGGGCAGGATCAGGTGGCGCGAATACCGCGCGACCTCTTCATTGGTCAACTTCGGCAGTGCGGCGATCGGATCGACTGTTGCTGTTGTCATAGCTCGTTCCCTCTTTTACTTTCCGTTCATTGCATTGCAAATAAAGGTTATGCTTGGGGCGCTTCCAACAGACCCGATTTGGCGCACGGAACAAACTGCCATGACGATCAAAGCTCGGATCTTTCGCATCTGCCTGGTACTCGAGTACCTCGCCTTTATAGGACTCATCGCGGGCGGCATCTACGAGTCCGATGCCTTCAACCCGCGCCTTCTGCTTCTAATCACGCTGCTTGGCGTCGTGTGCGCCATCAATACGTGGGGCGTACTCGATCGGCCAGGCGGCACGCGCGAAGACGACTCCGCCACGGGCCGCATGCCTGTCCGCAGATCAACGACACCCGCCCGCGATACTCGGAATGATCGTTAGCTCATCCGTCGGCGTCGTCGGCGTCGCTTCCTTCTCGCTCAGATAGCGAATATCCTCTTCGTTCAAATACACGTTAACGAACGATCGTAGCTTGCCGTCCGCAGCAAACAAATTGCCCTTCAGCCCCGGATAGGCTGTCACCAACTCCTGCAGTGCATCGCCCACCGTACCCGCCGTTACCGGGATCGAATCCAGTCCATTGGTGTAAGTCCGAAGCGGCGTAGGAATATGTATCGTCATGTCTCTCCAATAGTTCTTCTTGTTGTTCTTGTTTGTCATCCCGCAGGGATCTGCTTCTGTACTAAAACGACCCTACTTTGAAGCCCCAACTGCAACCAGAATCTCAATCGGCTCATCCTCAAAAAACTTATCTTCTTCCCCGGTCCCGCGCAGCAGAAACGAGTTAGTCACATCCGGCTTGCCATCCGCCACCTTCGTGATCACATACGAGCAGCCCAGCCAGTGCGCCTCCGCAATATCGGTCGCCGACCATTGCGCCGGATGGTCCGGGTGCGAGTGATAAAACCCAACGATATCCAGCGACTTCGCCCGGGCCTGCCGCTGTATCCGGATCAACTCCACCGGCGCAATGTTGTACCGGTTGTGGGCCGAATCGGTCCGCGTATTGCCGGCTTCGACGATCTCCTCGACCTCGTTCACGCCGTCGACCGAGCGTCCCAGCAACACGCCGCAGCACTCGTGCGGATAGGTCTGCCTGCCATGCTCTCGTAGAGCCTCATAATCGGAAAATTGAATGCGGAGCATCGATCATCCTCAAATAAATTTTGTTTGTTTTTCTTTATCCCGAAACCAGGCGATCCCACACAGGATCAAACCGGGTCCCACGTGCCAGTTCTACCGGCGACAGCGGAGACAAGGACAGCAACAACAGCCGTGCGGGCATTCAGCCATTGGATTGGCCCTCCCGTACTGCGTCCTGCCAGAATCGCTCCGACATATACTTCTCGGCCGAATCGCACAGAATCGTCACAATCACGGCCTCGCGCCCGGCCTTGTGCTCGCGTTCGGCAATCTCCAGCGCAGCCGCTGCCGCACCGCCTGCCGAAACGCCAACCAGCAACCCGGACCTCCGCGCCAGCCTCAAACACATGGCGTAAGCGCGCTCGGTCTCCAGATCGATATTCTCATCGGCCAGCGTCGCGTCGTAGATTTTCGGGACGATCGCCGTGGCCATGTGCTTCAGCCCCTCGAGTCCGTTGAAGGCTGAGTCCGGCTGCATCGAAATGCACTGGATCTGCGGGTTGAACTCGCGAAGACGCCGCGTCGTCCCCATGAACGTCCCGGTCGTCCCAAGCCCGGCGACAAAGTGCGTCACCTGCTGCTCGGTCTGCTCCCAGATCTCAACCCCGGTGGTGCGATAGTGCGCCAGCCAGTTCTGATCGTTCGAGTACTGGTCCGCATAGAAGTACCGATCCGGCTCATCTGCCACCAACTGCCGAACCTTGCGAATCGCGCCGTCTGAACCCTCTGTCGGGTCGGTCCACACGATCTCCGCACCATACGCCGCAAGGTATTTCTTGCGCTCCGGCGACACATTGGTCGGCATGCATAGCGTTACAGGGAAATCCATTGCCGCGCCCAGCATGGCGTATGCAATGCCGGTATTGCCCGAGGTCGAATCAATCAGGCCCTTGCCGTCGCGATTGCCAGGCTGAATCAGCCCGCGCTTCACAGCATCGCTCACGATCGCGGATGCTGCACGATCCTTCACCGAGCCGCCCGGATTCAGCCACTCCGCTTTACCCAGAATCTGGATGCCCGGCAAGTCGCGCGTCAACTCGTCCAGACGCAGTAGCGGCGTATTGCCGATGCGCTCCAGGATAGTGTTGCCGACGAGTTTTGTGGCGGTCATCAATGCCGGGCCTTTAGGAATTTTGAGCTGCGTGTACCGATGTGCGACAGTTATCTTTGAGTCTAGCGTAATTTCCTATGGCAAAGAAAACCGACAAACGAACTTTCGACGACGTCCTCGCCGCACTCGGCGATCAGCAATTTGATGTAGCCAAGGCTCTACAGGGTGCAACACCGCGAGCCGGAACTCCTTCCGGTGCCGTGCGCGCCAACAAATTAGGCTGCGCAGCGGAGATCGCGCCCGGAAACGGCGCTCCCGTCATGATCGTCAGCCGCCCCGGTTTCGTCCTCGGCGGCGAGATCAGCCGCATCGTCGATCGCGGCTACCAAAAGTTCCTGAAAACCTCGAAACTCGAGATCCCGGCCACCGCCGACCATCTCCGGGCAATCCACCAGTTCGCCCAGGAACTCGACGTCGCCACCGGAGAGACCGAACTCTACAACGAGGCACTAGGCACCACCAGTGACGTCTACCTTTACGACCGCGTAGCCGGCCGCCCCGACGCCTCCCGCCACTAACGAACCGTCCGTCAACGAATGGTCCGTCATTCTGGCAAAGCCAGAATCTCCGTATTTGTCTTGCCCTCCACAACCGTCCGGGTGCCCCATCTCAATCAGCCTCACCGATTGAAGTGGGGAGCCGCCACCCTTCCCAACGGCACCTGCAAAGGGCTATCCTTACCCACGCAGGGCCGTCCCGGAGAACAAACCTGGGGCAAGCGCCCTTCAGGAGCCAGAATCCATGGCCACCGCCGTACACACTCCCCCAACCACCCCAGTCGAAGACTTTCTCCCTCTCAAGGGCACAGACCACGTCGAGTTCTACGTTGGCAACGCCCGCCAGTCGGCTTACTTTTACCGCGCTGCCTTCGGCATGTCTCTCGTGGCCTACGCCGGTCCCGAGACCGGCCAGCGTGACCGCGCGAGCTATCTGCTTCAGCAGGGAAAGGTTCGCTTCCTGCTCACCACTGCGCTCCGTTCCGACTCCGAGATCGCTCAGCACGTCCACAAGCATGGCGACGGTGTCCGCTCGATCGCGCTCTGGGTCGACGATGCCCACGAAGCCTGGCTCGCCACTACCGCTCGCGGAGCTAAAAGCGTACAAAGCCCAACCACGTTGACCGATGAAGACGGCTCTGTCACCACCGCCTCGATCGCCGCGTACGGCGACACCATCCACACCTTTGTCGAGCGCACGGGCTACACCGGGGCCTTCATGCCCGGCTTCCGCGCTATGCCCGAAGACCGCGCCGCCCGCCCCGTCGGACTGCTGCACATCGACCACTGCGTCGGCAACGTAGGCTGGCATGCCATGAATGAGTGGGTCGACTTTTACTCGCACGTCATGGGCTTCGGGCTCTACCAGCACTTCGACGATGCGGATATCTCCACCGAATATTCCGCCCTGATGTCGAAGGTGATGGCTAACGGCAACGGCTACGTAAAATTCCCCATCAACGAGCCGGCGGAAGGGAAGCGGAAGTCTCAAATTGAGGAATATCTCGACTTCTACCAGGGTCCCGGAGTCCAGCACATTGCGCTGGCGTCCAACGATATTCTCGATACCGTAAGTAAGTTGCAGGCCCAGGGCGTTGAATTCCTAACTGTTCCCCACAGCTACTACACCGAGTTACAAAATCGTGTCGGCAAAATCGACGAACCGGTAGATGAACTCGAACGCCTCGGCATCCTTGTCGACCGCGATAACGAAGGCTATATGCTGCAGATCTTTACGCGCCCGGTAGAAGACCGCCCCACCGTCTTCTACGAAATCATCCAGCGCAAAGGCAGCCGCAGCTTCGGCAAAGGCAATTTCAAAGCTCTGTTTGAAGCCATCGAACGTGAGCAAGCCATACGCGGCAATTTATAAACAACTGCGTCAAGCGGAGGTCATTCTGAGCGCAGCGAAGAATCTCCGTACTTCGACGTGCCACCTAATCAAAAGGGGTGCGCCGACTCAAAATCCGTCCTGTCCGCGTAAGGTCTTCTCTTACTCAAACCGCAACCCAACCACGCCCATCGTCGAGAAGTGAACATCTACCGTCGATCCGGCCATCGCCATCGTGTTGCCGGTCCAGCTTCCCGTGGTGATCCATTGCCCGGCGCGCAGCCCACCCGTCCGGGCAGAGCCTTCATTCGCCAGCCACGGAAGCAGACGCAACAGGTTGCCTGAAGTGTTCGACCCGGTCGCCGTGACCCGCACCACCCCGTCAACCACCAGCGACACCCGCTCCTGGCTGAAATCCACCGACTTCCAATCGTGGTACGCCGGCCCGAAGATGAAGCCGCCGTTCATCTGCAGGTCGGCATCTTTTGACAGTCGCACCTCCGGGTCAATCGGATTCATCAACCCCGATTCCAGTACCTCAATCGCCGGATGGCAGCTTGCAACCGCCGCGTAAACCTCGTCGTAGCTGTAAGGAGTGGCACGGACAGGCAAATCGTCCGCCAGCAGGAACGCAATCTCGGCCTCCAACCCCCGAAATCGATGCCTGTCACCCGCCAGCATGCTTCCTGTCGGGCCCATCCAGATGCGCGGCATTGGCGCCGCCCCTGGCGTCGCCTGCAACGATGCGGCGCCCACTTTCCAGCCGCCCACCTCGCCAAGCGCGTCGGCGATCTGATCCTGCACGAACATCACCTCTTCGTCCGATGTGGGCCTCAACACCGTTGGCAAATCCGCAAAAGGCGTATGGGTGCGCCTTGCGTCTAGGAACATATTGGTGGCTTCAATCAGTTGTGCTTCGCGGGGTCCGGTCATGTCATCCATCCTAGACCAAGCGACTACCGCCCCGGATTCTTCGGATAACTCAACAGATTCGCAAATAGCCGATACGCTCCCGGAACGCCTTCCGGAAGCTGCCGATAAAGCGCAAGCCCACAGTAGATATAAGCGCCCTTGCCAACCGGCGCCACCAGCAGTCCACCCCTCTGTGGCTCCTGTCCTGCGTCGTGCGTCTCAAACAAGGCCGTGTACTCCTTCGACCATGTGCCCGCGAATGCATGTCCGCGCTCCGAAACCCAGTCGTCGAAGTCCGCCGCCGTAATCTTGTTTGGCCAGGTCAGCAGCGGGGCATTCGGCGCGATCACCTCCACCGGCTGCGCCTCCTCCACCACGTCATGCGCGTGGTCCCCGGAGCTGCCGACAGTAGTGATCGGATACGGTGCCTCCGCCTCGCCATAACGCCCGTTGTTGTACTGGACTACCACCACGCCGCCGTTCGCCGCATACTCCAGCAGCGGCTTCGATCCGGCACCCGCAAGCTCTGGGTGTGCCGGGTAAGCTCGTACTCCGAGGATCACCTCGTCATATTGCGCAAGGTTCGCGGCGGTCAGGTCCGCCACCTTCAGGATCACGGGCGTCACGCCAAGGTGCGCCAGCAGTTCGGCAACTGAATCCCCCGTCCCGGGCAGGTAGCCCACCTTGATCCCCGGTGCCGTCGCCAGGTCAACCGATGCGGCGCGGTACGTCGCTGGCAGGTACAGGTTGGTGGGCGTAATCCCGGGATAGCCAACCGACCGGTACGACTCCGTAAACAACATGCCGCCGCTCTCCGCCCCTGCGGACACCGTGTACCGCGTGTTGCGCTCCAGCCGCGCCGGCGCAATGTTGAAGGGCACGGTGGCGCTCTGGCCCGTGCGGTCCAGCGTCACAGCCGAGTGCGGGGTCTCGGACTTCCAACCCGCCGGTAGCGTCACCTTCAGGTTGGCGCTGCTGGAAGGTAGTTCGCTCCGCGTGGAAACCTCCAACTGGAACGAACCCGACTTCAGCGCGATGATCCCAGCCGATGGAGCGACCGAGACCGACAGCGCCGGAACCACAACAGCAGCCAGTGGAACCCCCGAGTCGGAGTTGTTCCGGACACTTGCCGGAACATCCAGCATCAGTCCTCCCTCGCCGCGAACCTTGATCTCGGCGACCAGCGGGGCCGGTGCGGTGGGAGCGTTACGCAGCGCAGGATTCTCGACCGTGTAGAAGGCCTGATCAATATTGGCGTGCGAAAAGGCAGGTCGCGTCAGCGGAGTATCCGCCGCTAGCCGATCCTCAAACGTCAGCGTCAGCGGCACCCCCGCCGTTAGCAGCGTCGGTGTCGCCACAGGCTGCGCTGGAATCACCATCGGATGTTCGCGCCCAACGACGTGCAGGGTCGCCGAGACAATCTCCAAGGGTGTGGTGGAGGTGGTCGACAACGCAGCCCGAACCGAAACTGCGTGTCCCGGAACCAGGTTCTGCGGCGCGGTTGCGGGCAAGCAAGGGTTGACAACGATGCCGAGCGCGAAAATCAGCGCGCTGTTCAACTGCACATGCTTGATTCGGAGCTCGTGCAGCAGATCATATTTCTGCGTCGAGTCGAAGTTCGCCGCGTTCACGGCCGCAATCAGGCTGTCAACCCGTGCCAGCGCCGAAGTCAGAGGCTGCACCGTTGGCTGAAGATTCTCAGCCTTGAACAGCCCCGTCGCAACCCCGACCAGGCGATCCAGGTCAGTCAACGACTCCACCAGCGTCTGGTGCAGCGCCACCGGAGCGTCCCGTGCCAGCATCGCGATTGAGGGTAGCGTCGTGTCGACCGAGTCAAAGATGGACTGCTCATGCTCCGGCAGTTCGCTGCCTGCGATCCAACCCTGCTTCGCCATGCCCGGGCAGTTTGCCACCGGGCATATGCGCGCCGCCATCAGCGTGTACCCAGCGTCGAAATTTCCGCCGCCCCCCGGCCCACCCCGCGACAGCCCGCCGTTCTGCGATTTCTGCAGCGCCAAACCCTTCCGCGCAAACTGGATATAGCTATCGCCGTTCATCCCGAGCAGCGTTGAAGGCTCGCCCTCGTGAATCACCACCGTCGGTACCGGCGCATGCGTCACATCGGCCCCGGTGACGTAGTTGTGGAAGAGCACCGGGCTGTACTTCCCGGTCGCGTAGTCGAACATGCCCTGCCCATCGATGCGCGCAAACGGCGACCGCGCATACACCTTCAGCGCAGCCCATGGCGGCAGACCCATCTCGGGAAACATCTTTGGATCGGCGGCCGCCACAAACGCTTCCTGTGCGATCTCGCCCGACACCTGGTGCTGCCCATGCCCATCCGTCACGCCGCCCACAAACACCGACGCGATCACCAGAGGCCTGTACAGCCGCACACAGCGTACCGCGTCATACAACATACGCTCGTGCGTCCACTTCGCCAGCGTCTCTTCCTTGGTCTTCGAGAAGCCGAAGTCCACCTCGGTCCCAAAAAACTGGTCGACGCCCATATATCGGTCCGCCGCCAGCAACTCCTGTGTCCGCAGCAGGCCCAGCGCGTCATCGAAGTCTGCCGACATCAAGTTCTGTCCGCCCTCACCGCGCGTCACCGTCAGCATCGCCGCCCGCGCGCCCTGTCCGCGTGACTCGTACGTCAGAAATCCGCCATCCTCATCGTCTGGATGCGCGACCACCAGCATCATGCTGGCGCGCGTCCGCAGCTTCACCAAGATCTGCTGCAGCCCGGCCGCCCCGTGGTTGATCGGCAGCGTATCGGCCAGCGCCGGCGGAGCCACATGCTCGCCCGTCAGGTTCGCCGGATCAGCAATCTGCTGCGCATGCAGAGGAGTGGCGGCCAAGACGCAGCACGCCAGGACGGTGCGGAAGGTCGGTCGGAAATCTGTCATTTGACTTTAATCTCTCATATTCACGCCACACCCGCCGCGCGAGATTCAAACTGTTCAGTTTAGACTTGCCCTATCGACCAGCAACCCCAACTCGCGCGCACCCTTACTCTCAAGGGCGCGGTCGCCATCAACATGCTGGACATGATCGGCGTTGGCCCGTTCATCACCCTGCCTCTGCTGCTCGGCGCGATGGCTGGCCCACAAGCCATGCTCGGCTGGATCTTCGGCGCAACCCTCGCTCTCTGCGACGGCCTCGTTTGGGCCGAACTCGGCGCAGCCATGCCTGAGGCGGGCGGAACATACCGTTTCCTCCGCGCCATCTATCCCGGCAAGCTCGGCCGATTCCTCTCCTTCCTCTTCGTCTTCCAGCTCATGTTCTCCGCGCCGCTTTCCGTCGCCAGCGGCTGCATCGGCCTCTCGCAATACGCCGCCTACCTTATCCCAGCCATCGGCGCGCCGCTCGCCCACGGAACCTGGTGGCAGATCGGCCCCGGAACCGCCGTCGCCATCGCCTCCGTCCTTGTCGCGATCCTGGTGCTCTACCGCAACCTCGCCAATCTTCGCTGGGTCTCCTACGTCCTCTGGATTACGGTCATATCCACCATCGCCTGGATCCTCGTCACCGCCCTGTTCTTCGGCCATCTCCATACCGCCTTCGACCTGCCTCCCGGCGCCTTCCACCTCACCCCCGCCTTCTTCACCGGTCTCGCCAGCGCCATGCTCATCGCCACCTACGACTTCTGGGGCTACTACAACATCACCTTCCTCGGAGCCGAAGTCCGTGACCCCGCAAAAACGATCCCACGCGCCATTCTGATCTCCATCGTCTTCGTCGCGCTGCTCTACCTCGCGCTCAATGTCGCCGTTCTCGCCGTCCTCCCCTGGCGGCCCATCCTCGCGATGAAGGACCTCGCCTCCCGCCAGGCCCTTATTTCCTTCTTCATCCAGAGCGCCTACACCCCGCGCTTCGGCCCCGCCGCCGGAGCCTTCCTCGGCAAGCTGGCCGCAATCCTGGTCATGATCACCGCCTTCGCCAGCATCTTTTCGCTCCTGCTCGGCTACTCGCGCATCCCCTACGCCGCCGCCCGCGACGGCAACTTCTTCCGCATCTTCGGCAAGCTCCACCGCACCCTGGCCTTCCCCCGAACCTCCTTGCTCTACCTCGGCGGCGCAGCCATCCTCTTCTGCTTCCTCTCCCTCAGCCAGGTCATCGCAGCCCTCGTCGTCCTGCGCATCGTCGTGCAATTCCTCATGCAGCACATCGGAGTCATCGTCCTTCGCCGCCGCCAACCCGACCTCAAACGGCCCTTTCGCCTCTGGCTCTACCCCGTCCCCCCGCTGCTCGCGCTGGCCGGCTTCACCTATATCCTCCTCGGCCGTCCCAACTACCAGCGCGAGCTTTGGATGGCAGGTGTTGTTGTGATCATCGGTGCCATCGCTTACCTCCTCCGCACGCAATTCACCCCCCAGACAACCATGCCATCCTGATCAAACGGGCCGCATTCTCTTTTGTTTGTCATCCCGTAGGGATCGCGGTTGTTGTTGCCGTTGCCCTTTTCCTTTAGGACCAAAGGTCCGACATATTCCCCGCCATAAATCTCTCCCCACCCAACCCCCAAAATCCGTTAAAATGAAAGTTATGAGCGAAACGCTGGAAGCCCCGACGCCAACCGCCACTGCGCACGCGTCCAAGTACACCCGCAACAGTCCCTACCAGTCCGAAGTCCTGGTCAACTACCTGCTCACCGCAGCCGGATCCGAAAAAGAAACCCGCCACATCGAACTCACTGTGGAACCGGGCATGGAATACACCCCCGGCGACGCCGTCGGCATCATCCCCGAGAACCGTCGCGAAGCCGTCGACGAAGTCCTCCAGGCGCTCGGCTACACCGGGACCGAGCGCGTCCTCGACCACTACAAGGTCGACATTGACCTCGACGAAGCCCTCCGCACCCGCCTCGCCATCGGCAAGCTCACCCGCGGCAGCATCAACCAGATGGCCAAGCTCGCGCCCGCCAACGATGGCCTCAAGGCGCTCAGCGGCCCGGACAACAAGGCCAAAGCCGAGGACTATTGCTGGGGCCGCGAGTTCGTCGACCTCGCCCTGGATTTCACCGGCGTCATCCAGACCCCGCAGCAGCTCTTCAACATCCTCGGCCGCCTGACGCCGCGCATGTACTCCATTGCCTCCAGCCAGGCGCTGCACTCCGATAACGTCCAGACCACCGTCCGCGTCGTGCGCTATGACAGCCACGGCAAGAGCCGCCAGGGCCTGTGCAGCGGCCACCTCGGCGAGCGCGCACCGCTCGGTGAAACGCTCCCCATTTTCCTCCACGCCAACGGCAACTTCCGTCTGCCCGAAGACTCCTCCGCTCCGGTCATCATGGTTGGACCCGGAACCGGCATCGCGCCCTTCCGCGCCTTCCTCGAAGAGCGTCAGGCAACCGGCGCACCCGGCGACAACTGGCTCTTCTTCGGCGAGCAGCGCGAAGCCCTCGACTTCCTTTACCGCGAGCAGCTCCACGAGATGCATAAGTCCGGTGTCCTCCAGCGTCTCGACACCGCGTTCTCGCGCGACCAGGCGAAGAAGATTTACGTGCAGGATCGCATGATGGAACACGCTCCAGCGCTCTTCGACTGGCTGGAGCGCGGAGCCTACTTCTACGTCTGTGGCGACGCAACCCGCATGGCCAAGGACGTCGAAACCGCTCTCCTCGACTCCATCGCCAAGGGCATGAACGGCACACCCGAGCAGGCCGCCGAGTACCTCGAAACCATGAAGAAACAGAAACGCTACCAACGCGACGTTTACTAACTCACCACCGCTAACTCACCACAACTCCGTGCCCCATTCATCGCGCTTTTGCGATGAGTGGGTTCGCGATGAGTGGGTTCGCGATGAGTGGGTTCGCAGCGTGAAAGCCAGC
>JANXWZ010000183.1 GCA_025350865.1 Rhodanobacteraceae bacterium
CACCTTCGCGCCGCGAAGCACTGGTAATGGCGCGGCCCGCCATCGTCGAGACCACTGAGCAGACCCCCGACGAGATCGCCACCGCGCTCGAATCTTTTCTGGCCGAATACCCCAACTCCATCGTCATGGAGGATGGCAGGGTGCTGTTCGACATGCGGGAGGCGAAGTACGCGCTTTCGACCGAGCATGGTCGTTGCACTATCCATTTGTGGGGGACGGACCGCAATCTGGTCCGGCGCGTTGGGGCCGCCGAGCTGCGCAATAAGGTACTACGGGTCAGGACGCACAAGTTCGGCCAGACTAAACCGCACTATCTGGAGGTCGCCGGAGACAAGGATCGGCGTACACCTTCGACCCGCGAAGCGACTCGTACCCGGTTTGTGAAGGTGCTGGAACGCGCACTCAATCGGCACCTGCCGGATTGGAAGCTTGAGGCCTTTCGCACGGCGATGGATCTGGAAAAGAGCTTCGGTCCGGCTTACGCTCGCGGGCTGGTGTCGCAGGGCATCAAAAGCTGGGCCGTGATCGCGGTGAATGAAGAGGAGTCGCCGGTCACGGTCGACGGCATCCTGACCTTTGGGATTCTATGGCTGGAACACTGCCGCCAGGCGAGCGGCGGGCGGCGATTGATCCAGGGGCTCAAAGTGATCGTGCCGCGTGCCATGGGGACGACGACGCTCGCGCGGATGGCGTGGCTGGGTGGGAATCCGGCGCAGTGGGAGCTTTGGGAGCTCGACCAGCGCGGGGAGGAGCTACAGCTGCGCGACGCGGCGGACCATGGGAACCTCAGTACGCGGCTGATCCACGCACCGAACGTCGCTGCGGCGCAGACCCGCTTTGTGGAGAGTGCAAAGCGCATCATGGCGCTTGTGCCGGAAACGGCGCAGGAAATCGTAGAACAGAGGCTCCGCAGCGGGTCGGAGCTGGCGTTTCTGCTGCATGGCCTGGAGTTTGCGCGGGTGCGGGTCGGGGCGTCGAACGAGTCGTTCAATCGGCTGGAGCAGATTACGTTTGGCGCGGGGCCGAATGAGACTCCGCTGAACAAGGAGAATGAGGCCGATCTGCGGCACCTGGTTGCGCGGTTGTGTGAGCGGCGATCCCCGGCGGGCGACAAGCGCGATCCGCTGTACCGGATGCAGCCCGAGCGATGGCTGGAAGGCGAGTTGCGCCGGGATGTTTCGCTGATCGATTCAAAGCTGGATCCGGCGCATGTTTACACGCAGGTTCCGGCGTTCGCTGCGGGAGATCGCGGGATGCTGGACCTGCTTTCGGTCAGCGAAGATGGGCGGCTGGCGTTGATTGAGCTGAAGGTGGCGGAAGATCCGCATCTCGCGCTGCAGGGTCTCGACTACTGGATTCGCGTTCGCTGGCACCACATGCAGAATCCCGATCACGCGACTGGGCTTGGAGAGTTTCAGCGCCACGGATACTTTGGGGGTATGCGGTTGTCGGAGCTCGCGCCACGATTAATTCTTGTTGCACCAGCGCTGCGGGTGCATCCCGCGACCGAGGTTGTGCTGCGCCATCTTTCGCCGCGAGTGGAGTGGACGCTGGTGGCGATTGATGAACGCTGGCGGGATCAGGTGAAGGTGGTTTGGCGGAAGCGCAGTTCGGATGACGCCCGGTAGGATTGCAAGGATCGAGCGAAGGACATGAATCTCGAGCTGACAGTTTTCGAGCTGACAGCTAACAGTTAAAGGCAACTGCCGCCCCGGATTTCGAGGCGGCAGCATTGGTTTTACGGTTTGATTTAGAACTCGATGCGTGCGCTGAACTGAGCCGACTTGCGAGTTGCCGAGCCGTCCGGTGCCACTTCGCCGAAGTTCGAGTTGCCGAATACGGTGCTGGCGACGGCGAACTTGGTGTGGTTGGTGACGTTGTACCACTCCGCGCGGAAGTTCAGGTGAGCGTTCTCGGTGAACTTCAACGGGAAGCTGCGGACGAGTGCGAGGTCGAGGTTGTAGTTGCCCGGTCCGGTAATGCCATACGGCGCGGTGCGCGACGTGTTGCCGAACTGGTAGGCATTCGGGTAGGCGAATGCGGCCGGGTTGATGAACTGCTGCGCGATCGGTGCAGTCAGGCTGTTGTTGGTCGTGTTGTAGTTGCCATAGGTGACGCCCTGGCCCCAGTGCTTGCCGTTCACGCGAGCGTTGTTGCCGGCAAAGCTGGGATTGTAGATGGGCAGGCACACCGTAGCCGCTGGGTTCGTGGGGCAGCTGGAGCCGGTGATTGCGAGCGGCGAACCGGAGAAGGCCTGGAAGATTTCAGAGAATTTGAAGCCTCCGAGGATCGCGCGTTCGATGGGGTTCTTGTTCAGCACAGTCTTACCGATCGGCAGTGCCCAGACGCCGGTGACGACTACGTGGTGCGGCTGGCTGCTGGTCGAGACGCTGCGCTCAATGCGGTCGGCGGCGTAAGCCGTACCTGGTGCGTTGGTGATGAAGCCGGCGGGGATTGCATAGCCGGTACGGAAGGTGCCGCCATCGTCAATGGCACGCGACCAGGTGTAGTTGATCATGAAGGTGAGGCCATGCGTCGCGCGCATGTTACCGGTCGCCTGCAACGAGTGGTAATTGGAGTTGGAGACGTTGGCGAAGAAGTCGCTGACGCCCTGGAAGGGGAACGGCTTCAACAGGGTCGCAAGGGACTGACCGGTGTTGAAGACATTCAGCGTAGAGGGGCAGACACCTGCATTCGCGGCGCAATAGGCAGTGAGGGCCGTGCCGGTCAGGCTGAGGTTTGTCCCCAGCGAGAGATACTTGGGATCGAGCTGGTTAGCCCAGTTGCCGCGGGCGTTGGAGCCGTCGGCGATCAGGAAGTGGCCCTGCGAACCGACGTAGGTCATGGTCGAGGTGAACGCCTTGCCCCACTGGTGCTGCAGGCCGAGCGTCCAGGTGATGTACTGGGGTGCGCGGCTGCCGAGGTAGGTGTCGTAGTACGCCACGCCGGAGGGTGTACCGGTGTAACCAGCCGTCGTCGTGAAACCCGTTCCGAAGGCTGGGCCGGACGCGCTGCCGGTCGCCGCCGTGAAGGCCGGCAGTGCACCGTTCGCGCCGCTGAAAGGCGCGGTCGAGAGCAGCGTGCCGCTTGCGGAGAACGAAGGCGAAGCCGAGAAGCCGAGGCTGTTGGCTGCGCCGCCCGTTACCGATGCGTTACCGCCGCCGACGCCGTTGCCGTGCGTGTACATCACGCCGTAGCTGGCGCGCAGTACCGTGTTTTCGTCAAGCTTGTAGGCGAGGCCGAGGCGGGGGCCGATGTTCTTGTAGTAGTTGCTGACCGGGGTGTCGCAGTTGCAGGTGTTACTGCCGTTGCCTGCGAACTGCAGGGCACCAGCAACTCCTGTGACCGGGTTGGTCAGGGTTGGGTTGAAGAAGCTCATCGCGTTCACATTCTCGTGGATGGTCGGGAAGAAGTCGTAACGAACGCCGATATCCAGCGTCAGGCGGTCGTTGACCTTCCAGTTGTCCTGAATGTAGGGCGAGACGGCGCGGAAGCGGGACCCGAATTCCTGCCGGAGGTAGGTGGTGAAGCTCGGCCGATCGTTCTGACCGATCAGGAAGCTGGCATAGGCCAGACCGGTGTTGCTGGTGGCGGCGTAAGCGGGCTTGGCGTTGGTGGACGGCGTGATCGCGGCGGTTTCCGTGACTGCCTCTGCGAGCGTGAGCGGGCTGCTGCCGCCGGTGGCCGGGATCTGGTCGTAGTTAAGCCAGGCGATCTGCCCGCCTACGGTGAGCTGATGTTTGCCAAGGACCCACTGCAGATTGTCGACCAGCGTAAAGTTCTGTGCGATTACGCGGTTTGCGGTGATGCCGCCCCAGTTGGTCGGCGCATTGGTACCGGCAAACGTGGTGATCGGGAAGGCATTGGGAGCCTGTCCTGCGGGCAGGTTGGAGATTCCAAGCGCCGTCGCCGAGTATGCCGGAACCTGGTTGGCGTTGAAGGTCGGGCCATCGTAACGCGCATAGCCGTACTTGAACTGGTTCACGATGTGGTTGGAGATGAGGTATGTGTCCTCGATGATGCCAACGGCGGTCTTAGGGGCGTACGCCTGACCGTAGTTGTAGGGGACGGCTCCGACGTTGCGGCCAGCGGTGTTCTGGCCTACTGGGACGGAGCTGGCCTGACGGCCAACGGCAGCGATCAGCGTGATCTGGTTCTTGGCGCTCTGGTTGTAGTCGATGCGCTCGGTGGTGGACCAGTTGACGAGGCCAGTGCGGTTGGGCGAGATGTAGTTGCCCTGAGCCGTGGTCCCGATGCCCTTGGGGAGGTACTGTTGCATCGCGAGAGCGACTTTGGAGAACTGGCTCGACGGTATTACGTCGACACCAGCAGCGCCGGTTGCCGGGTTGATGATCGGATTGCCGGCAGGGCCGGGGGTTCCGCCGTAGATGTAGCCGTAGCGATAGCGGCAGGGGCCGGTGCTGCTGTTGGCGGTGCAGGCGGTTTGGGTGTTGGGATCGAAGATACCGCCGCTCTGCAGGCCCTGGAAGTTGCCGACCTGCTGTGCCGCAGTCGGAAAGGTCTGCGATGTGGGCGTCTCGCTGGCGTAGCGGAAGCCGTTGTAGTTGCCGAAGAAGAAGAGCTTGTCCTTCAGTGCGCCGAACGGCACGAGCGGACCGGCGAGATTGATGCCGAACTCGTTGCTGTGCTCGATGGGCTTATGCACCAGGCCGGTCGCCGGGTTTGGAGCCTTGCCGAAGAAGCCGTAGGTATCGAGCGCGGTGTTGCGGAAGAACTCGTAGACCGCGCCGTGGTACTTCAGGCCGCCGGCCTTGACGGTGTAGTTCTGGATGCCCTGGCCCTCGTAGATTGCCGAGTAGCCGCTGGTCTGCACCTGGAACTGGTCGACCGCATCGACCGAGATTGCGGTCCAGATGAAGCGCGGGTCGCCGTTGCCGCCTGCGCGCACGAACGGGAGGCCGTCGATGTAAACGGCCGACACGCCACCGCGGCTGCCCGATCCGTTGACGACGCCGGTGTTGGTGGTTGCGTTGCCGTTGGTGTTGTTGCCCTGGACGCCGGGCATCAGGAAGGCGAAGTCGGTGGCGCGGCGCTGGTCCGGGTTGCCATATGCGCCCATTTCGATGGGGAGGGCGGAGTAAAGTTCGTTCTCCATGGTCGCGCCGAGGGTCGCGTTGCTGGTCTCAAGCTGCGGGGGCGCCGTATCGACGCTGATGGTCTGGTCGGTACCGCCGACGGTCAACTTGGGGTTGTAGGTGAAGGCCTCGAGAGCGTTGACGTGGATCTCGCCCTGGCTGATCTTCTGGAAGCCGGAAGCGCTGACGGTAAGGGTGTAAACGCCGGGATCCAGGGGCGAGATGGTGAATTCACCACCGCTTGCGCTGGTCTGCGACACAATCTGACCGGTCGCCGGATTGGTCGCGGTGATGGTCGCGTTGGGAACCACTGCGCCCGATGGATCAGTGACAGTACCGGTGATGGATCCCTTGCCGGAGAGTTGGGCGCTGGCGGCAGTCGATGCGGCGATCAGGAAGAGCGCAGCCAAAAGGAACGCCACGGCCGATACGCACATACGATGAATGGGGGACTTTCCGCCGGAGAATTTCGCGGCGGAGCAAAGCAGGATGTTCGACATCATCTGGAACCTCATGTAAGAGTTGGAAATTGAAATTTGGCGCAAAACGCGATGCGCTCTCTTTGGCGGGATATAGGTCAGACCATTTACCAGCGATCGCAACTTTCAGCCACCGGACATACCACTGTCAAGTGTAGGCCCAAAGTTTTCGGGGCAAAAGTACACAAAAGTTGTGCTTTTTGAACGCTGCGGTTCGTAATCTTGGATAGCTGGCCGGACCACTTCGACGTAAAAGGCGCGTAGTAAAGGTTTACGGAAGCTTTGGAAGGCCCGAAAGCGGTGTTTTTACCGGCGTCGCCAAACCGATGTATTTTGTGATCAGATTACTGCCTTGATTCGACACCCAGATGTTTCCGCTGGCGTCGAGTGCGAGCGCGTAGGCCTCCAGCAGGGCGGCGTCGCCCCCCAGTCCACCGGGAGGGGAGAGCGCCGCGCCCGGAACCGAGGCCGTCGAACCCGCGAGCTCGGACAGGTAAGGTGCCCGGTAATTGGCGACCCAGACAGTACCCGCGCCGTCGACCGCGATTCCCTGCGGGTGATAGACCGATCCACCGGCGGTGTAGTTGCTGGCGATAACGGCCCCGGAGTTGGCCACGAGGGAGACGCTGTCACCGAAGTAGTTGGCGACCCAGATGTTGTTGCCCTGGTCAATGGCGAGGCCGGATGCGAGGTTGCAGCAGTTGTAGTTGATGAAGCTTGACCCGTCCGGCGCGACCTTGGTGATGTTGTTCGAGCTTTGATTGACGACCCAGCCAAAGTGGTTTGCGTCGACCGCGACGGCGACCGGGAAGGCAAACAGCGGCGTGGTGTAGCCGGTCGGACCCGAGAGCGGGCTTCCGGAGGAGTTGAGCAGCGTGAGGTGGGAGTTGCCGTAGTCGACGACCCAGACCGTACCGTTGGGGTCGATGGCAACGGAGAGTGGATAGTTCATCCCGCCGTTAATGTATCCGTTGCCCGCCAGCGAAGTGCCGGAGGAAGAGAACTCCGAGACGCTGCCGATGCCGACCGCCGTGAACGGCTGCTCGTTAGGGATCCACACATTATCGTTGAGGTCGACGGCGAGGCCATAGGAGTTATTCAGGCCGCCGTTTGTAATTCCGCTGGGGAAGACCGCCGCCCCGGTTGGGGTGAACTTGGAGGCGGTGTAGAAGTAGTTTGCGACCCAGACGTTGCCTTTGGAGTCGACGCCGATGCCGGATGGGCTGTCCATGCCGCCGCCGGAATAGTTGATGAACATCGACCAGTCGGTCGGCTTCGCAGTGAGGACCGGCGTGTAAGCAGTTGAGGCGAGCGCTAGCGTATATAGAGCGGCCACGTTGTGCCCGGGGCTCTTGACCAGGTCGTAGAGGGCGTCGAGCGTGTTGGTCGGCAGCGTGGTGCCGGGCGCGGCGCTGGCGTAGAAAGGTGTACACGCGGAGACGGAGACAGCGCAGGCATTCAGCAGGTTTGCCAGCGAGTTGACGCGAGCAGCCGGGGAGACAGCATTGGCGGGGAGCGCGGGGCCGGGCGAGGTTCCGGCGACCGGGTCGGCTAGGGTTGCGGCTGTTGCAAAAGCGTTGGCAAGGCCGAGGCTGTTGGTCGACGATGCGCCGACGATTCCTCCGACGGCGTAGAACGGGGCGAGGGCTTCCACTGCAGCGACGGTAGTGACCTCGTCGACGACGAACTTCGCTCCGCCGGAGATCGCGCTGCAGGTTCCGAGCGCCGACATCAGGACGATGTTCGCGTTGGCACCGGACGTGCCGGCTACCGTTCCGCCACTGCTGACGGCGTAGACCAGAGGCGAGCTGGAGAGGCAGTTGTAGGTAGTCGGGATGGTGGCTACGCCGCTTGCGTTGGTGATCGCGAGCGGGGATAACAGGCCGGTGGACGCCGACCCATTGCCCGTCGTCCCGGGGGCGAAGAGCTGGATGCTGGCACCCGCGATGGCTTTGTTGCCGGCCTGAACGGTGATCTGGAAGGACAGGCCGCCGCTGACGCCGGCCCCAGTGAGGGCAACGGTTTGCGGACTGCCGGTGCCGTTGCTGGTGATTGTGATGGTGCCGGTACGGCTGCCGAGCGCGGTGGGCGTGAAGACGACGGAGATCTGACAGCTTGCGCCAGCTACGATCGTGGCTGAGCAACCGGGGCTCGTCTGGGCGTAGTCGCCGGTGATCGCGATGTTGGAAATGGTGAGGCCAGCCCCGCCGGTATTGGTGACCGTAAGGGTTTGGGCGGCGCTGGGCTGATTTAGCTTGACGTTGCCGAAGCTGAGTGCGGTTGCCGAAAGACCAGCGACTGCCGGGATTGATCCTGCGCCGCTGAGCGATACGGTCACCGTACCGACATTGCTCGCTACGGTAAGGTTGCCGCTCCGAGTGCCGCTCACGGTCGGCTTGAATACCACCGCGACGTTACAGCTTGCGCCCGCCGCCAGGGTGGAGCAGCTGTTGGTTTGGGAAAAGTCTCCGGTCATCGAGATAGCCGAGATATTCAGGGTCTGCCCGCCGGAGTTTTGAATGACCACGTTCTGCGACGCACTCGACTGCCCGACCGTGGTGGTCGCGAAGGTGATTGCAACCGGCGACACCGAAAGCGACGGGAATGGCGAACTCGGAGCACAGCCAGTCGCGACCGCGCAGACTGCGACCAAAGCTGTCCGGAGCATAACGGAGCGATTGCGAAGGATCGACGTGAACATGCGTTCGGGCAACGTGGCGTTCTGCAAAGGGAGCTCCTGGGGAAGTGGCCGTTGGCTTATCGTAACTTTTTGGCCGGGTTAGCGCCGGTACGGACGGGTGAGCGAATCCAGGCTGACCGTGCTGAGGAAGGACGTCAGATCGGCGCTGAGTTGTTGGCGGGCGACATTGGGCGGGAGCGTGGTGTCCACGGTCTCTGCCTTTACGAGGATGGGGATTGGCCGGGCTGCGTTCTGGCTGAGCAAAGTCTCCGGATGCGGACGGCTGTACACGATGCCGAAGCGGGCGGGGGCGGTGGAATACTCGCCGCAACTGCTTCCAGTGCAGAGAGTTGTCGCTTCAAGGTATTGAGTGCTCCCGTCGTTGAAGAAGGAGGCGCTGAAGTTGGTGGTTCCATCGCCGGTTGGGAAGGCGCTTTGTCCGTGCCAGATTGGGTCTTCGCCGCGAGCCGTATGGCAGACCAATGTATCGTGCGAGCCCATGAGCGGGGACACGCCAATCTCGACGTGCGTTCCGCCGTTTTCTGGCGCGTACTCCGCCCAGTGAAACAGCAGAGCGCCGGTGAGCAGATTCTCGTTCCAGCGTCGCGCCAGCGTATACGTCCCAACCTTCTCCGGGAATTGGCCGAGCGCGGTTTCGTCCGCCTTTAACTCTGCGCCTGGACCGGGTGCGGTAAGGCCCGAAACCACACCAACGACCGCCACGGCTACCAGGATGGAGAGCGCAGCAGCACGCAGGTAGAAGCTGCCACTGACGACCTGAGGCTCCGCGACCGTGCTGGGCAAATCGGCTCCTCCGGCGGCGTTGGTCGATACTGCGTTCCGTGAGCCTAGTTTCTGGATGACGGTGTAGAGCAGATAGACGGCAAAGAAGAAGAGAACAGCGCCAATAACGTAATCGGCATTCTCGGCCTGATCCTGTAGCCAGGTAATCTTGAGCGCCAGTAAATAGTAGAGGACTAAAACGCAGAGCCGGACGAAATTAAACGCGTAGCCCAGGAGGATTGCTCCAAGGACGACCAGAGCGTGCGCCCGCCAGCGGAAACGATAGAGATATCCGGCAACCAGCGCGATCAGCCCCATGGTGACGGCTCCGCGGATGCCGTTACAGCCCGGGGCGATGAACATGCCGAACTCGGGCGTGAACATTAGGCGCAGCTTATCCGGACTGAGCGGCTGGCCGAGTGCCATCGCGAAGCCGCGAGCCACATGCGCCGATGCCCGCTGCAAGGGCAAATCGACGTAGACATTGAACAGATGTGGTATCGGATTGACGAAGAGAAGCAGGATGAGCGGAAAAAGCGACGCCCGGAACAAACGTCGGCCGCCAAACAACAGCACCAGGCCGACGCCGTAGGCAAAGACCACCAACGACGGCGGAGGAATGTAGAGATTCCACTCCGGCGACAGGACAAGCACCATGATGGACTGCTCGCGGAGCTTGACGATCACCGCTGTGATGAACAGGATTGCAAATCCCCACCAACTCCCTTCGCTCTCCCAGCCGAGCGATCTCCAGACCCGAAGCACGAGCAGAAAGCTGACGAGCGGGATAACCATGCCGATCGATTTGAGGGCGTCTGTCGTCCACATGGCCCAAAGCATCACCCCTGAGGACCATACGGTCGCAATGCCGAGGACCGCCAGCAGCGCCGCGATTCCAGCGGCAAGTTGCGGTGACACAACTACCCCCCTCGCGATGGAGGGGGGTAGGGATCGGACAGGGAGAGATGTCGACATTAGGTCTATACCAGCCGACTCAAATCCAGAGTTCAAACTGCGGGGAGAAGGCTCGGCGATGAAGGCCGGTCAGGTTCCCAGGAGCTTCCGGACGCCGTGGCGAGTTATTTAGCGTTGCGGCGCGCCTTGAAGCGAGCCCGGGCAGAGGCGAGGAAAGCACCTGCGGAACCAACCAGGCCCAAAACAACCGTCGGGTTCTCCGGCGAATTCACGCAACCGGTCTGAGCGTTGGCGGAGGCGGTAACGGCGAGCATCAGGGCGACGGCGGAGAGCAAGAGCAAAGATTTCTTCATGTTGGGTCCTCAGTTGGAAAATATCGTACAGAATTTGGGTTGTCAACTGCTTTCGATCTGGGATTTTGGGGGAGAGGACCAGCCTGCGCACACCACCACCAACTGTTATGAGACTAGCAGATGGCAAAAGGTTTTCCGCCTGAAAAATTATCCGGGCTGCATTACCATTCCCATTTTAGCAAACAGCAAGTGCGTCTCCCCTCAATAGATATCGGCTGCCGGACCCATTGCATAAGGCCCGCACGAAGTCGCCGACTATTGAGCCGGATGCGCCTGCAGCCAGGCGTGCAGCTTCGGCTCCTGATCTGTATGCAGCTTGATGCAGGCGTCGATCGAGTCGAGTGCCTTGGCCAGCGTCCGGTCGGCAGCTTCGACCTTATGGGTGGCGAAGAAGTCGGCGACTTCGTTGCGGCGCTGCACGGTGCAGAACGCGCCGACCGAAGAGACGACGTTGGCACCGGAAGCGGTGGTGAACTGCGCTTTCACTTTGTCCCAATTCTTCTGGACCCAGGCCCAGGCAATATCACGGGTCTCGCGCTGGCTGAGCTCGATGGCGATCAGAATCCAGGAATCCTGATTGCGCACCTGGCCGGATGTCGCGTATTCCAGGGTGCGGACCGCGAAGATCGGGGCATGGAACTGGGTCAGCATCTTCAGGGTTTCTTCCTGCATGACCGGGTCGTCGGCCTTCTGGCTGACCGTCTGGATGCGGTTGTAGAACGCGTCGTCGCCCGTGCCGGCGGCAATTGCGACGGATTCCATGACGTTCGATTCGGCAACCCGGCGGCCATTGAAGAGGTCATCGGCAATCTGCCGGGCGTGAGCCAGGACGGTGGGGTCCTCGGCCTCGCCCAGAGCTCCGTAAAGCTGGGTACGGATCTGCTGCTTGTCGTAAGACTCGTTTTCCTGCTCCTTGCCGAGCGCGGCGTAGACGGGGCCGTATTGGGCGCGGATGATGGCGTTCAGCCTGGCGCGATCCTCGTCGGACGCGATGCGGTTGCGGATGGTGGCAAGCGTGGTGAGGGTGTTGTCCAGAACGGCAGCATTGGGGTCCTGCTTCAGGGCGAGGGCGAGATCGAGGTAGTCGCCGACGGAACCCTGCCCGGCACGGGTCAAGGCCCAGCGGTCGCCTAGATAGCCGATGCGCTCGGGAACAGTGAGCGCGGTCTCGGCGACGGCATTGATCGCTTTCAACTGGTCGGCGGAGTAGGCGACGCGGTAGTAGCCGGTTTCGTTGGCGTTGGCGAAGAGGAAGGGTTGATCAGTTGCGGGTTTCAAAACCGGGGTGGCGCTGGAAATCAGCTGGCACTGCGGCGTACTGGTGGTTTTGACGCAGACCGGGATCGTCCAGCCGGCATCGTCCTTCGACTTCTTGTCTGGGGCGTCGAGGAAGAAGCGCTCCTGCGCCACCGGATATCCGGCAGATTGCTTGTGGGCAAACGTAATGACGGGAACGCCGGGCTTGTCGACGAAGCTGGACATCACCTTGTCTACGGGCTGCTTGGAGGTTGCGGTCTGGGCGTTCCAGAAGTCCTCGGCCGTGGCGTTGCCGTAGAGGTGCGCAGCCAGATAGTTGTGGACGCCCTGCTGGAAGACCTGCGGGCCGATCCAGCTTTCGATCATGCCGATGACGGCTCCGGCCTTGCCGTACGCGATGCCGTCGAACATCTCGGCGATCTCGGCGGAGGTTTCGGCCTTGGCGCGAATGGTGCGGGTTGTCCGGACGGCGTCGTAGTTCAGGGTCTCGTTCAGGGCGTCGGCGGTGTCGCGGTTGAAGTGCCACTCGGGATGCCAGTCGTCCGCCGCCTTGTTTTCCATCCAGGTCGCGAAGCCCTCGTTGAGCCACAGGTTGTCCCACCACTGCATGGTCACCATGTCGCCGAACCACTGGTGCGCCATTTCGTGAGCGACCACCATCGCGACTCGCTTTTTCTCCGCGGTGGACCCGTCCTTCTCGTCGACCAGCATCTCTGTCTCGCGGTAGGTGATGGCGCCGAAGTTCTCCATCGCGCCAGCCTCGAAGTCGGGAATGCCGATCAGGTCGAGCTTGGGCATGGGGTACTTGATGCCGAAGTAGGTGTCGTAATACTTGAGGAAGTGCTCGGCGGCGTGGACTGCGAAGGGGGTGAGGTCGACCTTGTCCGGCGTGGCGCAGGCGCGGATCGGCACGCCGTCGGAGCTGCCCTTGGTGCAGACGAAATCGCCCACCAGAAACGCCACGAGATAGGTGGACATCTTCGGCGTGGTGGCGAAGGCGACGGTATGTTTTGCCGGTCCGGCTGGGGTGTCGGAGATTTGGTTGGAGTTTGAAATGACGTTGTCGGCCTTGTCGATGGTGAGCGACACGTCGAAGGTCGCCTTGAGGGCTGGCTCATCGAAGCAGGGGAAGGCGCGCCGGGCGTCGGTCGACTCGAACTGCGTTACAGCGTAGTTCCGCTTGCGCGATTTGGAAAGATAGAAACCGCGCAGCTTGTCGTTGAGAATGCCGGTGTAGGCGATCGAGAGGACGTTGTGGCCGGCGGGTAGTGCCTTGCCGAAGGTGAAGGTGGCCTGCTCCTTCGACTCGTCGTAGCTGACGGTGCCGGTCTCGCCACCGGCGGTGACGGACGAAATCTTGAGTTCCAGAGCGTTGAGCGTGACGGTCGTCGACGGTGCGGCGAGCGTGACGTCGATGGTCTCGGTGCCGGCGAAGGTCGCCGTGGTCAGGTCCGGCGTCAGCGCGAGGGCGTAGTGGTCCGGACGGACATTCGACGGAAGCCGTTGCGCGAGAGCCGCGGACGATGCAAGCGATAGCAGGATAGCAGTCGCGATGGGTCGAAAAGCTGGCATTGAAATCTCCGTAGAACTAGTCCGCTGTCATCGTATCTTGAGTCTGGCGACGCACAGTCGTGCTGGTTTGTACTCGCGAATGATGTATTCATCTTCCGGTATTGCGGCCGCCCGGCACAACTTCTGCCAGTCCTCACGGCGAAAGCTACGCTGAATCGATACTGGGCCGTCGTGTTTGACGAACGGATGCCAGCTTGTGAAGCGGGTGGCGAGGCGAAAAGCGTGGAACGGGATTGGCTGCCGGTGCAGATCGTTGATAAACCAGCCCATTTTCGCACTGGACTCCATCCAATCCAGGAACTCGACGATCTCCGAATTCTGCAAGTGATGGGTGAGCAGCGAACTGATGATGAGGTCGATTCCGCCGGGCGGCACAAAATCAAACGCATTGCCTGCCAAGTAGGTGACTTTGCCGGGTATGGTGACCTCGCGAGCCGAACGGATGGCGTTCGGGTTGATATCGATTCCGGTGAGGTGTACGGGGAGATGTTTCTCTTCGGCCCAGTCGTGGATACGGCGCAGCATGGCGCCGTCACCGCACCCGACGTCGACGATATGCAGAGGTCGGGACTGGCGTGGAAGCGTCCAGAAGACGTGGTTGAGCCAATGAATCGTGGGATGAAAGCCCCACGTAAAGCGGTTCACGCTGGCGATCGATCGATAGCAGTCCCGCAGTTCCTCAAAGCTGGATTCCTGGTCCATCAGCTCGGGAAAGTCGGCGAGATTAGCGCGTTTGGAGAAGTCGTACGAGATGGCCTGGTTCGTCCCTTTGGCGAAGTACGGCAAGGCTACGTGATACCTCGCACGACGGCAATCGCCCGTTAGTGCTGCGATTGAGTTACCTAAGGGTAAGTTGCAAGTCGGACCGGAAAGGCCGCTTTGGTGGCAACGGAAAACGAAGGGAGGCCTATTTTAGGTCTTGCTTGCCTGTGTATCGCTCCAGCATCGCCGTGGCGATCTCGGGGCTGCTTGGCCAGTGGCCGCCGCGTTTGCCAGCGTGAAGTTGATATTCCTTGAGACGAGTGGGATCGGGCTGCACAATCTTCGCCCCGTTGAGGAACAACAAGCCGGCCAGTTCCGACGGCATCTGCGCGACAAAGGCTTCCGCGGCGTCGAGTGCGGTTCGCAGTTGGTTCGTCACGGCAACCGGGTCAAGTGGGGTCGCCGTTTCAAGTTCCTTCCATTCGGCGCGCGGATAGAGCGAGTTGCGCCGAATCTCCGCGATCAATCCCTCCGGGGTAAATCCGGGAGCGATCTCGACCGCCGCCCACAGGACCGCGCCCAGAGACAAAACCGTTGCATCGATGGTGACCAGATCGACAAGGTCGCGCAAGGCTCTGCGTCCTGCCGCAGCCATCGCCTTATTCATTGCGAGGTCGACGGGATGCAGCATGTACCCGAACATTTCATCCTTGACGGTCGGGAAAAAGCGGAAATCGCTGTCTGCGACCCACTCCAGACGTGTTCGTAGCCCGTTGCGGTCGACTTCGGCGGAATGGATGGTGGAGAACTGGCGAAGCCATTGCACGTCGTACCCGTTTTCGATCAAGATCTTTGCATCTTCAGTCGCCGCCGCGACGACGCGCTCTTCCCGATCGTGAAAAATATCGATATCGCCCGAAAAGCGCACAGCGTTACGATTCAACGGCGTACCACCCGCGACGTAGCTCTCCGGGTCGCGTTGCGCTGCCAGTAGACGCAAGATGTCAATTTGAATGTTAGACAGAGGCACGGCAGGCTCGCTCGATCCGTTCGGCAAGGAATCGCGCAGACATATCGCCCTCAACGCGCAACGCATGTGCAATGACTAGCGCGTCGTCCTCGGAGGGGTCGTCCAGGAGACGCAAATTCCATAAGGCTCGCGACCTGTACTTGTCGAATGCAAGCCGGTAGAGTGCCACATACTCCGGTACTTCTACGTGCGTCTCAACTGCGGCTGCGGCACTCTGGCTCATGCTTGTTTGTAGCATTCGCTGTAGATAACCCGCAAACGAGGCCTAGCCAAAGCTGACCGACGCTGCCCGTTCCGACGTTCCGGACACCTCTGCGGCGCGTGCCTCGGCAAAGGCGGCTGCGCCGAGCAGCGCGCACGTATCGTCGAGGATGACCTTGACGGGGATCGCCTGCAACAGCGGCGAGAGACGGCCCTTATCGAGAAACGCCTGGGCGAACCCGCCGCTGCCGAGTGTTTTCAGGGTCTTGGGCGCGATGCCGCCGCCCAAGTAGATTCCGCCTGCGGCGAGAACCTTGAGCGCGAGGTTTCCTGCCTCGGCACCATAGGCAGAGGCGAACATCTGCATCGTCTCGTAGCAAAGCGGGCTTGATCCATCTTCGGCGCAGGTTCCGATGACGGCATTGTGGTCTTCGTTCGCCATGCGGTCGCGGAGCCACTGTGGCTCTTCCATTTTCTGGTCGTCGCGCAGGAAGGAGTAGACGTTTTTGATCCCGATGCCGGAGACGACGCGCTCGAACGAGACTCGGCCGTTGAGGGTCTTGCGGAGGTATTCCAGCAGCGCGATTTCGCGTTCGTTGCGGGCTGCGAAGTCGCAGTGGCCGCCTTCCGACGGGATGGGCCGGTGATGCTTGCCATCCCAGATGAGCAGCGCCTCGCCCAGGCCCGTGCCAGCCGAAACCAGACCCTGGTGCCCGACTGCGGACGGATCGCCGGGCAGCAGGGTGTGCAGGGCTTCAGGGGCGAGTTCTGGAATGCCGTATCCGTTGGCTTCTAGATCGTTGATCAGGAAGATGTGTTCGATGCCGAGGGATGTGCGCAGGTCGCGGGTATCGAGCGTCCAGGGGAGGTTGGTCAGCTTCAAGCGGCCGTCGCGAACCGGGCCGGGGCAGCCGAAGCAGGCGGCGAGAATCTCGCTCGGGGCAGTCGCGGCGTGGTCCTCGGCGGGGGCCAGGAAGGCCTTGACGACATCGTCCAGGGTGGCGAACTGCGCGGCTGGAAACTTGTGGTCGCGCACCGGTTTCAGGCGACCGGACTCGAAGTTGTAAAGCGCCAAATGGACCTTTGTGCCGCCGACATCGCCCGCCAGAATCATGCCAACTCCAATTTAGTTTCCCCGTCGATGGGTGATCCCGGCAGTTGGGCTGCTGCTGCCGCGTCTAGCAGCACGGTCAGCTTGCCGTTCGCGGGGCGAATCAACTGCGCGGGATACGTTTCAGGATCATACCCGCCCGTGAAGACCGTGGAAACCATCTCGGCCTTCTCTTCGCCCTCGATCAGGAAGGCGACTTCCCTGCCCTGCGTGATCACCGGCCAGGTGAGCGTCAGGCGCCACGTATCTTTTTGCGGAACGTGATTCGCCATGCAGATGCGGGATAGCTCGTCGAGGCCTGCGGTGTGCGGGAAGAGCGAGGCGGTGTGGCCGTCGGGGCCGAGGCCGAGCAGAATCAGGTCGAACGTGGGAGTCTCCGCGCCTTCGAGCTTGAAGGCGTTGCGTATGGCAGCTTCGTAGCGCCACGAGGCCTCTTCAGGGTCGAGTTCGCCTTCCATGCGGTGAACGTTCGCATCGGGAAGCGGGACTTTATCCAGCATCGCGGCCTTGGTCATGCCGTAGTTCGACTCCGGATGCTCGGGTCCGACGCAGCGTTCGTCGACCCAGAACAGTTGAAGCTGGGCCCACGGAATGTCGTTGAGGAACGGCTTGGACGCGTCCGCGAGCAGAGCGAACATCGCCTTGGGAGTGGAACCGCCGGAGATGGCGACGCGGGCCAATCCCCGGCTGGACACCGCCTCGGATACCGTATCCGCAAACAACTTTGCTGCCGCAAATGCCACATCAGCAGCTGTGGACGAGACCTTGACACTCAATTCGACACGACGACGCGGCATAACCCTCTCGATTGATCCCTTAACGCTGAGCCCTGAGCCCTCTTCTTACAGTTTCCGCCACTTGCGTCCGTCGGCCTTCAACATGGCGTCGCTGGTGGGTGGACCCCAGGTTCCGGCGGCGTAGTTGGGCAGATCCTTGATCGGGTTTGCGGCCCAATGTTCGAGGATCGGCGTCATCAGCGCCCACGTCGCTTCCACGCCGTCGCGGTGAGCGAACAGGGTGGCATCGCCGAGCATGGCGTCGAGCAGCAGGCGCTCATACCCGTTGGCCGACGAGGTTCCAAAGGCCTCCGCGTAGGAGAAGTTCATGTTGACCGGGCTGATGCTCATGTTGGGTCCGGGCAGCTTGGCGCCAAAGCGCAGCGTGATGCCTTCGTCGGGCTGAATGCGCATGGAAATGATGTTGTTGCGGATGCCCTCGGCACCCTTGCCCTCTGCATCCTTGAAGATGCTGAGCGGCGGCTGCTTGAACATGACGGTGATCTCGGTGACCCGTTTGGCGAGACGCTTGCCAGCCCGGATGTAGAACGGAACCCCAGCCCAGCGCCAGTTCTCAATTTCCAGCCGCAGCGCCGCGTAGGTCTCGGTCTGGGAGCGCGGATGAACGCGATCCTCCTGGCGATAGCCAGCCACCTGCTTGCCATCGATGGTGCCCGGACCATACTGCCCGCGGACCGTGTCAGCCGGGTGAATCGGCTGGATCGACCGCCACACCTTCACTTTTTCGGCGCGGACAGCTTCCGCCTCAAACGATACGGGCGGCTCCATGGTGACAAAGCTGAGGAGTTCCATGACGTGGTTCTGCACGACGTCGCGGAGCGCACCGGCTGTCTCGTAGAACGGCCCGCGGCCCTCGATGCCGATCGACTCGGCGGCGGTGATCTCCACGTGATCGATGTAGTTGCGATTCCACACGTTCTCGAAGATGCCGTTGGCGAAGCGGAACACGAGGATGTTCTGAACGGTCTCCTTGCCTAGGTAGTGGTCGATGCGGAAGATCTGGTCTTCGTCGAATACCTTGTTCACGTCGTCGTTCAAGGCGCGTGCGCTCTCGAGGTCATGACCGAATGGCTTTTCGATGATGGTGCGGACCCAGCATGCGGTCTTGCCATGCTCGTCGGCCTCGGGCTTGTTCATGCCGTGGCGACCGAGCGAGTTGATGATGTCGGCGAAGTACTCGGGAGCGGTCGCCAGATAAAAAAGGCGGTTTCCCTTCGTGCCAAACTTGCCATCGATCCCGTGCAGGAGATCTTTGAGGCCGGCATAGCCCGCGTCATCGTCGAAGTTCATGGCGTGGTAGCTGATCTTGCCGATGAATGGATCGAGCGCAGGATCGTGGTCGTCCACACCACCACCGGAGACGATACCGTCCTTCATGTCGGGGGCGAAGGTAGCTTCCAGTGGACGCCGCGCAACACCGACGACTGCGATTTCTTTCGGCAGGAGGCCCGCCTGCTCCAGGTGGTAGAGCGCGGGGAGCAGCTTGCGCTTGGTCAGGTCTCCGGATGCGCCGAAAATCACGACGACACATGGGTCCGGCTTGCGCTCCGGCGTGGTCGGGACCACAGGTTTTGCGGTTGAAGCCTTTACTTCGGGAATGGCCATATCAATCCTTCAAACAAGAGATTTTGCTTATTTTCGTTTACTCAGACTTCTTGATTGCGTGGCCGCCGAACTCATTGCGCATCACGGACAGCATACGATCAGTAAAGTTATTCTCCTCGCGGGAGCGCAGACGGCGGATCAGGCTTTCGGTGATTACAGGTGCAGAGACATTCAGATCGATTGCCTCGAACACCGTCCAGCGGCCTTCGCCCGAGTCGGAGACGTAAGCTTCCATACCTTCGAGTTCCGGGTTTTTCTTGAGCGCGTCTGTAGTCAGGTCAAGCAGCCAGGAGCGCACCACCGAGCCCTTCTGCCAGATGTTGGCGCACTGATGGAGGTCAATTCCGAGTTCCTTCTTGGCTTTGAGGATCGAAAAGCCTTCGGCATACGCCTGCATCAGGCCGTACTCAATGCCATTGTGAATCATCTTGACGAAGTGGCCGGAGCCGGAGGGGCCGACGTGGCCCCAGCCTTCGGTGGGCGACGGCGCGAGCGCTTCAAAGATCGGGTTCAGTGCCTCGACAGCATCTTTGTCGCCGCCGATCATCATGGAGTAGCCTTCGACCAGACCCCAGATTCCGCCTGAGGTGCCTGCATCGACAAAGTTGAAACCCTGCGGCTTCAATGCTGCATAACGCTTCTGGGAGTCGCGGTAATTGGAGTTGCCGCCATCGATGAAGGTGTCGCCGGCAGCCATCAGCGGCACGAGCTTGGCGATGGTTTGGTCAACGGGATCGCCCTGCGGAACCATGATCCAGATGGCGCGCGGTGCGCTCAGGTTCTTCACGAGGTCTTCGAGCGAATTGACTCCGACGCCGCCGGAGGCAGTCAGTTTTGCCGTCGCATCCGCGTTGAAATCGAAACCCACCACTTTGTGCCCGGCGAGCCGCAAACGCTCCGCCATATTTGCGCCCATCTTACCGAGACCGATCAGTCCGAGTTCCATTGCGTTTCCTCTCATTCCTTCGTTTAAGCGTTCAATCTAACAATAATCGTTTTAGCCGTTATTGCATATGAATGCCATGATCCTGAAGCGCATTACGGAGTTGAGCTGGAGATTGAAAAATGATCGTCTGCATGCCCTGCGCCGCAGCTGCATCGCAGTTCTGGGCCTTATCGTCGATAAAGAGCGCGGTTTCTGCGTCGAATCCCGAAATCTCGATGGCAGACTTGAAAATTCCCGGCGCGGGCTTCATCTCGTGCAGATAGCCGGAGCAAATAAAGTAATCGAACAGGGTGCGTAACTTGAAGGCGTTGAGTCGATGCTCGTTCAGCTCGCGAGACTCGTTGTTGAGGGTCGCCAGTCGCAGCTTTCTGAGGCCTTTCATCTCGGCAAGAATGTCGAGACACCCCGGGTGCAGCACACGTGACTCAGCACATACCTGCGGCCACAGCTGATCGAACGTCAGGTTGAGGTGTGCGTTGGGTCGCAGGACGGTCTGCATGAAGAAGTCTTCGGCCGTGATGAGGCCCCGCTCCCAGTAGTAGTTGGCCCCGTCGTGCACTTCCTCATAAGCTTCCAGATTGACGCCGAGCCGCCCGAGAACGCGAGCGCGCTGGCGTGGATCCCAACCGTTGGTCAGGATCACACCGCCCACGTCCCAGAACACCGTCCGAATGGAGCTGCTCACTTGGACTCCAACGAATTCTGGTCAAAATCAGCCGCAAGCGCAGTCTCTTTCACTGCCGCAAGCTCGCTCTGCCACAGGTCCAGACGAGCCGACATGCGGTTGAAGGCGACCGATCCAAGCAGCAGATGCCGCGGGGGTTTGGGTGAGTCTACTGCCGCGATGATGGCCTTGACGGCCTTTACCGGGTCTCCGAGTTGCTTGCCTGACTGCTCTATAAAATAAACGCGTGATTTACCCGCGGTGGCGTCGTACTCGGCAATTTGATTCGCCGCAACGACGCCGGAGCGGCCGAGAAATTCTGTGCGGAACGGGCCCGGCTCGACGATGGTGACGTGCACGCCAAGAGGAGCCATCTCGGCCTCAAGAGCCTCGGAGAATCCGTTAACGGCAAATTTGCTCGCGTTGTAGTAACCCCAGCCCGCGCCGCCGATCAGTCCAGCAATCGAGGAGAGGTTGACGATGTTCCCGGAACGCTGCTCCCGCAGGTGTGGAAGGAAGGCGCGCGTCAGGCGAATCAAACCGAAGACGTTGGTCTCGAATACCGGCATGAACTCTTCTTCCGTGGCTTCCTCAACCGCACCACACAGGCCGTAACCCGCGTTGTTGACAAGCACATCGACACGGCCGAATTTCTCTATGGCGGCATCGACGGCAGCGGTGATGGATTCCGGATCGGTCACATCCAGTTGGAGGGCGAGTGCAGTGTCAGGATATTTCGCGACCAGGTCGGCGATCTGTTCCGGCTTGCGGGCCGTTGCAACCACCTTGTCGCCGCGAAGGAGCAGATGCTCGGCCATTTCGCGACCGAATCCGGACGAAGTCCCTGAGATGAACCAAACCTTGTGTGCAGCGGTTGTCATGGCTAGTCTGATTCATCGGACGGGAAGGAAGATGCGAGCAAACCGCAATGAATTCGCATTAGGCTTTCTTTTCTGTGACGCCGTCGTCGCCTGCGACCAGGGCGAGGGTAGCCATGTTGAGGAAGAGACCGTGCTCCACTACGCCGACGATTTTGCGAATGTCGGCTGCGAGGCGCTCCGGGTCGGCGATTTGTCCGCAGGCGCAGTCGAGGATGAAGTTGCCTTCGTCGGTGATGTAGGGGCCGTCACCTGACTTCGCCGCCCGCTGCTTCGGATTCAATCCCAGCGCGGCGAGTTTTGGGAGAACCAGAGGCATTGCCATCTTGATCACTTCGACCGGAAGCGGAAATTTTCCGAGGTGATCGACAACTTTGGTCGAATCAACCACGACGATGAAGCGCTTCGCCGCGCTGGCTACGATCTTCTCGCGCAGCAGAGCTCCGCCGCCGCCCTTGATCAGAGCGAGACTGGGGCCGACTTCGTCCGCGCCGTCGATGTAAACGTCCAACTCCGGCAGTTCGTCCAGCGTGGTCACGTCCATGCCCAACGACGTTCCGAGTATGTGGCTTTGGCTGGAGGAAGCTACACAGCGAATCTTCAATCCTTCGTTGACCCGCTTCGCGAGTTCGCCAATGAACATCCGGGCGGTGGTCCCGCTGCCTAGACCCACGCGCATCCCGTCCTCGACGAACTCGACGGCGCGTTTCGCGACTGCCAGCTTTGCTTCGTCCTGGGTCATCTCACTCCCGGCCTAATCGTGATCCAGTTCCCAATCGTCCGGGTCCGGTGGAATCGTATCTTCGTACGTCGGCTGAAGGCTGGTAAATTTCTCCGCCAGTTCCGACTCATCGAGCTTGCGAACCATCTCGCGTTCACTCTCGACCATTGCAATCCTCCGTGCAGTTGGAAGGGGCGAAGCCGATTGTCCTCGCCCCTTGGTGTAACTTATTTCTTAACCAGCTTCTTTGCCGCTTCAACCACGTGCGCCGCAGAGATTCCCAGCTTGTCCTGAACTTCCGGAGCAGGGGCTGATGCGCCGAAACGGTCTAAACCGATCGCGATGCCGTCGCGGCCGATGTACTTGTACCAGCCCATCGTCGCGCCTGCTTCGATCGCGACTTTGGGGACGCCGTGCGGGAAGATCGAGAGCTTGTAGTCCTCGGTCTGCTCTTCGAAAAGCTTGAAGCTTGGCATGGAGACGACGGTCGCGAGAATGCCCGCTTCCTTCAGGTCCAGCGCAGCCTTCATCGCCATGGCGACTTCCGAGCCGGTGCCGACGATGACGACGTCTGTACCGAAAGCCTCCAGCACATACGCGCCCTTGCGAACGCCCGCCTGCACGTTGTACTTTGCGGCGTCGAGTACCGGCAGGTCCTGCCGCGACAACGCCATGAAGCTTGCCGACTTGCGCTCCAATGCCAATTGCCAGCAGACCGAAGTCTCATTGGCATCAGCGGGACGGAAATCCGTCAGCTGCGGAATCGCGCGCATGCTCATCAGGTGCTCGATCGGCTGGTGCGTCGGTCCGTCTTCACCCAAGCCGACGGAATCGTGCGTGAAGATGAAGAGCGAGTGCGTGCTCATCAGCGCGCCCATACGGATTGCCGAACGACAGTAATCGGCGAAGGTGTAGAAGGTGGAGCCGAACGGGATCAACCCGCCGTGCGCCGCGATTCCGTTGACCGCCGCCATCATGCCGAACTCGCGCACGCCGAAGTAGACGTTGCGGCCCTTGGGGTCGACGTGAAAGCTGGGCGAATCCTTGAAGATGGTCTTCGTGGAAGATGTGAGATCTGCCGCGCCGCCGAAAAGCTCCGGCACAACCTTCATGATTGCATTCATGATGACCTGTCCGGCGTTACGAGTCGCGACTGCCTTCTCGGTCGGGAAGACCGGGATCAGCTTCTCCCAGCCTTCGGTCATCAGGCCCTTGGAGGTGCGCTCGTATTCAGACGCCAGCTCAGGATAGGCCTTCTTGTAGTCCTGAAACTTGGCGGACCAGGCGGCTCCGACTTCCTTGCCCTTGGTCTTGCACTTGGCCCAGTTGGCGGCAGCTTCTTCGGGGACGTAGAACATTTTGTCTTCGGGCCAGCCGAGGTTCTTCTTGGTGGCCTTCAGAGCCTCTGCGCCGAGCGCCTCGCCGTGAACCTTCTGGGTGCCGGCCTTGGGGCTGCCGTAACCGATGACGGTGCGAACGCGGATCAGTGACGGCTTCGTGGTCTCGGCCTTCGCGGCCAGAATCGCCGCTTCAATCGCGGCGAGATCGTTGCCGTCGTCCACCATCTGAACGTGCCAGTGATAAGCCTCGAAGCGCTTGGTTACATCTTCGGTGTAGCTGAGGTCGGTGGGGCCGTCGAGCGAAATCAGGTTGTCGTCGTACAGGACGATCAATTTGCCGAGGCCGAGCGTTCCGGCCAGCGAGCAGCTCTCGTGCGAGATGCCTTCCATCAGGTCGCCGTCGCCGCACAGAACGTAGGTGTAGTGATCGACCGGGGTGTGGTTGGCGTGGTTGAAGATCGCGGCCTGGTGCTTCTCGGCGATCGCCAAACCGACAGCCATACCCAGACCCTGACCGAGCGGGCCGGTGGTGACTTCGACGCCGGGGGTCTCGCCATATTCCGGGTGTCCGGGGGTGTGCGAACCCCACTGGCGGAACGACTCCAGCTGGGACATCGGCAGATCGTACCCTGCGAGGTGCAGTGCGCCGTAGAGTAGCGCCGAGGCGTGGCCGTTCGAGAGCACAAAGCGGTCGCGATCCGACCACTTGGGATCGGCCGGGTCATACTTCATCAACTTGGTGTAGAGCAGGTACGCGATGGGCGCACAACCAAGCGGCGCGCCGGGATGGCCCGACTTCGCCTTTTCGACGGCGTCGCAGGCGAGAAAGCGGAGGGCGTTGATGGAAAGCTGGTCGAGTTCGTGCTGTGCGAGGTCGCTCATTCGGTTCCGGGTCCTATCAGTCAGAGAGAATTGTCGAAGCGGCCTGTTGCCGGTCGGCTTCGGTTCGTTGCCTTCGTTCCTTGCTTCCGTTCGTAGGTTGCTCCGTACAGTGTACTAGCAGGCTGAACCATTTCGGGTTTGGGTACGCTCCCGAACATTTACTGCCAGTCAATTCATCTGTTGGTCGTGCTCTCCAAATCTGACCTCGAAATTTCTGCCGAACCAATGCTCCGGTGAACCCGACCGCTCCGGCCAATGGATGGTAAAGACCAGTTTGCCATGCTGGCCCGGCTCCGGAGTCGGCGTCACGATGTCGAAATACGACCCTGGATATCCGACCGCTATCGAGGTCCCGTGCTGCACGGTGGCCCAGTCGTCGAGCGTGTAAAGGACATTGAAGCGGTTGGGGTCGACGATGCGGAGCGTCATGCCGGCGACGATTTGCACGATCGGTCGCGCGATCTGGAAGATGTCCAGCGAACTGCTGAACTTGCGCGTGCCGGGCGGGACAGCATAGCGTTCCGCTACCACCGAGATGGTGTCGAACACCTTGCCGTCTGACGCCGATCGCAGCAGCTTGAGGTACTCCGCATGCGCCCAGACCAGCGGCTGCGCGGACCCCGCCGACTGGCCGTCGTACAGGCCTTCCGAGGGTAGATCGTCGTGATCCCACACCTGCTCGGGCAACATTCCGCCGATGGAAGAGAACTGCTCGTACGCAGTGATGAGCGATTTGTAATCGCCACCGGCTGCCAACTCGTAATGCGCACGTTCTCCGCCCAGCAAAGGCCACGCGCGGCCTTGCCCCGATCCGTTGTACGCGGCGCCGTTCTTCTTCTGGCCGTAGCCGTCATGGTTGTAGCGGCGCCAGCAAGGGCCGTAGGGGGTGTCGTACTTCAGGCAGTGGTCGATCACCTTCAGCGAATCGACGATCAGCGGGTCGTCGGCACGGCGGATACCGTAGCGCACAAGCTCCAGAAATCCGGCATCGATCACCTCGCGAGCGTCGAAATCCGCTACTTCTCCGGGATTCCGGTTGTTGAGATGGATGAATCCGGGCGGAACACTGCCGTTATGGAACGGCTCTCCCGCAGCCGGAGGACGAATCCGCATGTAATGCCGCTTGACGCTTTCGAGAATGACGCCGTCGTCGGTAGTGGTCCAATCATCCAGATGCGCCTCGATCCAGTCGGCGTACTGCTCGAGGTAGCATGCCAGTTCCGGCGACTGGTGGGCGCGAGCGATATCAGCGGCGCAGACCAGGCCCGAGATGACAGCGGCGAGCGTGCTGGGCGAGTAGCCGGCGTTCTCTTCCCAGCGCTCCTGCTGGGTGATTGGGGCGTAGCGCACCAGGAAGGCCGCCGCGCGCTCCACGAACGGGAACACATCGAATTTGCCCAGGCCGTCGACCTTCCAAAGCCGCCACGCCAGAATAATTGGAAACGCCACCTCGTCGAGCTGAATGCCGCCCCAGTATGGGGTTCCGTCGATCCAGAAATTTTGGGAGAAGCCGCCGTTTGGAAGCTGGGTGCAGGCCAGGTAGACCAGCGCGCGCCGCGCCGTTTCGACGCGTCCGCAGGCCAGCATCGCGGTCGCCGATTGCACCATGTCCCGTGTCCACACCAGGTGGTAGCCGCCCAGGTCGTCGTCGCCTTTCGAAGCACCCCAGGGGATCGAGGCCGACGCGATGAAGGCGCCGGAGTAGGTCTTATCCTCGTGCGTCAGAATGACGTTGTGGCTGATCCGCATCAGGCGTCCGTGGTCGGTGGAGGCTGCGGCAAGCTCCTTGGGTGATTCCGCCCGGTGCCACTGCTCGATGAACCTCGCCGCGTGCTCCGGGTAGGGCGTCGCGAGCGATTCCATCATTCCGGAGAGCGCCGCGTGGTGGCCGTATCCGAAGGCGATTGCCAACGTAAATTCGCGATGCCGGGCAATTTCGATCTCGCCCGTAAGCGCGATATTGCCGTCCATCGCCTGCCCGAACTGCCACTCCATCTTCATGTTGGCGCAGAGGTCCTGGTAGCCGTCGCTGGTGCCGACATAGCCGCAGGAGCTGCGCGAGAAGCCGCAATCGACACCTAGAGCGAGCGAGGTATTTCCCTTCCACGCCAGCAGCGTCCGCTGGCCGGAGAGCAGCAGCGACCGCGCCGAGTTCCCTGCGCCGCCGCCATCCAGATGCGGCGCGAGCAGTACGTAGCACTTCAGCCGCGACAGCACCTCTTCGTCCCCTGCGATCTTCACGTTCATCAGCACGACCGGGTGATGCGGATCGCTGATGAACTCCTTGGTGACCGTATACCGCTTCTCCGGATCGGAAGCCGAGACGCGGACGATGGGCGCGTCGGGGTCGGTGTAGTGGAAGTCGAATTCAAAGTCGCGCTTTTCCTCGTGGAAAAACGTCTCCTCGTCGGTGAAGAGGAGTTCCATATCGCGCATCTGGGGGCGATCGATGGTCGGGAAATAGACCTCGTTCAGCGTTCCATGCGAGACGGTAAACCAGACGCGGCTGGAGGCCGAATAGGCGGTCGACACTGCGTCTTTCCTGCTCGACGTCCAGCGTGGCGGCATCCCGGGTCCGCCGAATGCGGGTCCGTCATCATCCAGCCACCGATAGTTCGACCACGTCGCTTGTTTCAGGGTTTGCTCGCTCATGATGATTAGAAACCAAAAATACCACCTCGGTTACAAACAATTCCATGAATCGCCGATGAATGTGTCCCCAGAATCGGGGGAGAGCATTTTTGCATCCTGCGGAGCCGTCGTACATCTCCCTTGCATCAAAACGTTCTAAGATGGCATCGAACTCTTTACGCGATTTGGAAAAGGAGAACTACCGTGGCTTTTGAACTTGCTCCGCTGCCCTACGACTACGCCGCTCTCGAGCCATTCATCGACGAAGCGACCATGAAACTCCACCACGACAAGCATCACCAGACCTACGTCACGACGCTGAACGGCGCGATCGAGAAGCACCCCGAACTCGGCAGCAAGACCCCGGAAGAGCTGATCTCCGACCTTTCGGCGATCCCGGAGGACATCCGCAAAGTCGTGCAGAATCACGGCGGCGGCCACGTCAACCACACCATGTTCTGGGAGATTATGGGACCCGGCGGCGGCGGCGAACCGACAGGCGCGATCGGCGACCAGATCAAGGCCGACTTCGGCGACTTTGAGACCTTCAAGAAAACCTTCAACGAGACGACCGCCAAGCAGTTCGGTTCGGGCTGGGGCTGGCTGGTGTTCGATGGCGGCAAGTTGAAGATCGTGACGACTGCGAACCAGGACAATCCGATCTCCACGGGCCACTACCCGATTCTCGGCAACGACGTCTGGGAGCACGCCTACTACCTGAAGTATCAGAACAAGCGACCGGATTACCTCGCCGCCTGGTGGAACACGGTGAACTGGACGAAGATCAACGAGCGCTTCGCTACTGCCAAGGGCTAGTCTTAACCGTCTGGGTGCCCCATGTCAATCGGCTGCATCGATTGAGGTGGGGTTTACTCTTTAAGCGATGTAAATTCCCCACCGCCAACTGGCCGGTGCTGCGCCAGATGATGGCGGAGCTAATGGGTGCGGCGAACCGGATGGACGTTTGAGGACTACCTGGCTCCCTCGTATCCGTCATTGTGGCAAAGCCAGAATCTCTGTATCTTGTCGGCCCATCATGCACGCAGTCGCTGAGGGAATAAAAATAATACGGAGATTCTGGCTTCGCCAGAATGACGGCAGTGTAGGAATTGATCGATAAGGGAGAGCTACGTGTCAAAGGCTGGCTAAGTGTATATTCTCGCGAGCAAAGGAAAGAGGCTTTACACAGGCACGACCTCTGAGCTTCGTATTCGCATAAAGCAACACAAGGGGAAGACCAACCCGAATTGTCATACAGCTAAATACAACATTGATATCCTCGTTACTTTGAAGTTTTCGATGGAATGAATGAGGCCATCGCTCGGGAATCGGCGATCAAGAATATGCATCGCATTCAGAAAATCCAGCTCATCGTTGGGTTGGATCTGGACTGGCGGGACCTTAGCTTTGATTGGGACAAAGAATCCCTCGAATTCGATGAATCGAAGATGAAACCGCCGACGAAGTTTTGAGTCTGGCCTCAGTCGTCATTGTTCCGCCGCCGTCATTCTGGCGCAGCCAGAATCTCTGTATTTTGCCCGTCCCTCGCACATCTCTCCGCTGTAGGAATAAAGACCAATACAGAGATTCTGGCTGCGCCAGAATGACGACGTGGGGGTTGTGAGGATGGGGCCCACCACAAGTTTCGACCGCAGAAAACACGAAAGATTTCCGTGCGAGTTTGCCCTCGGCGATCGTCATACCAATGGAGCTACCTATGACGAAGTTCGCGTTTGCAATCTTGTCCGTTTCTCTCGGTACCGCTGCAGTCGCCCAGCAGGGCGGAGCCGGCCCAACCGCACTGACCATTTACAACCAGGATTTCGCCGTTGCGCGGACCACTGTCGACATGAACCTGACGGCTGGGACTAACCAAGTGACAACCACGAACGTCACGACTCAGCTGGAGGCGGATTCGGTCGTGCTGCGCGATGCGGCGGGCAAGATCGCGTTCAAGATCGACGAGCAGAATTACGATGCGGGCGTGGCTGATCAGAATTCGCTGCTGCAGAAGTACGAGGGCAAGACGATCCAGTTTTCGCAGGGACGCACCCAGGATGGGAAGCCGATCACAGTCGAAGGCAGGATCATCCGCGCGACGCAGCCTCCCTTGATTGAGTCGAACGGCACGATGCAATTTGAACTTCCGGGGACGCCGCTGTTCCCTGCCTCCGTCGACGGCCTGCTGCTGAAGCCGACGCTGCACTGGCAGATCTACTCCGCCAAGGCCGCACATGTTGGTGCGGAGCTGGCCTACATTACCCACGGTATGAGCTGGCAGGCGACCTACAACGTCGTCGCGCCGGAATCGAAGGACGTGGCGGGCAGCGAGAAGGTTGACGTAATGGGCTGGGTGACTATCCAGAACAATACGGGTACCGAGTTCCCGCAGGCGACGATCAAGCTGATGGCAGGGGATGTGGCGAAGATCCGGAATCTCGCTATAAATGGACGTGCGGTGATGTACGAATCCATGGGAAAGGCAATGGCGGTGGCTCCCGCGCAGGAGGTAACGCAACAAGCGTTCGACGACTTCCACCTCTACGACCTCAACCGCACTGTCGCGCTCCGCTCCGGCGAGACCAAACAAGTGCAGTTTCTCGAATCCGGAGAAGTCTCCATGTCGCGAATCTACGAGTACGACGGCGGAAATGTCGG
>JANXWZ010000228.1 GCA_025350865.1 Rhodanobacteraceae bacterium
GTGGCGGAGAGAGAGGGATTCGAACCCCCGGTACCTGTAAGGGTACGTCTGATTTCGAGTCAGGTGCATTAAACCGGGCTCTGCCATCTCTCCGCTCGGTGGCCACGAACGGGCTACCCGTTGATTCTACTAACGGATGCCGTTTTGTTCAATGGCAACGCCAGCCCACACGCGATACTCTCGGGTGAGATGCCCATCCACTGGAGCCCGGAGCTGATCGAGCAGGTACGAACCCTCGCGTTTGCGGAGGGGTTCGCCAGCGCAGGCATTGCCGCCGCCCCCCCGCAATCCGAAGCTGCAACGCGATTCTCCGCCTGGATCGACGCCGGCCACGCGGGCGACATGGACTACCTGAAGCGCCGCAACGAAGCAGGCGATCTTCTGCGCTCCTCGGCCCGCGTCGCGATCCCCTGGGCTCGCTCCGTCATCGTCTGCGCCCTCAACTACACCCTCGCTCCCGCCCCGCTCTCGATCGACCCAGCCGACCCGGCCTCCGGATGGATCGCCAAATACGCATGGACCGGGGATTCCGAAGGTCGCCCACTCGACTACCACGACGACCTCCTCCGGCGTCTCCGTGCCCTTGAGGTCGGCCTCAAGCAGCTTGTGGAGTGCGAAACGCGCTGCTATGTCGATACCGGCCCTCTGCTGGAGCGCGACTTCGCCGCCCGCGCCGGGATTGGCTGGATCGGCAAAAATACTTGCATCATCAATCAGGGAGTCGGCTCCTGGCTTCTCCTCGGCGTCATCGTCACTTCCCTTCCGATGCCGCTCACTGTCATGCTGGCCCCTGATCGCTGCGGATCCTGCACTCGCTGCATCGACGCCTGCCCGACCGACGCCCTTCTCGCGCCAACTCCGGAAGAACCAACCCGCCAGATGGACGCGTCGCGCTGCATCGCCTACCTGACCATTGAGAAGAAGGGAGTAATCCCGGTGGAGCTGCGCGAGCCGATGGGCCGCCAAGTCTTCGGCTGCGATATCTGTCAGGAGGTCTGCCCATGGAATCGCCGAGCGCCCGTGGCCGAGATTAGCGGGCTGGCGCACCGCGACGAGCTCGTCAACCCCGCGCTCGCGTGGCTTGCCGGGCTGGACGGTCCCGCTTTCAAGCGCGAATTCGCCGGTTCTCCGCTGGAGCGGACCCGCCGCAAACGCCTGCTCAGAAACGTGGCGATCGCCATGGGGAACAGCGGCGACCTCGGCTTCCTACCGCAGCTTGAAACGTGGACTGAGGGCGACGATGCCGTACTCGCCGAGAGCGCCGACTGGGCGCTGGAACGGCTGCGCAGCCGGCCCTCTGCTAGCATCGAAGCTACGGCCACAACTGCAATTCTGGAGCGATGAAGATGCCCGCAGCTTCCCCGTCGGAGCTGTCCGACAAGCCAGGCCGCGTCGACGAGTCCGCACCGAGCGAGCCTGCGGTCGAGACGCCGATCGCACAGGTCGCCCCGGTCGTGCAGCTGCCTGGATGGTGGCCGCAGACCAAAGCGCTGCTGGTTTATCTCGCGTCAACCGAAGTCCATACGTACGCCTTCAGCGTGGCTGCCAACGTCATCTTCTCGCTGTTTCCGTTCATCGTCATGTTGCTCACCGTGTCGCAGCAGGTGTTCCATTCCAAGACGATGGTGGATGTACTGACTGACATGATGAAGAGCCTGCTGCCGACCAACCAGGACTTCGTGATGAACAACATGAAGCTGCTCGCGCATCCGCATAAAGGTACTCAAATCTTCTCAGTCGTGATGCTGCTGATCACCTCCACCGGGGTCTTTCTTCCGCTTGAAGTCGCGCTGAATAACGTCTGGGGCGTGAAGGAGAATCGCAACTACCTTGCCAATCAGGCGGTTTCGCTTGGCCTCGCGGTTGCGGTCGGAATCCTGCTGCTGTCATCGGTCGCCCTGAGCGCGGGCCAGCAAACCCTGACCGGCTGGCTCTTCCTCGGGCATACGGATAACATCCCGTTCCACGCTATCTCTCGTGTTGTGATGGAACTGGCAGCCGTGAGCTCCAGCATCCTGATGTTCTTCCTCGTCTACTGGATTCTGCCGCATCGCAAGATCCCAGCCAGCGCCGTGCTGCCGACCGCAGTCGTCATCGGGCTGTCGTGGGAGGTGGCGAAGTACCTGTACGTCCTGGCCCTGCCGAAGCTCGACTTTGAGTCAGTCTACGGCCCGTTCCGCGTCTCGGTCGGCCTGATGATGTGGGCCTTCCTCTCGGGACTGATGCTGCTTGCCGGCGCACATTTTTCCGCGACTCGATATGCCCTGATGGAGGCCCGGAACGCCGCGCAAGAGGAACGGATTAAGGAATAACCCTGGCAATGCCAGCATCAGAACGACATCTGCAAAACCGATTGAGTATTTTGTATTGCCATAACTGGATAGCTTCGCTGCTGCTCGCGTAGAATGACGTGCACAGGAGAAATTCCATGTTGTCTTGTATCGAGCAGTCAGTCCGCTCCATCGCTTACGGCCTCGCCTTCGGGCTCTGCATCGCACCGTCCTTCGCTCAGAATACGAGCACTGCGGTGGCTCCCGTCATCGACGTCCACGTCCACGCCATGGACGAGTCGTTTCCCGGCGGTCCCATGTGCCCGAACGAAGCGCGCTTTCTAGCCTCCGACCCCGCTACCAAGGAGGCCACCAACGGCTGGAACCAGGAAGAGTGCACGCCCAAGCTCTCCCCCGCAGCCAAAGGCGAGTATCTCAAATCCATGGCCGCCGAGATGGAGCGCCTGAACGTAACTGCAGTCGTCTTCGGCGATGAGAAGAGCGTTCAGAAGTGGAAGGACGCCATGCCCGGCCGCGTCATCCCCGGCACCAGCTTCACCAGCGGCGGTATGGGCGGCAACGGCCGCGTCCCGCTCGACGAACTGCGCGACGACTTCACGAAAAAGGGATTCAAAGTGATGGGCGAGATCGGCCTGCAGTACGAGGGACTTTCGCCCAGCGACATGTCCGTCGACCAGTACTTCGCGCTCGCCGAGCAGCTGGACGTGCCCGTAGCCATCCATATGGGAACCGGCGGCTCCGGCCGCGCCAATATCGCGATGCCGAAGTTCCGCGGCTCCGCAGGCAATCCACTACTGCTTGAAGAGCTGCTCGCCCGCCACCCCAAGCTGCGCGTCCAGGTGATGCACGCCGGCTACCCGATGATCGACAACATGCTTACCCTGCTACAGGCAAGCTCCCACGTCTACGTAGACGTAGCCGGCCTGATCTGGAGCTATCCCATCAAGGAAGTCAACCATTACATCCAGCGTCTGGTGGAAGCTGGCTTTGAAGACCGTGTCATGTTCGGCACCGACCAGCTACAGTGGCCCAAACTGATGTCCTATTCCATCAGCATCATCCAAAACGCAGAGTACCTGACGCCCGAGCAGAAGCGCGACATCCTCTACAACAACGCCGCTCGCTTCCTCCGCCTCGACGCCCCCAAGGCCAGGTAGCGCGGCATCTCAAAGGATGATTCCGAACGTTGACTGCGGCTCCGACCAGAGTCGCAGTCAACCCATTAGGAATCCGTTTTACGCCTCAGCAGGCTCCGCAGCAGCGCGTGCCAGCGTCAAATACTTCGTCAGGTTGTATCCAGCTTCCTCCGCCAGACCGCAAATCCGGATCACCTCGTCACTCCGCGCAACCGCAGTGCACTCGCCTTCCACCAGCGAGGGCAGATGCAGCCAGCCAAGCATCTCTTCAAATTGTTCCAGGTTGAACCATGTCTCGTCGGCGGACACGTTCACGCCGGTCAGCCAGCGCACGTCAGGGTCGGCCCAGAATTCTTCGGACGCAATGGCTTCGACCGTCTCGCCGGCGAACGCGATCAGGATGCGAACTCGCGCCGCTGCTCGCCACGCCGCATCACCCATCAGACCGATCTGCCCGAAAGACTCGGCCAGCACTGTGCGAAGGTGCAACTCGTCGAAAACCGCAAGGGTCGTCGCTCGAAGCTGCAGGCTTTGAATCAGAATCCATCCAAGCGTCGGAGCCCAGCTTTGGTTAACCGCCCAGTCGACGCCAGAGGCAGGCAGCAGTGCTAGCGATGCAGCCGGCCAATCAGCAAGCGCGGTCTCGTGCATCGCCGGAAGGTGCGCCGCCGCCATCAGCATCGCTTCGAGCGACTCGGCGTCGAAGTTTGCGTTGGTTGGAAACCCTCTGGCCTTGAGGTTTTCAGAAGTCCGGGCAAAGAGCTGTCGTGCTTGGTCAATCAAGCCGGTAAGGCGTAGATCAGGTACCGCGGCTTCAACGGTCGGCAGGGCGGGAACTGGCTCGTTGGGGTCGGGATCGACAGACTCAGCCTGCTCGTCCACCTCAACCGGCTCAGGGTAGGTATCCAGCGGGGCGACAACCGGCGGCGGCGTTACGAAGTCCTCCGCAATCTCCGCCATCACACGGCAATTTCCTTCGCTCAAAGCTGCTCTCAGGCTTGAATGCAGCGGGCGCAGACGTATCGTTGCAAGCGCGTGGTCGAGGTTCGGCACACCCTCCCCGGCAAGCTCTTCGCACAGCCAGTCCCAAGGAAACTCGGCGGAGGAACGCAGCTCACGCCAGTCCAGCAGCACCTCGCATTGGTAGCCGCGCAACTCCACATGCATCCCGTGCCAATAGAAATCCATCGCACGCCGCAGGTATTCGAGGCCCGACGCGGAGTCGCGGTACGCCAGCACCACCAGCCCATCCATCGGCAGGCTGAGCCCCTGGGCGAGGCTCCGCTGCTTCAGCGTTCCGCTGCCCTTATCCATCGAGGCCGCCGAAACATGAATGGTGCCCCGTGTGCCCTCGTAGCTGTTGTTGTAAATCACCACCGACCGCTCATTGCCCATGCGGTTCGAGTAGGCGAACACATTCTCGTCTACCGTGCCGTGGGCGTTCCAGAAGTCATACAGCGTAAAGTTCTCGCTCTCGGCGAAGATGCGGCGATTCTTCAGCAGCGGCGCGATCTCGCTCTGGTGGCGGGCCACCAGGTTCTCGTTCGGCTCCTCCTGCATCTTGGCCTGTTTGAACTCCATCCCGTAGCGTTCGGTGAAGCCCTCGATCTGGCCGTGCCCAAACATCGGCAGACCCGGCAGCGTCGCCAGCAGCGTCGCCACGCCGAAGTACTTATCGCCATCGCCGAACTGGTTGATCGCCGTCTTCTCGTCCGGATTGCTCATGAAGTTCACATAGCGCTTCATGATGTCCGGATCGAACTCGATCGTTTTCTTCAAGTAGGAACGATACTTTGCGTTCTCCTCGTCGCGCAGCATGTTCATGAACGCGCTGTTGTAGACGCGGTGCATGCCCAGCGTGCGGACAAAGTAGCCTTCCAAAAGCCAGAACGCCTCCGCCAGCAGCAGCGTTCCAGGCACTTCTACGGCGACGCGGTCCACCACCTCACGCCAGAATTCATGCGGCATCAGCGCGTCGAATTCCTCCTGCGACATCGCATCTTCGGCTCGCGACGGGATCGACCCACCCGCGCCCGGCAGCGGAAACCACAGCCGCTGCACATGCCGCTTGGCCAGCACCATCGCGGCGTCGAATCGGATGATCGGGAACAATCGTGCGACATGCAAAATCGTCTGGATCACATGCTCGCGGACCATCGCCTTGGAGTAGTCCAGTTGCGCCGTATCGTTCCAGGCAAACGTGGTTCCGTCATTGCCGTGGTACATGTACCGCGTCCTGCCGTCGCTATGGTGGCGCACCCGGAAGGCCACTGCGGCGTCCGTCTGATCGTAGTAGTGGTCCTCGATCTTGATCTCGACGCGTGGATCGCTGGACAGGTCCGGGCCGTTAAAGGAGTACACCGGAAAGGGGCTTTCCGAGCGGCTAAGGAACCAGTCCGGATGCTCGATCACCCAATCCGAATCGATGCCCATGTGGTTCGGAACCATGTCGCTGGCCAGCCGTAACCCGGCGGCCGCGGCGCGATGCTTCAGATGCTCGTAGCCGATATCCCCACCCAGGTCCGCAGCAATCTGGTATCCCTTCAAGGAATACGCCGACGCGACTGCATCCGCATGTCCGCGGAGCCGCTTGATCGTCTGCGACGCGCTGCTCCGCTCCCACAGCCCGATCAGCCAAAGGCCCGTGATGCCACGGCGGGCAAGCAGTTGCAGCTCCTCATCCGGGATCTGATCCAGCCGGTGGATGTGCCGCTGATACTTCTTCGAGAGCTGTTCCAGCCAGACGTAGGTGCTCTTGGCCATCAGCACGACATTCGGCATCCATGCCTGGTCAGCGCTGAAGGCCTCGTACTCTACCAGCGGAGCCTGGTAGTCGGCGGCGTAGCGTTTGATCCGCTGCCCATCGGGACCGACCATGTAGGTAAAATCCTCGTCGAAGCCGACAAACTCGTCATCGACAAAACCCTGGCTCCCCCACGTTGGGTCGCCGTGACGGTACTGATCCGGTGCCGGAGGATTGAAGCGCATCCAGATCGCGATATCTTCCTCGCGCACGGTATCGATGGCCAGCAGAACGCGGCGAAGGTCCTCCCCAAGATGCTCGGTCCAGTGCTCGCGGATGAAGTCCAATTGGCCCGTCAGCGAATCCGGCGATGCGAGCATCGGAGCCCGCAACGCATCCCACAAGCTGCCGATTTCCAGTGTAAGCGGCGGCCTGGTGCTGAAGTAATCCGGGAAAGTCTCCGTGACCCGCTCATAAATCGTCTGCTTCTTCAAATCCTGGTCTTCAAAAAGCGCACGGAAGGGCTTGAACGCAGGGTTGATATTCGAAATCCAGAGCAGAAACAGCTCTTCCAGAGCTACTTCCCGGTTCGACAATCCGTCCGTCGACCCCTTCAGCCATTCCTCTGCCGTGAACTCCCCGCGGTAGACATCCACGTTCGGAAACTGGTCGGCGAATTCCAGCAGAAGCTTCTCCACCTTGGCCGGCTCGGCGAGCGAGACGAACCAGCGGACGGCATCCGCCAGCACTTCGGGGTCGATCTGCTCGCGATACCGCGCCACAAGTGCATGATTCAACTCGTCGATCAAGCCCATGGCAAACAGCGCGCCCGCATTGACGGAACCCGCCGGGTCGGCGTCGGCTCCACGCGCTTCGTTCATTTTCTGGGCCAGCTTGCGGCTCGCCGCGACATTGCCGAAGACAACATTGCCGGTGTAGCTGAACAAAAGCTCGCTCAACCCCAGCTTGTCACGCACGGCGCGGGATATGTGAAATTCCATTCGGAGTGCCCCTCAGTGCTGTAGCCATGTCAGATGCCGAAACCGTCGCTTTGGCGACAACTGTATAGTATCGCGGCCAAGCCACCTGACAGGACGCGATCAAATCGCCTGATCGCTGCTCCCCTTGCCGCCAGCCCCAGGTGCATAGCTCACAGCTCTCAGACACGCCTTTCTGTTTCAGCCGCAAAATGGCGATGCCGCCAGCCCCAATCCCCTGGGCCGACGGCATCCCCATTTCGCCATACCAAACGGCGTTAGTTCGTCACCACTACGGTCAGCGGCGTGGTTACTGTGGTCGAATTCGCGGTGGCGGTAATCGTCACAGTCTGCGATCCGGCTGGCGGCAGATGCGGCGTAATGCTTCCGCCTCCCGCGCAACCCGTCACCGCCAGGGACATCCCAGCAGCCATCAAAAGCAGCGCCATCAGTCGAATTCCCTTATGCGACAGCAGCTTCCGGCGACGTCCGATCAGCGGCATCAGAAGCAGCGCACCGAACGGCAGCAACGACGCCAACGCAACCACTCCCGGTCCACGCTCCGGGCCGATCTGCGGTATCCGCAGCGTCCCGAACGTTGCCGGAACGTTGATCGTCACCGTCGCCGTGCCAGATGTCGTTCCGCTGATCGTGACCGGAGAAGTTACCGTGCAGGTGACATAAGCGACCGGGCTGGTGCAGGTCAAAGTGACCGACCCCGTAAACCCAGCCGACGGAGCAAGAGTGAGCGTCGAAGTACCTGTCCCACCCGGAGCCACAGTCACGCTTGTGGGGCTCAGCGTCAGCACCACCGGCGCAACCACCGTCAGCGTAGCCGCACCGGAGACCGAAGCTGCATAATTCGTCGTCGCGGCAAACGAAGCCGTCACTGTGTACGACCCAACCGCCAGATTCGTCAGCGTCACTGAACCCACGCCGTTCGTGACTGTCGCAGTCCCGAGCGTAGTCGCCCCGTTCAGGAACGTCACCGTACCTGTCCCCGGAGCGCCGGAGGGCGAGGCCACCGTCGCGGTAAAGGTCTCCGCACTGTTGGCGAAGATTGTCGTCGCCGAAAGTGTCAGCGACACCGATGTCGTCCCCGACGTCACCGTCAGAGTCCCGGCAGTCGTGGTGACGTTGTAGTT
>JANXWZ010000037.1 GCA_025350865.1 Rhodanobacteraceae bacterium
TCTTCCCCAAGATGCGCAAGCCACTGCCTACGAGCAATGCTGGCGCAAAGACTGGCAGGACAAAGAGCCGCACTTGGCTCCCGCCAAGCATCTTTCCGCCTGGATACAAACCAACCTCTATCTTTCTCTTGCGGATGCTCCGTTCGACCGCGAAGACTCCACCCTCAACCCCACCGCGGGAGCTTGCACCAACTGCCCCCGCCGCAGCGGAGACAACACCGCCTTATTCATCGACGTGCAGGGCGACCAATGCCTCCATTCTCCCTGCTACCACACCAAGGTCAACGCCCACATCGACCGCGAGATCGCAGCCCGTCACGAACTCGTGCAGATCGAGAGCAGCTACCGCAGCCCGAAAGAGCAGAGGCCGGGAGCCGTCCAACGTGGACAACTCCGCGAAATCGATACCGTTGTGCAGAACCCCGACGCAGAGCCAGCCCCGCCATGCGCCGCCGCGAAGCCAGCCATCATCGTCTACGGCAAACGGGCGGGAACCACCATCACCGTATGCACCGACAACAACTGTGTGATTCACGACCCCCGCGCCGCCGCGCGTCTGGCCGAGAATCCAGCGCCCATCATGCCGCCAGCACCCCAGGCCGAGACAGAGGAAGAGGCCGAGGAGCGGAGGCAACAACACGAGCAGGAACGAAAGGATTATGAAGCTGAACAGGAGCGCAGAACCGAGGCATTCAAGGTGCAGCGCGAACGCGAAGAGCAGGAGTATGAGGCAGAGCAAACCCGCAAGGAACAGCAACGCAGGATTCGTGTAGCTACCTTCGAGCGAATCCTTAACAATGCCCCGGAAAGCTTCACAGCAATGCAACTCCGCGTCTTGCTCCGCGCCTTTGTCAACCTTGACCCGTACACCTTTGCCGACGACCTGGCCGAGGACATTGCAGCAAACAACGAGAGCGAACAGCGCGGCGCGGAAGAGATACTGCTTTCCACCATCGACGCAACCGCAGACGATAAGCTAACCCGCTTCGCCCTGCGACTCGCACTTGCCGGACACGTCGGCATTCCACGCGAAGGGGAGTTTGACTTCCTCACCGAAGCCGGAGCCGCCTTTGCTCCATCACCTAAGAAGAAAGCCCCAAACAAGAAGGTCAAGGAGCAGACGCATATCCAACCCTCTGCGAAAGCCGCGACAAAAGCCACAGTAGAAAGGGCAACATCCATCAAGAAGAAGATTGCAGCCTAACCCATAGCGGGAGCCATCCATTGGCTCCCGCTCCTTCCTTGTCCAGAAACGGCGCGGGAGAAACCTCTTTGGTTTCTCCCTATCCCTCATCCAGCCTTGCTCGACACGCTTCTCCGTAGCGCGTGGAGGGGCCGTTCCCTCCCCACACCCCTCCCTGTCTCAAACATGCGTGTTCCGAACTCACTCACAATCGGTGCGGAATTGCCTAAGAAAACACCAACCAGAAGAGAGGAATCCCTGACAACCGAAGGCTTTGCAGATGATGGAACGATGCTTAAGGACTTTGCGCGACTCGATCTTGCACAAGAGGTGCTCACTTCCAAGCAGACCAAACCCTGGCAGAAGGGCCACACTGCCAGAATGCTGTTCAAGAAAGCGGATTCCAGGATAGTCCTGATCTCGCTGGAGAAGGGCTCCGTACAGGGTCTGCCGCAAGGTGCCTCAAGCCGTTATCTGTCTTTCGTTCGCCCTACGCTTTCACGAACTTACCACCGAGAATCCGTTCGAGTTTTGAATTGCGCTCAAGCAGGGAGCGTTTGCGCCGGCCAAATCTTACTGCATCAACGCTCGGCAGTGCCGAGCGATCTGGCGCTCCTCTTCGGTCGGTAGGACAGTTACTCGTTCACTCGATGACCCGAGATTCAGAAAGTCCAAACCGTTGCAAATCCGATCTCTGATTTCCTTGCTATGCTGCCCGATTCCCCCGGTGAACACGAGCATATCCGCCCCGCCCAGCAGCGCACAATAAGCGCCGACGTATTTGCGAACAGCGGTTGCGAAGGCGTCTATCGCGAGTTCAGCGGATGCATCGCCCGCGCGTTCCGACTCAAGAAGCTCTTGCATGTCACTTTCGCCGTTCGAGAGAGCCGCTAGTCCGCACTGACGATTTAGCAGCGATTCCAAGGCATCGGCGTTCATCGATTCAGTGCGCATCATGTAAAGGAGTACGCCAGGGTCCAGGTCACCGCTGCGCGTCCCCATGGGAACGCCTCCAGTCGGGGTAAGTCCCATCGAAGTGTCGATGGACCTGCCATGTCGCACAGCCGCCAAACTTGATCCGCTGCCAAGATGTGCAAAGATGGCTCGCTCCGGCAGGCGATCGCCCAGTCGATGAACGATGGACTCGTAGGACAAGCCATGGAACCCATAATGCATGACGCCCTCGTCAAAATAACGAGCGGGAAGAGGGAGGCGACGTGCGATCTCCGGCATCGAGCGGTGAAACGCGTTGTCGAAGCAAGCGAAGTGCGGACATTGAGGGAAGAGCTTTTGCGCCTGCTCGATGAGTGCGAGTGCTTGCGGTATGTGAAGTGGCGCGAAATGCACCGCCGCCTTGAGCTGCTGCAGCATGTCCGGCGTGATCTGTTGATGCTCGCGAAGCTTCGGCCCCCCGTGTACAACGCGGTGCCCAACCGCCACCGGGCCATCCGAAATATATTCAGCCAAAGCTCCAGCAAGCTTCTGGAGGGCTTGTTCCTGCGATTCCAACAGGTGATCCTCGGCAAGGAGCGCTGCGCCGTCTGCGGAGCGGATGGTCAGGCTGCCATCTGCACGACCGATCCCATCTGCACTGCCTTCGAAGAGAAGCCGCTCGTCCTCTCCTTCGACGAAAACACCGAACTTCAGCGACGACGATCCACTGTTCAGGACGAGGATGGGTCGCATGCCGTTACTTTGCGGGCTGCTGTTCGGGCCAGGTCCAGTCACGAATCTCCTCCCTGTCGATCCCTTCTGTGTGAGCGTAGTTAAGGCAATCGATGATCTGATTTTTCAGCCAGTCCTTTACATGGGCGCCGGTCGTCTGCAGCTGAGGGACGCGGTCAATAACGTCTATGCATAGATTGAAACGGTCGACCTGATTGATGATGGCCAGTTCAAAGGACGTGTTGATGTTGCCCTTTTCCTTGTAGCCGCGCACATGGAAGTTGGCGTGATTGGTACGCCGGTAGCTCAACTTATGAATGAGCGAAGCGTAGCTGTGGAAATTGAAGATGACTGGCTTATCCTGCGTGAACAGAGAGTCAAAATCCCGCTCCGAGAGGCCGTGCGGGTGCTCGCGCTCGGGCCTGAGACGGAAGAGATCGACGACATTCACGAACCTGATCTTCAGGTCGGGGAACTCCTCTTTCAGGATAGAGACGGCCGCGAGGGTTTCCATCGTAGCAATGTCGCCGGCACACGCCATAACGACGTCAGGCTCGCAGCCCTCGTCGGTGCTTGCCCAGTCCCAGATGCCGATTCCCTTGGTGCAGTGATCGACCGCAGCATCCATGTCCAGAAAGACAAGGTGCGGCTGCTTGTCTGCAACGATGACGTTGATGTAATCGCGTGACCGCAAGCAATGGTCCGTCACACTTAGCAGGCAGTTCGCATCCGGCGGCAGATATATCCGCACCACATCCGGGCTTTTGTTAGTGACGACATCCAGAAAGCCAGGGTCCTGATGCGTGAAGCCGTTGTGGTCCTGACGCCAGACCAGCGATGTAATCAATAGGTTGATGGAAGGGATGGGTGCTCGCCAGCTGAGTTCATTCTTCGACTTCTCCAGCCACTTAGCGTGTTGATTGAACATGGAGTCGATGACATGGACGAAGGCTTCATACGTCGAGAACAGTCCATGGCGGCCGGTGAGAACGTAGCCTTCAAACCAGCCTTCCAACGTATGCTCACTCAGCATCTCCATTACCCGGCCATCGACACTGATTTCGGTACCATCGGCGTCTTCGGGAAGGTAATCTCCCAACCAGGTTTTGTTCGAAGCAGCATAGATGCCGTCCAGCTTGTTCGAAGCGGTTTCATCCGGCCCGAAGACACGGAAGGTCGTCATGTTCCGCTTCATGACATCGCGGAGGAAAGTGGCAAGGACGGCAGTGGGCGACTCGCTGGTCTTCGCGGGCGATTGAATCGCGACCCCATAGTCCTGAAAGCGGGGAAGATCGAGAGACTTTTTGAGAAGCCCTCCATTAGCATGAGGGTTAGCCGTAATACGCCGGGAACCCTGCGGGGCCATCGCCTGCAACTCAGGAATGAGCTTACCCTTACTATCGAAGAGCTCTTCGGGCTTGTAACTCCGCATCCAGGCTTCGACGATATCGAGGCTGGTCCTGTTGGTTACGGGATCGAGTACAGGGACTTGATGCGCTCGCCAGAAGTTTTCCACCTTGTGGCCACCGACTTCCTTCGGCCCCGTCCAGCCTTTCGGAGAACGAAAAACAATCATCGGCCATCGCGGACGCTCGGCGTTACCCGTGCTCCGGGCCTTCTGCTGCATGTCGCGTATCTCGAGGACACAATGCTCCAGCGTGGTTGCCATGGCGTGATGCATCGTTTCCGGATCGTCACCCTCCACAAAGTAGGGCGTATATCCATAACCGCGGAACAGTGACTCAAGCTCCTCATGCGAGATGCGTGCGAGGATTGTCGGGTTTGCGATCTTGTAGCCGTTCAGATGGAGGATCGGCAAGACCGCACCGTCACGAATCGGATTGAGAAACTTGTTCGAATGCCATGAGGTAGCAAGCGGGCCAGTCTCCGCTTCGCCATCACCCACAACCACGGTGACGATGAGGTCGGGATTGTCGAACGCTGCACCAAATCCGTGAGACAAGCTGTAGCCGAGCTCTCCGCCCTCGTGGATCGAGCCGGGCGTCTCCGGCGTGCAATGGCTTCCGATGCCGCCTGGGAAAGAGAACTGCTTGAAGAACTGCAGCATTCCTGCTTCATCCTGACTGCGGTCCGGGTAGATCTCGGAGTAGTGCCCTTCTATGCGCTCTACGGACGAGAGCGATCCCCTTCGCGATCAACCTCAGCTATCTCAAATTGTCCTCACACACTAGTTCTCATTGAAAGGACGATCATGCAGCACCTTAAGGTACGGACGTTCAGCATCGCCGGGACGCTCATTGCAGCGAGTTTCTTGATGACTTACGTGATTGCTCCGCGCCTACGACAAGGCGAAAGCTGTGACGCGGACGACCCAACAACATGCGGCGAAGTGAGCAAAATTAGTCGAGTCATTCTGTGGGGGTCTGCGCTCATTTGGAGTGGCGGGTTTTTCGTGGCCTATCTGCTCGGACCGATCCTCGACCATCTTGACCGCTGATGAACATGACCGGCCTGGGGGTCACCTGAGCGGAGTGTGGCTCTCCGGGCTGAATCTTCAGAAACGCTCTTTCGCTTTAGACATAACAACATTTTTGTGCGGCAAAGTCTCCGTTTCGTCGTTGGTCATGATCACGCGCCAGTCATCACCATCGCGGACGAATGTCATGCCATGCAAGGCCATCATCTCGCAAAGAAGATCGTAGATTGGCACAAAGACCTCAAGCGACTGCCAAGCAAATTCAGTAAGCCAAAGCTCATGGAGCATTCCTTCCAAGCGTGCCATCAGTTCCGCGAGCTGTGGGTCGTTAGAGAGTAGCTGTCGAGCTGCCGGCGCCTCATCTAAGCCCCTGCACTCCAGACCGTGAATGTGTCCGAGCAGGTAGCCTGCACAGATGAAAGCATCTCCAAAGACCTGTTGAATCTCCCTGAAGGTCTCGCTTGCCTTTCCGCCATCACTGTAGCGTTGAATCCATCGTTGGGAACTTGAACGACTTTCCATAAGCGCTAGACAGAAAGCACGCTCGAAATCTTCCGTTGCTTCCGGCAGGAACTGCGCTGAAGACCGGCAGGCGGCGTATTCACTCCAGACGTCCATCGCCTTGATAAAAGTTTGACGAGACCGGTCCCCACAGTCGAGCGACTGACCATAGCTCTCCGGGAATGTCCTGTAAAGATGTCCTTCGTGTTCCACGTGGGCTGCTTCGTGAGCGATGCACCCGCAGGCTAAAGTCTGCTCTTCCGGCTTTGCCGAAAGAGTCATCAGACCGAGGCCAGCTCTCATCACGATATGAAATCGAAATTCGGCTCCCCGTCTCACTGCTACCGTCCGGGCAAGGTCCATCGTTTCTGGCTGATCCGCCATCTCCAGCGGGACGATACCCTCCGGCAGGTTTTGTAATTCACAAGCAGCCTTACGAGTATCCAGGGCCACGGTTACCCCGTCCAGAGCACGCAGATCCATTCCAGAAAGAGCCAGCGCGTATAACAATTCCTCTATCGACGAGACGATCGCCTGCTGGATTTCCCCTGCTTCATAGCAGGAGACCGATACACCGCACTTTTTAGGAAGGGGGAGAGTCCCTTCCTCGTTCTGGTGAAAGTCCAGAACGTAGTCACCGCTCATTCGCAAGCCTCACTGCCGTCCGCGCTACAGCGTATCGGAAGAGGATGTCTATCGCGACGGGAAGGGGCCCATAACCTCAACTTCCAGGAGCCGCCAACGACACATCCAACTAGGTCGAGCAAGAAACGTCTGCGGTACGCCCCCGCAAACTGCCCTATAAACCCGTGATCGGGGAGTTGGAAAACCGAACAGAGTACGGTTCCTGTGACCTTTAGCTTTAGGGGCCTGGACATACGTCGCAGGCTCCCCGACCGCAAAGGCAAGGGAATCTCTCGCGCTCAGAAAGCACGATTACTCTGTTAGGGGTTTCCACACCCCAGGACGGCGCGTCACCGTCCCGAATCCATCATCGAACACTCCCCACCGATTGGCAAT
>JANXWZ010000119.1 GCA_025350865.1 Rhodanobacteraceae bacterium
CGTCGACCGTTCCGATGTCGCCGGTCTTGAACCAGCCGTCCTCGGTAAACGCCTCCTCCGTCTCCTTCTTTTTGTTCCAGTACCCGGCAAAGATGCTCGGACCGGTCAGCTCAATCTCTCCATCCTGGGCAAACCGGACCATCACATTCGACAGCGCCTTCCCGATCGTCCCAATCTTGTTCGCACCCGGATAGTTGAAGCTCACCACCGGCGACGTCTCCGTCAATCCGTAGCCTTCATAAATACAAATGCCCGCATCCGCAAACCAACCCGCCGAATCCATTCCCAGCGGTGCCGAGCCCGACACAAACACTCGCACCTCGCCGCCAAACGCATCCTTGATCTTCGAATACACAAGCTTGTTCGCCAGTCCCCACAGGAGCCCGCTCGGCTGCTTGCCTGCAATCACCTCGGCCCGGTGTGATTTGCCCACACCAAGCGCCCATTGCAAGATCCCGTTCTTCAACTTCGACGCCGCCGACTTCGCCTCCACGCCTTGTCGAATCTTCTCAAACACCCGCGGCACCCCGATAAAGAACGTCGGCTTCACCGCCTTCATCGCGCCAGGCAGCTGCTCGATCTTTGAGCAATATGCCAACTCGGCTCCGTAACTCATAAACGCGTAGTCCACATGCCGTTCAAACACGTGCGAAAGCGGCAGATACGACACGCACCGGTCGGCTCCCGACACCCCAAACTTCGGCACAGCCAGGTTCACATTGCTCGCCAGGTTGCCGTGCGTCAGCCGCACACCCTTCGGATCACCCGTGGTCCCGGAGGTGTAGATGATCGTCATCAGGTCTTCCGGCCGCGCCGAACGCACCATCGCATCGAACTCGCCATCCCGAGCCTGCTTGGCCTTCGCCGCCGCAGCCAATGACACAAAGCTCTCAGCATTGGCGAACTCTCCGGCATCCATCACCAGCACATGCTCGAGGTCGGGCAGGTCCCCAGCCGCCGCCAGCTTTTCATACTGCATCTGCGACGAGACAATCGCCACCTTCGCCCCGCAGTCCCGCACCATATAGCCCACGCGATCCGCGCTCTCCGTCGCGTACAGCGGAGCGTCCACAGCTCCAATCGCCAGGCAGGCAAAGTCCGCCACCGCCCACTCCCAGCGGTTCTCGCTCAGGATTACGACGCGGTCGCACTTGACCACGCCCCAGCTCTTCAGCAGGTCCGCCACCGCCCGCACCCAGCCATAAAGCTCATCGGAGCTCATCGCCACCCACGACGACCCGGTCTGATACCGCAGAATCTCTTTACCACCACGTTCCGTCGCACAAACCAGAACATCATTGATCGTCTTCAATCCCAAATCAGCCATCAAATCCCCTCAATTCCCGAACCGCCATCATTTTGGCTCTTGTCGTCATTCTGGCGAAGCCAGAATCTCCGTAGTCGTTTTTGCCTTCGCTATCAACTACCCACTACCAACTGTCCCAATCCCGTTCAACACCACATCAATCACCTGCGCTGCCGTAGCCTTCGCGTCGTACTCCCGCCCTGTAAATACCGCCGAACTCAGCAACTCATCAATCGCGCCAAACAAACAATGCGCCACCACGCCATCCGACACATCCCGCCGAAATATACCCTCCTGCTGCCCGCGCCTAACCACTTCTCTCACCACTTGGATGTAACGAACGAGATGTTTGTGCGAGAACTCGGCAATAAACTTTGCGCTCTGCCGCATCTCCGTCTGCATCAGGATCGCCATATTGCGATTCACCGCCGCGCTTTCGAGATGCATCCGCGCAATCTCCTCCAGTTGCCCACGAACATCCGTTACTGTCTTGAATCGCTCCTCAACCTGCTCGTGGAACTGCCCAAAGGTTCGGTCAATCGCCGTCCGCAGCACATCGTCCTTGTTCTTGAAGTAGAGGTAGATCGTCCCGTCGGCAACCCCAGCCCGAGCCGCAATTGCGCTCACCGGCGAGTTGAAGTACCCGCGCTCTGCGATCACCTCCACCGCCGCATCCAAAATCCTCTGATATTTATCAGCCGACGCCGGGTGCCCCATCTCAATCGGCTTCATCGATTGAGGTGGGTTCCCACATCCCTCCGACTTGTCGGCATCCCGTTTCAAGCCATCCGCCCCAATCCCGCAACTCTAATGAATCTCCGCTCATTTGCCAACTAGAGGCGAATTTCTCGTCGCCGTACAGCCAAACCAACCACCGCATATTCAAATCGTCCCCGGCAAAGTCAAAGTAAATACAGTACCGTCCCACCAACCACCGCACGGTGAAACCAACCCCCGCACCTCACACCAACCCCGGCCGTCATTCTGGCGCAGCCAGCATCTCCGCATTTGTCTTTCCGGCGGCACCACACCTTCGCAAAATTCGCTCTAATCTATCCCCTGCGCCCTTCGCGCGCCATCACCCACTTTAGGTTCGACTTTCCCATCCGTCCCCATCCCCCCGAGATCTTGTCAAGCGAAATAAGTTCGTCTGTCGCCGTAACTCGCTCATTACAAACCACTTTCCTAGTAAAATAGATTGCACGATCACCCCAGCCAATCTGCTATCATTGAAATAGATAGAAAAATGCCCCGGCCAACAGACCGGGGCATTTCTTTTCGATCAAACGTCATCCCGACTCCTAGACCGGTACCAATCTAAGTCCCTATCTGTCCGGACTTTACATCCTTTAGGGGGGAGTGGGGTACCCCCTCCTGCCGCTAACCCTGAGGCTTCGGTGTCAACCGCACAAACGCAGCCGAGGCCCGATCCCAATCCGCCAGCATTGCCCTAGCCAAACCGCTCTCAGCCTCTACCGCATGACGCGAAACCAGCGAGAAGAGCGACGCCTTGGACGCTTCATCAACCACAGCAAACCCTTCAGGATGAACAAAATCCGGGTGATACCGCATCTCCCGCACGAAGGACCCGTCAGCGTCGCAAACCCACGCCAGACCGCCTGTCATGCCAGCCGCAAAGTTGATCCCAGCCCGTCCCAGCACGACCACCGTTCCGCCGGTCATGTACTCGCAACCGTGGTCGCCAACGCCTTCGACCACCGACAGAACGCCTGAGTTCCGTACAGCGAAACGCTCGCCCGCGCGTCCCGCCGCCAGCAGCGTACCCGAGGTCGCGCCGTAGAGCGCCACATTGCCGAGAATCACGTGGTGGCCTGAGTCCCGCGCCGCCCGCCCCTGCGCTCGCAGAATCAGCGTCCCACCCGACAGCCCCTTGCCCACGAAGTCGTTCGCCTGCCCGTTCAGCACCAGCCGCATCCCCTCCGACACAAACGCGCCGAACGACTGCCCCGCCGTACCCGTCAGGTTGATCGTCACATCGGCCACAGTCGGCGCCTGCGCCCGCAACAGAGCCAGCTCGCCCGACAGCCGAGCGCCCACCGCGCGGTCGCAGTTCGCAATCACTGCGTCGACCAGGAAAGGCTCGCCCTTCGCAATCGCCCGCAGCGCCGGTGCCGTCCAGGCCTCATCCAGAGCCGGATAATCCTCCGGCTGTGTGTTCTTGAAGCCCTGCCAACTCCGCGCGCCTTTGCCAGCCTTGGCCAACATCGGCTCCAGATCAAGATTGCCGTCAAACCGAACCTGCTCCAGCAGATCGGTCCGACCAATGGCCTCTTCGATCGACCGCAGCCCATACCGTGCCAGCAGCCGCCGCAGGTCGTCCGAGAGCTCTTCGAAGAACCGCACAACATGCTCCGGCTTACCCCGGAACTTCGCCCGCAACTCAGGCTTCTGCGTTGCAATACCAGTCGGACATGTATTCAGATGGCACTGCCGCGCCATATCGCACCCAATCGACACCAGCACCGCGGTCCCAAACGCATACTCGTCCGCGCCCAGCAGCGCAGCGATCAGCACGTCATGCGCCGTCGCCAAACCGCCATCCGTGCGCAGCCGAACTCGCCCGCGCATCCCGTTCTGCATCAACACTTGCTGCGCCTCGGCCAGCCCAAGCTCCCACGGATTGCCGGCATACTTGATGCTCGACAACGCCGCAGCGCCCGTCCCGCCCGTATTCCCCGCGATCACGATAAAGTCCGCATAAGCCTTTGCCACGCCCGCCGCGACGGTCCCAACGCCGCAGCCCGACACCAGCTTTACGCCCACCGCTGCCTTCGGGTTCACCCGCTTCAAGTCGTAAATCAACTGTGCCAAATCTTCAATCGAGTAGATATCGTGGTGCGGCGGAGGTGAAATCAGCGACACCCCAGGCTGCGCATGACGCAACCGCGCGATCAGCCCCGAGACCTTGTGCCCCGGCAACTGCCCACCCTCGCCAGGCTTGGCGCCTTGCGCCACCTTGATCTCAAGCTCTTCTGCATGAGCCAGATACTCCGCCGTAACGCCGAACCGGCCCGACGCCACCTGTTTGATCTTGTTGTTCTTCAGCATCGCGGGCTCCACCGCCACCTCAACCATCTCGGCAACCGCGCTCATTTGTTTGTCATTCCGTAGCGCAGCGAAGGAATCTGCGGTTGCACTTTGAACCGCAGCATGAACCCGATACACCTCCGGATCCTCACCGCCCTCCCCGGTGTTCGATCGGCCACCGAGCGTGTTCATCGCAATCGTGATGCACTGGTGCGCCTCCGGGCTCAGCGAGCCCAGCGACATCGCACTCGCCACAAACCGCTTGCAGATACTCTTCGCAGATTCCACTTCGTCCAGCCGGACCGCGTCCCCAGCCGGCTGGATTGCCAGCAGATCGCGCAGTACCGCTGGCTCGCGCGCAAGCAGATCGTCGGTGAAAATCCTGAACGCCGCCGTAGGATCAGTCGATGGCGAAATGCCCTTCTTCGAGCCGCCGGTCGCGAACTGCAGTGCCCGCACATTCTCCGGCATCCACGCATGCGGAATCGAACCGGGGTCCTTGCGGAAGCGAATCCACCCGGGATCGGAAAGCTCTGTCGGAGCCTCTTTGGACGTCCATCCGGCCCTAAGCTGCTTGTCCAGCTCAGCAAACCCGATGCCGGAAAGTGGTGCCGGTGTCCCGGGGAAACACTTGTCCACGACACTCTTGTGGAGTCCCAGAATGTCGAACAGATGTGCGCCGCGATAGCTGTCCACCACCGAAATTCCCATCTTCGACATCACCTTCGCCAGCCCGGCGTCGAAGGACTTCAGCATCTTCTTCTCAGCCGCGTCAGAGTCCGGCGCACCCATGGCACGCGCCGTCTCCAGCGCCAGCCACGGACAAACCGCGCCCGCCCCGTACCCGATCAATACTGCGGCATGGTGAATGTCGCGGCAGTCGCCCGATTCCACCGCGAGCCCGACCAGTGTGCGCATCCCAGCCTTCACCAACTCCTGGTGGACTGCGCCCGTCGCCATTGCCATCGGAATCGGCAACAGTGCCGCCGCACCTTCGCTCTCACCGCGCGCCGGGCGATCCGTGATGATCAGAATTCGAGCGCCGTCGCGAACCAGCTCAATTGCCTTCTGGCAAGCGTCGGCAAGTCCTTGTTCAAGCGAAATGCCAGGAGAATAGACGCACGCAAGCTCCGCAACAGCCAACTCTGATGCATGCGGATGCTCACCCCGCCGCAGCGCCGCAATCTGCGCGAGGGAGAGATACGGCGAGCTCAGCGACACGCCGGGCAACGGCGCGTTTCTGTCCAGCATGTGCGACCACGGGCCAAGCCGCGTATGTAGAGATACCACGCAGGCCTCGCGGAGCGGGTCGATCGCGGGATTCGTCACCTGGGCAAAGCGTTGCCGAAAGTATGCATACAGCGGTCGTGGTGCGCGGGCCAGAAACGCCAGCGGCGAGTCGTCCCCCATGGACCAAACCGGATCCTTGCCCTCGACTGCCATGGGCTTCAGGATCATGTTGACGTCTTCGCGCGTGTACCCAAAGCCACGTTGCGCAGCCTTCAATTCTTCGGCGTGGATAGGGGTTTCGGTAAACTCCGGCTCGAAGGGCAAGGCCTCCAGTCGCTGAGCGTAGGTGGCTCCGCTGTCGAAGATCTTGAGTAGTTCGTCGTCCTGATACACCTTACGGTCGATGAGGTCGACGATCAGCATCTGCCCCGGTCCCAACCGCCCACTCTGCACCACGGTCTCCGGATCAAGATCGATCAGGCCGATCTCGGAACCGGCGATCACCAGACCATAGTCCGTCACCGCGAATCGACAAGGCCGAAGGCCGTTGCGGTCCAGCGCAGCACCGACGATGCGCCCGTTCGAAAACGAGATCGCGGCCGGACCATCCCACGGCTCAATACAGTCCGCGTGATAGCGGAGGAAGGTCGAATCCTGTTGCGTCGGCACCGCCGGTGGCATCAGCATCCGAACTGCTTCCGCCAGCGACCGGCCATTCATCGATACGAGTTCGACAACTTCGTCCAGGCTCGTCGAATCTGTGCCACCGTGCGTCACAACCGGCTTGCACTCCACCGGCAGCGTGGAGTCGCGAGCCGCCATGCGCGACCGATTACCCCAGACCGTATTGATCTCGCCGTTATGGGCCAGGGTCCTTGCCGGCTGGGCACGATTCCACGATGGAGCTGTATTCGTCGCATATCTCTGGTGAAAGATCGTAAATTGCGAAACAAAACTAGGCTGCTTCAGATCTGGGTAAAAGTCGCTCAGTAACGAGCCCGAACACATCGCTTTATACACAATGGTCTGTGTCGACAACGAACAGATATAGCCGCCTACCTTGCCCTGCTCATGCAGCCGCTCGAATTGCTTCCGCGAGAGGTACAGCCGTCGCTCCATGGTCGCCTGCGGGCTGGCAATCGCGTCCAGTTTGTCGGCGATCAACACCTGTCGAATCCTGGGCATCGCACCCAATGCAATCGAGCCAAGCGCATCGGTTGAAACCGGGACGTCACGCCAGGCAAGAACTCTAAGATCGTGGGAAGCCAGGCAGCGCTCGAGTGTCGTTTCCAGGCGAGTCTCATCGGCGGGCAGGAACACCATTCCAACTCCAAGCAGACGATCCTCAGCCAACTCCACTCCGGTCGCCTTCAGCAGCAACTCGCGCGGCACCGAGGTCATCAAACCGACTCCATCACTGCTCTTTCCGTCTGCCGCCGTCGCACCACGGTGCGCCAGACGCGACAAAGCGGTCAGCGCAAGCTGCACAATCTCGTGGGAGGCCCCACCCTCTACCGACGCGACGAACCCCACACCGCATGAATCGTGATCGAACATTGGATCGATCAAACTTGACCCCTCAAGAGTTGGGTGTGCCTGAAACTCGACGGAAAAGTTGGATTGACCCATGTTCTCAATATACTTGGTGGAATTCCCCATCGGGTAATCCACCAAGTCCTTTCTATGACGTAGAGCTGGAATAGGGATGACGGGTTGACAGCCGTCTATGGATATTTATACACTAATTGTGCAAGTTTATGCATTTCCGTCAAGGTCCTGCGATTTGGAAATAGAACCAAGAAACGCAAACTCAATGAAACAACAACGTCACGCCACCATTCGCGAAATCCTCGGCCAGGTTCCGATTGCGAGCCAAGAGGAGCTGCGGCGCAAATTAGCTGTGCGTGGTTTCAATGTAACTCAAGCAACCCTCTCACGCGACATTCATGAACTCCATCTATACAAGGGGCCATCGGGATATTCGATCACGAACGGAGCCGACGCGGACGATTCATTGCCCGGCATTCGCGAGGTCCTGCGAAGTTTCGGCCTTGAGGCCCGCCAGGCACTTAACCTGCTGGTCCTCATCACCACGACGGGCAGCGCGCAACCCGTCGCCGCCGGCATCGATTACGAGGATTGGGCGGAGGTTATAGGTACCATTGCAGGAGACGATACGGTACTCGTGATCTGCCCCGACAACCGGCAGGCAAAGACACTCAAGACAAGGATTGAAGGCTACATTGGCTGAACACATCAACACGACGAATACTGCTAAACAGCCCGCGGCAACTGTTCGGACAGCGGTCGCGGGAGTCGGCGGCTACTCCGGCGGAGAACTCGCCCGCCTGTTGCTGGCCCATCCCCGCTTGCAGACGACGCCGCCACTCTTCCTTGGCCGCGTCGCGGACGAAGCGTCCTCCGGACGTGTCCCGCTTGAAAGGCTTCATCCACAACTCGCGCTCGGCGGCGGGAAAACGCTGCCGGAAGTTGTGGCCTTCACGCCCCAATTGATCCGCGATGCCGACATAGAACTTGTGTTTCTGGCGCTTCCCCACGAGACGTCTCGCGGATGGGCTCCCGAGTGGCTCGACCTCGGCGTTCGAGTCATTGACTTGAGCGGCGCGTGGCGGCTGCAGGACGCCGCAAATCGGGCTGTGTATAAATTGCATGACGTCGACCCAGCGAAAGCCGCTCTGCTGCAATCGGAGGCTGTCTTCGGCGCGCCAGAGTTGCATCGTGAAGCGATCGCCAATGCCCGGCTGGTTGCCAATCCCGGCTGCTATAGCACTTCTATCATCCTCGCGCTGGCGCCGCTGCTGCATTCCGGCCTGGTCGACGTAGACCACGGCATTATCTGCGACTCGAAGAGCGGCGTGAGCGGCGCGGGCAAAAAAGCGACCGAGAAGACGCACTTTATGTACGCGGCAGACAATCTTTCGGCGTACTCTGTCTTCGGGCATCGCCATACGGGCGAGATGCTCGAGCAGTTGGACTTGACCGCCGGGCAGATTCAATTCACCCCGCATCTACTACCCATTCCACGCGGAATACTGTCTACCATTTATGTCCGGCTCGCCGAAGTCGCAACTCCGGAGAAGATTGAAAGCTGCTTCCGCGACTTCTACCAATCAAGCCCGATGGTAAGAATCCACCAGACTCCGAACCTGCCGCAAATTCAGCACATCGTCCGAACGAACTACTGCGACATCGGTTTCAATCTGGCTCCTGACGGCAAGCGATTAGTTATAGTCAGTTGCCTTGATAACCTGCTCAAAGGGGCATCGGGGCAAGCAGTCCAAAACATGAACCTGATGTGCGGTTGGAACGAAGAGGAGGGGCTCCAGTGAAGTTCGTAGTCAAATTAGGAGGCGTCGCCCTCGAAGATCCGACGACTCTCGCCGCCTGTTGCAAGGGCATCCACGATCTGGTGCAGGACGGCAACCAGGTCGCGGTGGTGCACGGCGGCGGTGTGCAGTTGACCAGGACGCTTGCCCAGATGGGCAAGAAGAGCGAATTCATCTCCGGCCTCCGTGTCACCGATGCCGAAACCCGCGACGCGGCGCTGATGGTGCTCGCTGGCCGCGTGAATAAATCGCTGGTAGCAACGCTCGGCCAGACCGGCCAACCCGCGATGGGACTCTCCGGTGGCGACGGCCACGTCTTTCGCGCCCGCAAAAAGAAGACTACGCCGGACCTAGGCTTCGTCGGCGAGATCGCCGCCACCGACCCGCGCTGGCTCGAAGCCATCTGGAAGATGGGTGCGGTGCCGGTCATCTCTTCTATCGCTCTCGGCTTCGACGGAGAGTATTACAACATCAATGCAGACGAAATGGCCTCGGCCTGCGCCATCGCCACTAAAGCCGATGCACTCGTCTTCCTGACCGACGTCCCAGGCGTCAAAGGTCCCGACGGCACTGTGATGCGATGGCTCTCGCTCGCGCAGGTTCCGGAGATGGAGAAGATCAAGGTAGTGTCGGGCGGCATGCTGCCCAAGCTGAATGCGTGCAAGGAAGCCCTGACGCACGGAGTCAAACGAGTTCGGATTCTCCCCGCTGAGGCCGCGGCTTCCCTGCCCGATCTCTGCACCACGCGGGTCAACGAGGGAACGGAGGTAACAGTCTAATGAAGCTCCAGGATCTTCAGGCAGCAGAGAAGAAATTGCTTCTGCAAACATATGAGCGGAACCCCATCCTGTTCGTCAGCGGCAACGGGGTCCACCTGCGCGACGAGGAGGGCAACGACTATCTCGACCTGCTTAGCGGCATCGGCGTTTCAGCGCTCGGCTACGCGCATCCGGTGATCGAGCAGGCGATCGCCGCGCAGTCGAAGCAGTTGCTGCATACATCAAACCTCTTCTTTCACGAGCACACTGTCGAACTCGCTTTGCGCCTCACTGAGATCAGCGGCATGGAACGCGTCTTCTTGTGCAACAGCGGAACCGAGGCCTGGGAAGCCGCGCTGAAGATTGCGCGCGCCCACTCCGAGCGGGTTCGCGAGAACGGCGGCAAACTCGGCACGAAGTTCCTTGCGCTCGAGCACAGCTTCCACGGCCGCACCATGGGTTCGGTCGCGACCACGCACAAGGAGAAATACCGCACGCCGTTTAACCCGGTGATGCCCGGCGTTGAGTTCGTTCGCTTCAACGATGTCGAAGACCTCCGCGCCCACTTCTCCGACGACGTGTGCGGCATCTGTATCGAGGCGATCCAGGGTGAAGGCGGCATCCACCCCGTTACGCAGGAGTTCTTCGCAGCGGCTCGCGAACTCTGCGATTCAACCGGTGCATTGCTGATTGCGGACGAAATTCAATGCGGCTTCGGACGCACCGGCAAATGGTTCGGCTACCAGCATTTTGAGATTGTGCCCGATGTAGTCACAATTGCCAAACCGCTCGCGGGTGGACTGCCGATTGGAGCGATGCTCTGCACGGAGCGCGTCGCTGCGGCGATCACTCCGGGCATGCACGGTACTACCTTTGGTGGCGGGCCTCTCGTCTGCGCGGTTGCGATTGCAGTGATTGACGAGATGAAACGCACCAATCTGCTCGAACACGTAACCGAAGTTGGCGGCTACTTTATGGACGAGCTTCGCGGTCTTGCGACGGAGCATGGCTGCATTACTGAGGTTCGCGGCGCGGGCCTAATGGTGGGCATGGAACTGGATTCCACAGAACTGGCGAAGACCGTCGCAGCCGAAATGCTGGACCAGCGCATCATACTGAATCGCACCAGCGAGAATGTTCTGCGGTTCCTGCCGCCGTACATTCTCGAACGCCAGCACGTCGACACGACTGTCGCCGCGCTCGACGCCATCCTCACTTCCAACGCCTCGTATGCCGGCCAGGCTGCGTCAGGAGATCACGCACATGGGTAGCAAGTCAGTCACACTCAACCCCGAAGCCACGGGCGTCACGCTGGGCATTCAATCCGACACCGCCTTCCACGAAGAGACCAAACGCCTGCAGGGACGCGACCTCTGCTCCGTAGCGGACCTCACCGTGGGCCAGATGGCGGCGATCATGGAGCTGGCCCACGCCGTAAAATCGCACCCCGAAGACTTCCGCCACTCGCTCGATGCGCGCCAGATGGTGATGTTTTTTGAGAAGGCATCGCTGCGCACGCGGCTCACCTTCGAAGCTGCGATCAACACGCTGGGCGGCAACGCGATTTTCGTTGACCAGACCCAATCGCCACTGGGCGAACGCGAGTCGCTGCCGGACATGGCGCACAATATCGAACGCTGGATGAGCCTTATCGTCCTCCGCACCTATTCTCACGAGACCATCACGGAGATGGCCGCATGTTCCAAGGTGCCGGTCATCAACGCGCTGTCCGACCTCGAACACCCTTGCCAGGCCATTGCCGATTTCATGACCATCGAAGAGCGGTTCGGATCGGCCGAGGGCATCCACTTTGCCTACGTCGGCGATGGCAACAACGTTTGCCACTCGCTGATGCTGGCCGCTGCGCAACTCGGGGCACACTGCTACGTCGCGACTCCGCGAGGCTTCGCACCCAAGCTCGAAATCATTCATAAGGCCATCGAGATCAGCGAACAGACAGGCGGAACGATCACCCTGCTCAACGACCCCATCAAAGCCGTCACCGGAGCCGACGCGGTCTACACGGACGTCTGCACCAGCATGGGCTTCGAGCACGAAGCCGCACGCCGCGCACCAATCTTCAAGCCTTATCAGGTGAACGAGGAATTGATGTCGCACGCGCAGCCTCATGCGATCTTCATGCACTGCCTGCCCGCTCACCGCAATGCCGAAGTCACCGACGCAGTGCTCGATGGGCCTCAGTCCGTCGTGTTCGACCAGGCCGAGAACCGCCTGCACGCGCAGAAGGCGATCCTGCTCACGCTGCTCGGCGGTGCGAAGCGCATCCCGAACAGCCGCGAACGTGGCCGTCGCCGCGCCTAACCACCTGACGCACGATTGAGGTAAGCATGTCTGTAATTCTCGAATCACTTCCGCTCGGCCAGAAGGTCGGCATCGCCTTCTCCGGCGGGCTCGACACCAGCGCCGCGCTGCACTGGATGAAGCAGAAGGGTGCGCTACCCTACGCGTATACCGCCAATCTCGGCCAGCCCGATGAAGCCGACTACGACGAGATTCCGCGCAAGGCATTGGAGTATGGCGCGGAGAAAGCCCGCCTGATCGACTGCCGCCTGCCGCTCGTTCGCGAGGGCATTGCCGCGCTTCAGGCTGGCGCGTTCCACATCACGACCGCGGGCGTTACGTACTTCAACACGACACCCATCGGCCGCGCGGTTACGGGGACGATGCTTGTCACGGCGATGAAGGAAGATGACGTCAACATCTGGGGTGACGGCTCGACCTTCAAGGGCAACGACATCGAGCGCTTTTATCGCTATGGCCTTCTCGTCAACCCCGACCTGAAGGTCTACAAGCCGTGGCTCGACGCACAATTCATCGACGAACTCGGTGGCCGCGCTGAGATGTCGGCCTTCATGACCAAGGCTGGCTTCGGCTATAAGATGTCCGCCGAGAAGGCCTACTCCACCGACTCCAACATCCTTGGGGCAACGCATGAAGCGAAGGACCTGGAATTGCTTACGAGCAGCATGAAAATCGTCGTGCCAATCATGGGCTCAGCATTCTGGCGTGACGATGTCGAGGTCAAGCGCGAAGAGATT
>JANXWZ010000078.1 GCA_025350865.1 Rhodanobacteraceae bacterium
GATTTGTTGATTGGAAAGTATTTGTAAGACAGTTGATAGTTGGTAGTTGGTTGTTTCACAACTAAGACTATCAACTACCAACTACCAACTACCAACTACCAACTACCAACTACCAACTACCAACTACCAACTACCAACTACCAACTACCAACTACCAACTACCAACTAAAAAGTTCAAGGAGTTTCATGTCGATATTAGTAGTAGGTTCGGTTGCATTTGATTCGATTGGAACGCCGCATGGCAGGGTTCAGAAGTGCCTGGGCGGGGCTGCGACACACTTTGCGTTGGCGGCGAGTTACTTTACCGATGTCCGCGTGATCGCGGTGGTTGGCGAGGACTTTGGGCCAGAGCAGGAGGCGGTGTTTACGCGGCGCGGCATTGATATTCGCGGCATTGAACATGCCAAGGGGCTCAGCTTTCACTGGACGGGCGAGTACAGCGGTAACTTAAGCGAGGCTAAGACGCTGGGTACGGACCTGAACGTATTTGCGGATTTCGAACCGAAGATTCCTGAGGCCTATCTGGATAGCGAGTATTTATTCCTGGCGAATATCGATCCGAAGCTACAGGCAAAGGTTCGGGCGCAGATGCCGAACGCAAAATTGGTCTGTGGCGACACGATGAACTACTGGATTGCGGATCATCGTGAGACTCTGGGCGAGGTGTTGAAGGAACTCGATGTGTTGCTGATCAACGACGGCGAGGTTCGGATGCTGTCGGGTGAGCACAACACGGTGCGCGGTGCAGAAAAGGTTCTGGCGATGGGCCCCAAGGCTCTCGTGGTCAAGCATGGCGAGTATGGCGCGACCGCGTTCTTCGGCGACAGAATGTTTTTGAATGGAACTCCGAATCCGTTTCGGGCTCCGGCGCTTCCGCTGGCCGAGGTGGTCGACCCGACAGGCGCCGGTGATTCGTTCGCGGGCGGGTTTTACGGGTACCTGGCTTCGCAGCCTTCCCTTACCTCGGCGGCGTTTCGGCGAGCCCTGTTTTATGGCGGCGTGATGGGCTCGTTTGCGGTGGAGCGCTTCGGCACGGAGCGTTTGCAGGATGTGCGGTTGGCTGAAATCGAGGATCGCTTCCGCTTGTTCAAGGAGATCTCTCACCTGGAAGAGCACCCGGGAGATGTGCCAGCGTGAGCGCTCCGCGGACCTACCGGCGGCCGCGTGGGCTGAGTAACTCTGCGGTGCAGTTTGAAATGCTGCCGGAGATTGCCCCGGGGGTTCGTCCGGCGACTCGCCAGGAGACGTTGACGGTTGGGGTGGTCGCAGTGGTCGCAGGCTTTTTTGCGTTGTCGATTGCGGCGAGGAACGGCCTGATGCTGCTGTACGGCGACGCGGTGGCGCACCTGGCCAAGGCTCGTGGGCTTATCGATACGAATACGCCGGGGCTGGGACAGTTGGGGTCGGTGTGGCTGCCGTTGCCGCATCTGTTGATGCTGCCGTTTATCGGGCGCATGGACTGGTGGCAGAACGGGATGGCGGGTGCGTGGCCGTCGGTGCTGTGCTACATCGTGTCCGTGATGGGGATGTTCCGGCTGGCGCGGCGGCTGATGGCTCCGCGCTGGGCGATGGTGGCGACGGCATTTTTCGGGCTGAACGCGAATCTGTTGTATCTCTCCAGCACGGCGATGACCGAACCGCTGTTTCTTTGCCTGATCGTGTGGATCACACTGCTGGCGATGGAATTCGCAGATGCGGTTCGGTCTGCGGCGATCCGCAAAGTGACGGGGCACATGCTGCTGCTGGGCTTCCTGGTGCTGGCTGCGACCATGACCCGGTATGATGGCTGGATTCTGGGTGCGGCGGTCTGGAGCGTCGTACTGTGGCACCTGGTGAAGGCGCCCGCCGTAGGCAGGCAGGTGATGCAGGGGTTTGCGGTGTTTACGATTCTGGCGCTGGCTGGGCCGCTGTGGTGGTTCTGGTACGAGCACACTTATTCGCACGACTGGCTGGACTTTATGCGCGGTCCATATTCAGCTGAGGCGATCGATCGCCGGACGTCGCCGCCGGGGTCGCACAAGTATTGGGGCTGGCATAATCCGGCGTGGGCGCTGATGCTGTATGCACGCACCGCGCAGGTGGACGCGGCGGCATGGGAGTTTGGCTGGCTGGTCGCGGCTGCGGCACTTTGGGCGAGTTGGAAGGCTTGGTACTCCAAGCTGAACAAGGTCTGGCTGCTGCTGTGGCTACCCCTGCCGTTCTACGTGTACAGCGAGTCGTATGGATCGGTACCGATTTTTATTCCGCAGCTATATCCACATAGCTACTACAACTCACGTTATGGGATGGAGATGCTGCCAGTGTTGGCTGTTTTTCTGGCGTATGCGTTGGGCGAGTTGACGGAGCGGTTCGGCGAGGCCACGCCGCTGGTGCGGCAACTGGCGCAGCCCCTGGCTCTGATGGCGGTGGTGCTGAATACCATCTGGATGCTGCACCAGACGCCGCTGGTGTTGAAAGAGGCGCAGGTGAATTCGCGGCCGAGGCTGGCGCTGGAAGAGCCGCTGGCTAAACAGCTGATGACGCTGGCTCACGGGCTGCCGATCCTGATGGAGGCCTCGGACCATGTGGGCGCGGTGCAGCAGGCGGGCATTCCGCTGAAGCAGACGATTCAGCCGAGCGATTATTATCTGTGGCGCGACGCGATGCAGGCTCCGGCGCAAAGTGCGGCTTATGTGATTTCGATTGGCGATGACGACGTGGCGAAGGCGGTCAAGGCGCATCCGGAGGGGCTGACGGAGCTGATGATTTTGTGCACAACGAACCAGCCTTGCGTGAGGATTTATCAATCGGATCGATATAAGGGCGGGCCGGTTCGATAGAGTGCTAGTATCGCGTGAATAGTTATGGCTGATCCTTCGTTATTTCATTTTTCGTTCTTCCAACACACGATGCTGTCGATGGGGACGGTCGCGTCGCTGCTGACCGCGTCGGTGCTGGGCGGGCTGGTGGGGCTGGAGCGGGAGTGGCGACACAAGGCATCCGGCCTGCGGACGAATATGCTGTTGTGCCTCGCGTGCGCGTTCTTTACTGTGCTCTCGGCGGCGCTCGCCGGGGCGGCAGATGACAAGGGGCGGGTGGCGTCGAATATTGTGCAGGGCGTCGGATTTCTGGGCGCGGGTTTGATCCTTCATACGCGGTCGCGGGTGATAGGCCTGACCAGCGCGGCTACGGTGTTTGTGGTGGCGTCGATTGGGATGGCATGCGGTGCGGGGCTGTATGTGGAGGCAGTTCTGGCGACAGGGATCGTGCTGGCGGCGTTGCAGCTGATCGGGATGATGGAATCGAAGCTGCCGTGGAAGCAGTCGGTGCTGTTGTACGAGGTTCGTGGGCAGAATCAGACGATTCTGTATGCAGAGATTCTGGAAGTGCTGGACCGGTTCAAAGTACGGATGAACGTGGTGGATCGGGATTCGTTTGGAGTGATCGAACGCGTGACGTTTATGGTGACGGCGAATCGTCAGAAGCACGAGGCGTTGCTGGTCGAGCTGAAGAAGAGCGATCAGGCAGATCATGTGTCGGCGTTTCCGGACGTGGAGCAGGATTAGCGCAGCGAAGAGGGAAGAGAAGAGTGATGAAGTTTGTGAAGGCTCATGCCTGCGGGAATGATTTTCTGATTTTGGAAGAGGCCGTTGTAGGGCGGCGTCATGCTGAGCTGGCGAGGCGGTTGTGTTCGCGGAATACCAGCGTTGGCGCGGATGGAATCGAGTTTCTTGGGCGGCGGACGGATGGAAGTTTTTTTCTGCGGCTGTTCAATGCGGATGGCAGCGAGGCGGAGCTTTCGGGCAATGGGACGCGTTGCGTTGCTGCGTGGCTGGCGCATAGCGAGGGCTTGAATGAGGTGTCGCTGGGGACGCATGGCGGGGTGCGGACGTGTCGTGTGATCTCGTCCGATGGGACGACATTTGAGATTGAGAGCGGGATGGGTGTGCCGCGCGTGATGCCGCGCAGCATTGTGGCGGAAGGCGTCGGCGTCGTGGAAGGCGCGATGGTAAATGTCGGCAATCCACATTACGTGTTGTTTGTGGATACGCCGGACTTCAGTGCCCATGGTTTGGCATGGCAGGAACTGGGCGCGAAGATCAGTACCAGCCCGCTGTTTCCGCATGGGACGAATGTCGAATTTGTACGGATCGAATCGGAGGCAGAGATTTCGTTTCGCATCTACGAGCGGGGTTGTGGGCCTACGACTTCTTCGGGGACGGGCACGTGTGCCTCGTCGAGTGCGGCCATTGCGTTGCGTGGAGCAGCGCGGGAGTTGACGGCGGTGGCCGAAGGCGGGGCACAGCGTGTGGTGTGGCCGAAGAATGATGCGCAGATGATGTTGACGGGACCGGCGGAGATCATCTGCATTGGAGAGGTGCTGGTTTGAGCCTGTTGAAGCCGAAGGCCTTGCGACCCGGGTCGCTGTTGGGGATTGTGTCGCCGGCGAGCGCGGTGCGGGCAGACTTTGTGGCCGATGGGATTGCGGAACTGGAGAGCTTTGGATATCGGACAAAGTTGTTTCCTCATGCGTTGGCGAAGGGGCCGTTGAACTATGCAGGGTGCGTGGAGGATCGGGTTGCGGATCTGCATGCGGCGTTTGCGGACCCGGAGGTTGATGGGATTCTGTGCACGCGCGGGGGATGGGGTGCGGCGGAGTTGCTGCCGCTGCTGGATGCGGAGTTGATCCGTGCCCATGCCAAGCCGTTCATCGGATACAGCGATATCACCACGCTGCATGTGTGGTTGCAGAGCGAGGTAGGGATGGTGAGCTTTCAGGCTCCGATGGTCGCGTCGGACTGGGTGCGGTTGGATTCGGTGGATGTGGCGTGCTGGACTTCGGCGTTGACGCAGGTTGCGCCGTGGACGGTGGGGGCGGAGTCGGGGTTGCGTGTGCTTCGGCCGGGGACGGCTGCGGGTCTACTGGGCGGGGGCTGTATATCGATCTATGCGGAGGCACTAGGGACTCCATATAGTCCGGTTGCTGCGCCTCGGGGCGTCTTGTTTCTAGAAGATGTGGGGACGAAGCCATACCAGTGGGATCGGATGCTGGTGCATTTGAAGTACGCGGGGATGCTGGATGGCGTGACCGGGATCGTCTTCGGCGATATGCACAAGTGTGTGGATGCGGACGAGTTTGCGCTGCTGGAAGAGACGTTGCTGCATGCGCTGCGGGACTTCGATGGGCCGGTGGGGATTGGGTTGCGCAGCGGGCATGTGCTGGCTGGGAACGTGACGCTGCCGTTCGGGGTTGAGGTTCGGCTGAACTTGAAGGATGCGGCAAATCCACAGATGACCTTTGTGGAAGCGGCGGTGAGGGTCTAACCTTGAAGGTTGAGTCGAGGCGAAATACTGAGATTCGGGCTTTGCCAGAATGACGACCCTAGGGAGCGACACGGTTGGGCAAGCACATACATTTGATTGGGATTTGCGGGACGGCAATGGCGTCGCTGGCGGGGATGTTGCAGGCGCTTGGGCATCGCGTGACGGGGTCGGATTCTGCGGCGTATCCGCCGATGAGCGATCAGTTGGCGGCTTGGGGAATTCAGGTCTTCGGCAGCTATGACGCGGCCAATCTGACAGAGCGGCCGAATTTGGTGGTGATTGGGAATGCGATCTCGCGTGGGAATCCGGAGGTTGAGTTCGTGCTCGACGAACGGATTCCGTTCAACTCCATGGCGGCGCTGCTGCATGAGGAATTTCTGCGGGGGCGCGAGTCGCTGGTGGTCGCCGGGACACATGGCAAGACGACGACGACAAGCATGCTTGCCTGGATCTATGAGGTTGCTGGGCTGGAGCCGTCGTTTCTGATTGGAGGCGTGGCGGAGAACTTTGGGACCAGCTTTATGGTGAAGCCGACGCGGCCATTCCTGCTGGAGGGCGACGAGTATGACACCGCCTTTTTCGATAAGGGGCCTAAGTTTATGCACTACTTTCCGGATACCGCGATCCTGACGCATGTGGAGTTCGATCATGCGGATATTTACGACGATCTGCGCGCGGTGAAGACCGCTTTCAAGCGTTTCGTGAACCTGATTCCGCAGCGCGGGAGGCTGGTGGCGTTCGACGGAAATGAAAATGTAACCGAATGTGTTGCAAAAGCATTTTGTTCAGTGGAGCGGTATGGCAAGGCTGAGGATTCGCACTGGCGCGTTAGCGAGTTGGTGCATAAGGATGGTGGCGTGGAGTGGCGGCTGGATCGGGCCGGGGAGTTTTTTGCGACATTGACCCTGCCAATGCCGGGCGAACACAATGCAATGAACGCCACGGCTGCGGCAGCGTTGGCGGCGGGGCAGGGAGTTCCGGCGGCTGCGATTGTCGAGGCGTTGGCGACGTTTCGCAGCGTGAAGCGGCGGCTGGAGGTGCGGGCCGAGGTGCATGGCGTGACGATCATCGATGACTTCGCGCATCATCCGACGGCGATCCGGGAGACGCTGCGTGCGCTGCGCAATGCGTATCAGGGGCGGCGGCTGGTTGCGGTATTGGAGCCGCGCTCGAACACGTTACGCCGCAATGTTTTTGAAGCTGCGTTGGTCGATAGCCTGTCGCTGGCGGATGAGGTTATGTTGGCTTCGGTGTTCAAGTCGGAGAGTATTCCGGTGGCGGAGCGGCTGGTTCCGGAGACGGTTGCAGCGAGCCTGCGGAGTGGCGGGACGCCGGCTGAGGTTCATGCGGATGCGGCTGAGATTGTTGCTGCGCTGGCAACGAGACTGCGGAGCGGGGATGTCGTGGCGATCATGTCCAACGGCGGGTTCGGGGACATTTACCATTTGCTGCCCGCGGCCATTGCGGCTGAGCATGGGGTGGCGCGGTGAGGAATTTGTTTGCGACCGTGAAGCTTTTAGTGGCCTGGGTGACTTTGGGACCGCTGGTGGGATTGATTGGGATACCGTGGACGCTTGCGACGAAGAATATTACGTGGCTGTACTGGGCTTCGATGTGGGTGACGCGGGCTGGTATTCGGGCTTCGGGGATCACGGTGCGGAAGGTTGGGTTCGAGAACATTCCGGCGGGGCGGGCGTGCATTTTTATGTCCAACCATGTTTCGAATCTTGACCCACCGGTGCTGATGCCGGCGATTCCCACCCGCAGCTCGGTGCTATTGAAAAAGGAGTTGATGGGGATTCCCATCCTGGGGACGGCGATGAGGCTGGGTGGGTTTATCCCGGTGGAGCGCGGGCATCGGCGGGATGCGGCGCAGCAGACGGTGGCTGCGGCGACGAAGGTGATCCGGGACGGTGTGAACATCGTCGTGTTCCCGGAGGGGACGAGGTCGATCGATGGGCGGCTGGCGGCCTTCAAGAAGGGGCCATTTTTCCTCGCGATGGGGACCGGAGCGCCGATCATCCCGGTGGCGATTTCGGGAACCGAAACGATGCTGCGGAAGGGGAGTTCGCTGGTGACGGCGGGCGTCGCGACGATCGAGATGCTGCCGGCGATCGACCCGGCCAACTACACGTCCCGCGAAGCGCTGATGACGGCGGTTCGGGAGGCGATTGCGGCGGCGTTGCCGGTGGGGATGAAGCCGGTGGTGACGACGGGTGCAAGAGCATCAGCAACTGCCAATACGGAGATTCTGGCTTCGCTAGAATGACGGCGCTTGGAATGCCGCTGTCCTACTTGATGTAGGCGTTGAAGCCGTCCGCGAGTAGCTTGGCCTTCATGGTGTCGGCGTCTTTGCGGGTAGCGAACGGGCCTACCTGGACGTGGAAGAGTTTGTCCGCCTCGCTGCGGATATTGACGACATAGCCGCGACGTTTGAGGGTGGAGGCGATCAGGTCGGCGTCTTCCTGGTGCGAGACTGCGGCAACCTGGACGACGACGGTTCCAGAGGGTGTGGCAACGGGTAACGGAGCAGCGACGGTAGCAGCAGTTGCGGGTGCAACCAGTGAGGCCTTAGGCCTGAGTGCGACATCGTCTGGTTCAGTGCCCGCGGGAGTCGGCTTCGCGCTCGGCAGCTCGACTTTGACGGCGGTGGGCGATGGCGGTGTGGGCTCGATGAAGTCGGCGGCCGCCGCTTTGGGTTGCTGGCCCGATCCGATGGGGCTGCCCGGGGCGGGTTTGAAGCTGTTGAAGCTTCCCGAGGTGGTTGGCGCGGCGGCCATCGCGCCGGGAGTTCCGGCTGTGTGTTTGCTGCCGAGCGAGTAGCCGAATCCGAACAGCACCGCGCCGTAGACGGCGAGTGCAAAGAAGATGAGCAGAATCATCGTCGTACCAAGGGTGATTTCTCGATCGCCGCCTCGGCTGGCGTGGTCTTCCCGGTCGTCGGTTTCGTCAAGCAGGGTGTTCACGGTGCTTCTTTCGGCTGAGGGTCAATCTGGAACTAGAAGCGCAGGTAGAAGCCTACACCCGGCTCGGTGGTGATGGTACGGGCTCCGGTGGCGAGGTAGTTCTGGTTGAAGTCAGGCGCGCCCAGGAAGACCTGGCGGAAGTAGGCGCGGATTCCATAACGATCCTCGTGGAAGCCCTGTTCGACGCCGACGGTGTAGTAGACGCCGGTGCGAACAACGGGCTGGAGCCCCTGTCCGCCGCCTGCGGTGGGCTTGAATTCGACAGCTCCGAGACCTGCGCCAGCGAATGTCTTTAGGTCACCGAAGCTTGGGCCGTGGGCAATGTAGCCCATGCTGTACTCGTTGACCTTGCTCTGGACGCCGAGGGTATAGGGTTGCTGTGCGGGAAGTGAACCAGCGCCTACGCTAAAGGTTTCGTTGTAGCGGGCGTAGCTGTAGTTGAACTCGATTCCGACCAGCGGGGACTTGACGTAGCGAATCTCGATGAGGGTTCCGAGGGTGTTGCTTGGAACCTGCGAGACGGATTGCTTGATGTAGTTGAAGCCGGAGCTGCTGGGGGTCAACTGGCCGACGCCGCTGATCCCGAGGTCGATGCGATCCAAGTGGCGCTGGAGGCCTGTGGCTGGGGTCTGAGCGGCTGCAGATGCGCACAGGGCGATGGAAACAAGAGCGCCGAAGAGGGTCGACCGGCTTGCGATCCGGCTCGAGATCCGGCGAGATTCATTCATCATGTAGAACAGACTCCCTTACCCACAAAAATAGTGTTTCTTCAGTCTACTCTGCCGAACGGGCATGCGCAGGGTTTGGTGCGACGAGCAGTTGCAGGTCGTGTACGCCCAGGACGGCGACGGATGCTCCGATGGGCTGGTATCCGCCAATGGCGAGAACGGCGGGCCAGAGTTCGCCGCGCACCTCGACCTTGCCGGCGGGGGTGAGCGGGGTGTGGACGACTGCCAGCCTGCCGATGAATGCCTGTGGACCGACTTGGACCTTGTTTTGACGCGCGAGCAGAGCAATCCGCACGAGCCAGGTGGTGACAAAGGTGAAGATTGTGGTTGCCGCCCATGCGATTGGCGGCCGTACAGCAGGTCGCAGGACCAGGTGGTTAAGGCCCCAGCCCAGACCGCAATATCCTAAAAGCGCGAGAAAGATGCCCTGCTTGTAGCGGCAGCTCACCACGATGACGGCAACACTGAGCAGGCTGAGAACAACGGCCGCCTGTGCGAGAGGGACGTGTGCAAGGCCGTACAGCGCGAACATGGTGAGCAGCAATCCGAAGCAGCCGAAGAGGACCGTGCCGGGCTTGTTGAACTCGGCGTAGATGAAGAGAATGCCGACGAGGAGGAGGAGGATGGTGTGGTTGGGATCGGCGATGAAGTGGATGAGAGCGGGGTTGGCCATGGAGATTACGGAGCTGTCTGGCTGCGGCTTTGGACTGCCTGCTTCATTCCGAGCGCGGCAGGGTTGGTGGGTTCCAGGCGGAGCGCGTTTTGGACGTCAACGGCGGCAGCGGGAACCTTCTCCTGCTGGAGGTCGATGCGGGCGAGGATGAGATAGGCGTTGACGTTGGGCGCGAGGCGGATGGAGGCTTCGGCTTCCGTGCGGGCTGCTGCGGCGTCGCCGCTCTGCTCGCGAACCTGGGCGAGACCGGCGTGGCCCTGGGCGCTGGAGGGGTCGGCGTGGATGGCGGAGTTGAAGTCTTCTTCAGCCTCGGGAAGGAGGCCCTGAGCGAGATATTCGCGGCCCAGCAGGGTGTATTCGGTGCCCTGGCGGGCGGGCGGCAGGGTTTCGATGCGCATCGCACGGACCTGATCGAGCTCGAAGGTCGCCTGACGGAAGCCGGCTTCGGAGTAGGTTCGGCGGATGCGGGTGGCCAAGTCGGAGCCGGGCCCGGTTTTGGAGGGCGGACGTGCAGCGGCGATGAGCGGCTTCAGCTCGGCGGCTTCGGTGTCGTTGGGCTTCAGCTTCAGGGTCAGGTCGAGCTCGTGTTGGGCGTTGGGGAAGTCGCCATGGCGGAAGTAAGACACGGCGAGGTTGTAGTGGTAGTCGGAATCGTTGGGGTCGGTGGAGGAGGCTCGCTGGAAGAGCGGGGTGCCGTCATGGCCTTGGCGCGATTGGGCGACCGCCTGGTCGTTGACCACCTCGGGAAGCGGCAGGCGAGAGGCGACGAAGGCGAAGGCGGCTTCGGCCTCGGAGTACTTGGCGTTGTTGAAACGGGCGAGGCCGAGGTAGAAGTTGGCTTCGAGGGCGACGCGGTCTGACTTGGGGACCTTCGATAGGACGGCGGCGGCCTCGTCGAACTCGCGGTCGGCGTAGAGTTCTTTGCCGAGCGCGAGCTGGGCGGCGGTGTAGGTGGGGGATTCCTGCACAGCGGCATGCAGGCGTTTGGTGCGCTCCTGCGGGGTGGGGGCGGAGATGCCGCGGATGTAGTTCTCGAAGGATGTCAGCTTGATGCCGTTGGACGCGGACAGGAAGGTCTGTTGCGCGACCGAGAACTTCGGGTTGATGTCGCGGGCGACCTTCCAGGCGATCGCGTTTTCGACGTCGAAGAGTTTGGCGAGGTCGGAGCTCTCCTGCATGGGCTTCGAAAGCGTCAGTTGGTTGACATCCAGAACCTGAGCCTGGACCTGAATTCCGCCAGCCTGGACATTGAAGCTGCCGACGATGACGAAGCCGGCGTCGAGCGTCTGCGCGATGCGGATGGTGGTGGCGCGAGTGGGCTTGAAGTCGGTGGGAAGGCCAAGATGGTCGAGCGAGTAGACGCGGGTGTCGCGGCCGATGGTGAGGAAGCCGGCGGAATCGAGGCGCTGGTTCAGCGTGTCGGGAAAGGAGTCGGCGATCCAGTTGAGGTTGGGCTGGCCGGAACGGTTCTCGAAGGGGAGCACGAGGACCACGCGGCGACCCGGGGCTGAAGGTTCCGGTGAGCTGGCGGATTGAGCGTGAAGGCACGCGGCTGAGCAGAGGAGTATCGAGGCGAAAAGACGGAGTGAGGCGGACTTCAGGGCGGGCTTCAGCACAAGGACGATTATAGTTCGAGGCGGCTGGGTTGGCGGCGTCTCAAGCCTGCCACTACGGTATGATTCCCGCAGATACCGATTCCCAGGCGGCCTTGCATGAAGCTTCGATTCATCGCGTTACTCGGGTCCTTCTGTCCACTGCTTATCGCTCAGCAAGAGACTCTTCGCCCTCCGTCGACGCCACTGATTACTCACAACCCCTACTTCTCCATCTGGTCCAACACAGACAAGCTCACCGATTCCAACACTGTCCACTGGACGGGCAAGCCGCAACCCATCAGCGGGCTGCTGCGGGTCGACGGCCAAACCATGCGTTTCATGGGGGATCGACCCAGGCAGCTTCCCGCGATGCAGCAAACTGCGCACACTGTCACGCCAACGCATACGCGCTACAGCTTCACCGGCGGTGGCGTAGAGCTCAATCTGAGCTTCTTTACTCCCACCATTCTCTCGGATCTCGAAGTTCTCTCGCGTCCGGTTACGTACGTCAGCTTCACCACAAAGTCGATTGACGGCAAAGCGCATCAGGACGTATCAATCCTCCTGGATGTTGATCCGATCATCGCCGTAAACGGTTCCGGAGAGGCCGTTACTTACTCACGCAACCAGACCGAGACCCAGACCGTGCTTTCAGTGGGCTCCCGCGATCAGCGCATTCTCAATCGGGCCGGCGACGACCTCCGTATCGACTGGGGGTACTTCCACCTTTCGGTGCCCAACGGAGAGGAGTCCGCATCAGCCATTGTCCGCGACACGTCTACCTCTCCCGACGGAGCCTTCGCCAAGACCGGCCTTCTTCCCAAAGCCGACGATATGGATGCATCCCCAATCGTCGGACGAGGCGATGCCCATCTTGCAACCGAGCTGTTGTTTCACAGCGTCACGGACCAGCCCGTCACTCGCCACCTGCTCGTTTCCTACACGGAAGGTTTCGCCATCCAGTACCTTGGGCGCAACCTGCGTCCGTGGTGGCAGCGAAACGGTCAGACGGTGGCGGCGATGCTTGACGCCGCCGAGCGAGAGCTACCTGCGCTCGAAAAGCGGGGCGACGAGCTCGATACCACTCTCACGGCTGACCTTACCCCCGTCGGAGGAGCCAGCTACGCCAATCTTTGCATTCTCGCCTACCGTCAGGCCTGGGCAGCGCACGGCTTCGTCGCGGACCTCGACGGTCAGCCTCTGGTGTTCGGTAAGGAGAACTTCTCTAACGGTTCCATCGCCACCGTTGACGTTCTGTACCCTGCCTCCCCTTTCTTCCTTCTCTTCAACCCCGTGTTGCTGGAAGCTGAACTTCGTCCTCTGATGGAGTACACCGCTCTGCCCAACCGCTGGCGATTCCCCTTTGCCCCGCACGACCTGGGCACCTACCCTCTTGCCAACGGTCAGACTTACGGCGGCGGAGAAGCCACCGAAGAGAACCAGATGCCGGTCGAAGAGTCCGGGAACATGCTGCTCATGATTGATGCCGTCGCCCGGGCCGAAGGCAAAGCTGACCTTGCAGCTCAGTACTGGCCCAAACTTACGCAGTGGGCCAACTTCCTGAAAGACCACGGCCTCGATCCGGAGAAGCAACTGACGACCGATGACTTTGCCGGTCATGTTACTCACAACGCCAACCTCGCGCTCAAGGCCATTGACGCCCTTGAGGCTTACGCGGATCTTGCCAAGCTCCTGGGCAAGAATGACGTCGCTCGCGATTTCTCGAAGACTGCCCATGACTATGCGGTCAAGTGGATCGCGCTCGACAAGGAAGGCGACCACTACAAGCTGGCCTATGACTCCGCAAACACCTGGAGTCAGAAGTACAACCTCGTCTGGGACCAACTGCTTGGCTACAACCTCTTTCCGCCTTCCGTCCGCGAAAGCGAGATTGCCTTCTACAAGACCAAGCTCAATAAGTACGGTCTGCCGCTTGATAGCCGCGCCGATTACACCAAACTCGATTGGTCCATCTGGACTGCGACACTTGCGTCCAACCCGGCCGACTTCGACGCCATCATGAACTCCATCGCGCTATGGGTGAACGAAACTCCGAGCCGCGTCCCATTGACCGACTGGTACGACACTAGGAACGGCAAGCAAATCGGTTTCCAGGCCCGCTCGGTCGTCGGCGGTGTCTTCATCAAGGCACTTTCCGACAAGCAACTCACCGCAAAGTGGCGTGCAAAGGCTGCAATTAGAGAAAATTTCTAGTCGCGATACCGTTGTTTGTCATCCCGTAGGGATCTGCTTTTGCATTGGAGTCCGGAAAGCAAAAGCAGATCCCTACGGGATGGCAAACAGGGACAATGGTTCGCTGTACACCATAAGAAATTCGCTCTAGCGGAAAGTAGTTGGGCCATGCAGACGGGCTTCGACTGACCGGGGGAAGCGGAGAACCGCGGCCCATTCGCCGTTGCGGTAGCCGCGCCAGACTATCTGGCCTCCCAGCGTTGCGGCGGCCTGTTCGGGAGAAAGGTCGCGATGGAAGTCGAAGTATTGGGTGTCGGTGGATTCGCGGACGCGGCCGAGGTTCCACAAGCCAGCCTTTGGGATCCACTTGGTGGAGAAGATGAGGGCGGTGTCGTAAGCTTTGGGGTCGAGGGCGGCCTTCTGGATCTGATCGGCTGAGAAGTTTTCTATGCCGACGACCTTGATCGGGGCGGGGGTGTAGCCGAGTTCGGGGCGCTCCATCTCGGCGGTGGCGGGCCAGGCGCTTAGGACAGTGGCGTATGGAAACTGCTTATGGATAAGGGTGATGGCCTGCTGGTGCAGGATGATCATGTCGCTGTAGGTGAGGTTGTCCTCGGGGGCAATGGAGTAGGGCGGATTGATCCAGAGGCCGATCAGAAATGCGGCTGCAGTCAGCCCCGAAAGCGGCAGCAGCACTTTCGGGCGGGTCGCCCAGGTAGCCACGCAGAGAAGCAGCACGAGCGGAAACAGCGGCAGCAGGTAGCGGGTGAGTAGCGCGCCGCCGAGGATCGAAAAGGCGATCGCGTTGCCAGCCAGGACGACGGAGATTGCGGTGACGACCGGGCGAGTGATGGCGCGGGTAGGCGCGATGACGCGCGGCATCAGGATGACAGCGATCGTCGCGAAGACCGGGACGTACATGTTCATGTGGATGGTGAGATGGACCAGCCGATGCCACAGGCTGACGAGGACGCGGACGGCGCTGAGGTTGGCGGTGGCGTTGTAGCGCAGGAACTCGGGATTACCGAAGATGAATCCGGTCTTGCGGTAGTGGTAGAGGTACCAGCCAATGAGCGGTGCGACCGGGGCGGAGAGGGTCGCGAGCCAACCGAGGCTGCCGTTTTCCCGGTCGGTGACGAGAAGGACAATCTCCCAAAGGGCTAGCGCGACGGGGGTGACGATGGCCGTCTCCTTGGATAGTGCCGCAAGCGAGAGGAGGATTGCGACGGCGGCGAGGCGTTGCGGCGGGCAAGGGGAGACGGATCGCTCGAAGTAGAAGGAAAGGGCCCAGAGGGTGAAGGCGGCGGCAAAGATGTCGGCGTGGGCGAGGATGCTTTGCGCGAACCAGACGGGATAGAGCGCGGTGAGCAGGGTGACGATGGTTGCCAGTGTTGGTCCGGCGAGTACGCGGGCGAGGCGAAAGACACCGAGCAGCGCGGCGGCGGAGACCATGCAGATGAAGCCGCGGGTTCCGCTGATCGAAAGGCCGCAGGCCTTCCACCACGCGGCCAGCAGGATGGACGGCAGGGGTGGGTGGGCGTTGGTGAGGGTGGAATGCGGGACGAGCGATCCAGTCCGCAGGAAGTCGAGCGCGGCCGGGATGTAGTAGCCGCCCTCGTCCCAGAAGTAGGGAAGACGCAGCAGTGACCAGTGCGTGACGTACACGGCGACAAAGACGAGGGGGTAGAGGATCCACAGCGGGAGCGGAGCTTCCGGCGGCGCCGCCACTTCGGTGAACTTGAGTCGGGCTTGCAGCGAGGCCTCCGAAGCTAGTGGCTCGACGAGCAGCGAAAGAGCGAAATACCGGGATTCTTCGCTGCGCTCACAATGACCTCAACTTAACCTAGTGGACCGGGCCGCCGGTTTGGACTTGCGGTTCCAGCGCGAGCTTGCCGAAGGTCTGCTCGTACTGGGCGAGGTTGTGGCCCAAAACGTTCCACAGGGCCTTCGCTTGCTGCGGACTGAGGTAGACACCCTGAAAGTTGGCGAGGTTAACGTAGTCCGGGGCGTCCTGCTGCATGGTGCCGAAGATGAGCTGGAAGTCCCACACGCTCATTTTGACCTGAACACTGTTGGCGTAGTTATCGCGGTACTGGTCAGTTTTGGTGAGCCGGATTTCTGGCTGGGTCGGTTCGTTCTGCTGGCTCATGGGGTCCTGTTTTCTAAAGGCTTGGTGCGGAAGAGGGGACTTGAACCCCTATGGATCTCTCCGCCAGCTCCTAAGGCTGGTGCGTCTGCCAATTTCGCCACTTCCGCGCAGCTCAAGTTCACATTAGGCTGCGGCGGTTGCGGGTTCGGCTATGAGGGCAGGATCGGCAGTGAGGTCAAAGGCCTCTGCGAGCAGGGTGTAGCTGCGCAGGCGGGAGGCGTGGTCGTGGGTAATGGTGTTGACGACAAACTCATTGATGTTGAGGCGCCCGGCCATATTCAGGAGGTCGGCTTTTACCTTGTCCGGGGTGCCGTAGAAGTAGCGCGGGAACTCTGTCGTGTCGGGCGTGGCCGGGCCGAACTGGCCGTACATTCCGGCCAGTTCAGCAACCGCCTCGGAGGGCGTGGCGACGGGGCGGCGATCGTTCTGGCGGATGCGCAGCTGCAGCAGGCGGACGGACTGGAAGAGCCGCTCGGCTTCGGCCTGGGTTTCAGCGCAGATGACGCCGATGGCGGCGAGGGCTTCGGGATGTTCGCGCTGGGATTCGCCGAGAGCGGCGTTGGTGACGAATTCGCGCTGGTAGTGCTCGATTGCGGCGCGCGTACCTTCGGCGGAGAAGAAGTGGGCGAAGGCGTAGGGCAGGCCGTATTGGGCGGCGGTGGCGGCGCTCCAACCGCTGGAGCCGAGCAGCCAGACATCGGGCGAGCCGGGGGTGTCGGGCGAGACAAGAATGCGCGAGAAGGGGTGGTTGGCGGGGAAGCCTTTGTGCAGGAATGCGATCAGTTCGGCAAGCTGGTCGGGGAAGTCGTCGATGTGGGGCGCGGCGGCCTGGCCTCCGCGATACCGGCGCAGGGCTGCGGCTTCGATGGGGCCGCCGCCGGGTGCGCGGCCGATCCCAAGGTCGATGCGGTTCGGATAGAGCGTGTGCAGCGTACGGAAGGTTTCGGCCACCTTCAGCGCGGTGTAGTGCGGGAGCATAATGCCGCCGGAGCCGATGCGAATGTGGCTGGTTTCGGCGCCGATGCGGGCGAGCATGATTTCGGGCGCCGTGCAGGCGAGCATCTCCATGGCGTGATGCTCGGACATCCAGAAGCGGCGGTAGCCGGCGGATTCGACGTGCTGGGCGAGCGAGATGGAATTGCGCAGGGCGTCGGCGGGCGTGAACCCGGAGGGGACCGGGGATTGGTCCAGAACGGAAAGGCGGAGGGTGGTGGGGAAGCTCACAAACAGTTAGATGGGCGAAAGGCGGCTTTGGACGCGAGGGAACAGATGCCGCCGTCGTTAACCGCCGATCAACTCGAACTAGGCGGAGAGCACCAACTCAAGCCGTTCGTAGCACAGCTCGAGAGTTTCGATGGCGATGTCATTGCATTCCGCGTTCAGGGTCGGTCCCAACCACTTGCAGGGCCACGCGTTCGACAGGTTCCACCGCAGCATGTCCCTCTCTTTTTCATCTTTGAGGACGATGGAGATGTTGCGACGGTCGAGTACGCCGGTGAGGTTGCTGTGCATCCAGTTCCACAAACTGGTGTCGTGGGTGATGCCGCGTTTGAGCGTGATGTTGGTGAACTTTCTCAGCCCCGGCAGCTTCCGTACTGAGTTCTGCGGATCGCTTCCCTCGCGATACTCAATGACTTCGATCGCCGCTTCCAGCCCCGAGACCTCGGTGAAGGAACTGGCTGCGATGCCGTCGATCTCAACCCGGAAGTTCTGGTTGAGGTAGGGCTCGACTCGGGTCGACATAGTTGATCTCCTGTAAAGGGGTTTGGTTCGTTGCCGCGCCAGTATAGCGCGTAAGGTCAGGGTGTCAGGATTGACGCGGTCGTCATGCTCCATCTGATACCCTTTCGTATCTGGCATGTGGTAGAACCAATGGGCATAGACGCTCGTGAAACAGGAGAGACAATGGCACAGGGAACTTGCGATATCGGTCTGATCGGCCTCGCCGTGATGGGGCAGAATCTGGTTTTGAACATGAACGACCACGGCTATTCCGTCGCCGTCTTCAATCGCACCACGTCGAAGGTGGATGAGTTTCTGGCGGACGAGGCGAAGGGCACCAAGGTGGTCGGCTGCCATACGATCGAAGAGATGTGCGCGCAACTGAAGACGCCGCGCCGCGTCATGATCATGGTGAAGGCCGGCGATGTCGTCGACCAGACGATCGACCAGATCGTGCCGCACCTCGAAAAGGGCGACATCATCATCGACGGCGGCAACTCGCTGTTTACGGATTCGAACCGCCGCACGAAGGACCTGGCGGCGAAGGGGATTCTGTTCATCGGGACCGGCGTCTCGGGCGGCGAAGAGGGTGCGCGTTTCGGCCCGTCGATCATGCCGGGCGGAAATCCGGAGGCGTGGCCGCATGTGAAGGAGATCTTCCAGGCGATCTCGGCCAAGGTTGAGGACGGTACGCCGTGCTGCGACTGGGTCGGCGAAGGCGGAGCAGGACACTACGTCAAGATGGTCCACAACGGCATTGAGTACGGCGACATGCAGCTGATCTGCGAGGCGTACCAGTTGTTGAAGGATGGCCTGGGGCTCGATGCGGAGCAGTTTGCGACGGTGTTTACGGAGTGGAATCAGGGCGAGCTGGACAGCTTCCTGATCGAGATTTCGGCGACCATCTTTGCGAAGAAGGACGACGACGGCGCGCCAATGGTGGACAAGATTCTGGACACCGCAGGGCAGAAGGGCACGGGCAAGTGGACAGCGATCTCCGCGCTCGACCTCGGCATGCCGGTCACGTTGATTGGCGAGAGCGTATTTGCTCGCTGCCTGTCGGCGCTGAAGGATGAGCGTGTGGCTGCTTCAAAGATTCTGGAAGGACCGGCTGGGGAGCGGCACATCGGGGAGGATCATCGCGAGGTCTTCATCGAAGAGGTTCGGCGTGCGTTGTACTGCTCAAAGATGATCAGTTACGCGCAGGGTTACATGCTGCTGCGTGCGGCCGAAAAGGAAGAGGGCTGGACGCTGAATATGGGCGGCGTGGCGCTTATGTGGCGCGGCGGCTGCATCATCCGCTCGGCGTTCCTCGGGGACATCAAGAAGGCCTTCGACAAGGATCCGAAGCTGACGAACCTGCTGATGGACGAATTCTTCTCGAGCGCCCTAAATAAGTACCAGGAGAGCTGGCGCAAGGCGCTGATCCATGCGATCAAGCTGGGCGTTCCGACACCTGCGTTTTCGACGGCCCTCGGTTTCTACGACGGCTACCGGACGGCTCGGCTGCCAGCGAACCTGCTGCAGGCGCAGCGCGACTTCTTCGGTGCGCACACATACGAGCGGGTGGACAAGCCGCGCGGTCAGTTCTTCCATACCAACTGGACCGGTCGCGGCGGGCGAGTTTCTTCGTCGACGTATAACGCTTAGGCCGGAAACAAAGAGATCGGCCCTCGCGGAGCAATCCGTGAGGGCCGATTTCCTTTTGGGAATGGGGTTAGGACTGGAGTTTCTGCCAGGCGTCCCATACATAGAGGCCGACTGCGCAGGCAGTGGCAAGGCCAGCAGCGCCGCCGACGATCTTGACGATAGGATCGATCTTTTGAAGCCTGCGAATGAGAATTTGTTGCATTTCCTGTTCCGGCGTCACCGTGTCGTTATTGAGGAAGAGTTGGTCATCCTCATAGCGAGACAGTTGGCCGCGATACACGAGCAATGCCAGAAACATGACGATCAGCACCGCCCACACGATCAATAGAATTGAGTTCATAGCGATCTCCTTCCCCTTCAAGGGGTAAGTCATGCGGGAGATGCGCCCGTGAGAATCCCCCAGCAACGGTAAGCATACGCCTTTCGGGGTATTTTTGACCATGAAATTGTGTGCTACTCGGCTGACTTTCCAAGTCGTTGATAACGCACTACTTCATATAGGCGTGCAGGACAACGAACGCTCCAACGGCTGCACCGATGGCCAACACGGTGAGCGCCAGGATGAAGAACGCCGCCTGTTTCCTCGCATTTTCGGTGGGCTGTGTGATGCCGAACGTGTTGATGAAGGTGTCGGCCAGGAAGTATAGAAGTCCCATGCATCTTATTATGCTCCGCGCCGGGCCGATCAAACTTCGCATCCGCTGAACGGCTGGAGCATCTATTCATTGACAGTGTATGGGTAGCTTGCCCGCGAGTGGGCGGAGGTCTACACTGAGAAGGTTGCGGTTTTGAGGAGATCCCCATGGCGAGTGCGACTGTTACCCCTGAAGTAGTTGAAGCTCCGGTTGTTACGACGGCCCCGGTCAAATTGACTGACGCGGCGATCGGCAAGGTGCGGGAAATTATGGCGACGCAGGAACCGATTCCTGCCGGGCTGCGCATCGGCGTAGTCGGCGGCGGATGCTCGGGTTTCCAGTACAGCATGTCGTTCGAGAACCAGAGCGGCATGATGGATAAAGTACTGAAGTTCGACGATCTGAAGGTTTTCGTCGACGCGACGAGCGCCATGTATCTGAACGGCTGCACGGTGGATTACGTTGAGACCCTGGAAGCAGCGGGTTTCAAGTTTGATAATCCCACGGTGAAGAGCACCTGCGGGTGTGGGTCCAGCTTCTCTGTCTAGGCGACAGTTGCTAATTGCCGGTTTCTAGTTGCTAGTGAAGGCGCTCCGTGATTCGGGGTGCCTTTTCTGCGTTTGGGGTGCGGTAAAATCGTTGCAAAGCGAGATTGAAATGACCGACTCTGAAACACTTGACCGCGCCGCTACGCTCCATCCATTTACGCCGCTGACCGCCTATGCGAGCGGGGCGTCGGAATCCACGGTGGTGGAGACAGGCAAGGGCGTTCGGATTACGGACGATACTGGGCGCACGCTGATCGACGGCTTCGCCGGACTGTATTGCGTAAACATCGGCTACGGACGAACTGAGGTCGCGGACGCGATCTCGAAGCAGGCTCATAAGCTGGCTTTTTATCACTCGTTTGCGGGCAATACGACGGACGAACTCGCGCGGCTGTCGAGCCGGCTGGTGGCGATGGCTCCCGGGAAGATGAGCAAGGTGTTCTACGGGCTGTCGGGGTCGGACGCCAATGAGACCCAGGCGAAGATCGTCTGGTACTACAACAATTTGCTGGGGCGGAAGCGCAAGAAAAAGATCATCTCGCGAGAGCGGGCGTATCACGGGGCGACAGTGATGGCTGGCTCGCTGACCGGCTTGAACGTGTACCACGATCACATGGACCTGCCGGTGATGGGGGTTCTGCGGACGGGGGTTCCGCACTACTACTGGGGCGCCGAGGCGGGGGAGACGCAGGAGCAGTTCTCGCAGCGGCGGGCGGATGAGCTGGAGGCGCTGATTCTGGAGAACGACCCCGATACGGTGGGCGCGTTTATCGGCGAGCCGGTGCTGGGGACGGGCGGGATTGTGCCGCCGCCGCTGGGGTACTGGGCGGCGATTCAGAAGGTCCTGCGGAAGTACGACATTCTGCTGATTGTGGACGAGGTCATCACCGGGTTTGGGCGGGTCGGCTCAATGTTCGGGTCGGAGCATTACGGGATCGAGCCAGACCTGGTGACGATCGCCAAGGGATTGACGTCGGCATATCTGCCGATGTCCGGGGCGATTGTCAGCGAGAAGATCTATAACGCGATGTCCGAAACGAAGGTGGCGGGCGGTTCCTTCGCCCACGGATACACCTATTCGGGCCATCCGATCAGTGCGGCGGCGGCGAACGTGGTGCTCGACATCGTGGAGCGCGAAAACCTGCCGTTCCAGGCGGCGGCGACTGGTGCGTATCTGCTGGATCAGCTGCACCTGCAGTTTGACCACCTGCCGATTACAGCGGAAGTCCGCGGCGTTGGAATGATGGCGGCGGTGGAGTTTGTGGCGGACCCAAAGACAAAGCGGCGGTTCGATCCAGCGCTGGGGGTTGGGGCCAGGGTGTCGAGGGCGGCGCGGGAACGTGGCGTAATTGCCCGGGGCATGCCGAACGGGGATATTTTGGGGTTTGCACCGCCGCTGATTATGAGCCGGGCCGATGTCGATGAGATGGTGGAGGTGTGCGGAGCGGCGGCGCGGGCGGTAGTGGATGGGCTGGTTCGTGAGGGTGTGACGGTTGCCTGAGCGGGATGAAGTTAAGTGCGTCTAACACGCAAGCTACTTTGGATAAGGCTCAATGACTGAATTTGTAGTGCGGCTGGCGGATGAACGGGGCAAAGTGCAGGAGCAGACCCACGCGGCCGCGACGGCAGATGAATTGCGTGCGCGGTTTACGCAGGTTGGCTATCACGTGTATTCCGTGAAGCCGAAGGGGCTGCTGGGTGGCAGCGACTCGCGCAAGAAGAAGGTCAAGCTGGATACGTTCCTTATCTTCAACCAGCAGTTTCTGACGCTGATCAAGGCCGGTCTGCCGATCCTGGGGTCTCTGGATCTGCTGGCGCGTCGGCAGAAGGTGTTGAACTTTCGGGCTCAGCTGGAAGATGTGGCACAGCGAGTGAAGACGGGTGAGTCGATCTCGACGGCGTTCGAAGCGCAGGGCGGTTTCCCGGTGGTGTACACTACGACGCTGCTGGCGGGAGAGCGGTCGGGGAATCTGGAAGAGGTTTTGCAGCGCTTTGTGGACTTCCAGCGAGTGTCGCTGACGTTTCGCAAGAAGCTGCTGGCGAGTTTGATCTATCCGACACTGCTGATCGTGATGGTGATTGCGCTGCTGATCTTTCTGATTTCGTTTGTGGTGCCGCAGTTTGCGGGGCTGTATGAGCAGTTGGGGACTCAGTTGCCGAGCATGACCGTAGGCCTTCTGGCGATTGGCCGCGACGCGCAGACGTATGGCCTCTATGTTCTGGCGCTGGTAGCGTTGTTGATCTTCTTGTTTGTCCGGTGGGCGAAGACAGAAGCCGGTGCGACCATGATCGACCGTGTGCGCATCGCTACGCCCGTGCTTGGGAATGTCTGGCTGAAGTACCAGGTGGGCCTGTTCTCGCGGACGCTGTCGACGCTGCTGACGGGTGGGTTGCCGCTGGTGCCTTCGCTGGAGACCGCAGCGAAGGCAATCGACTCCAAGCAGATTGGGCTGGCGGTTTACCGCTCGGTGGAGACGGTGCGCGAGGGCAAAGGCCTGTCGGCATCGCTGGCCGCAACGAAGGTGTTTCCGGAGCTGGCGATCGAGATGATCGAAGTGGGCGAGAGCACAGGCGCCCTGCCGCAGATGTTGAATTCGGTGGCGGAGTTCTTCGAGGAGGATGTCCAGACAAACCTGACGGCTGCCATGAGCTTGATCGAGCCGTTGATTCTGGTGGGGATGGGTGTGGTGGTGGTGCTGATTTTGATCGCGCTCTATTTGCCGATCATCAGTTTGAACCCCACGGGTGCGGGTGGGTAGCGGCGAGCCATCCGGCAATGGGCGTCGGTGTTAGAGTCTCTGGATGAAGAAAAATTGCCTGCTTGCCCTCAGCTCTGCTGCGTGTCTGTGCCTCCTTTCCATCAACGCCTTCGGACAAGCCACATCGCTACCCAGTGAGACTCCCAAGGAGCTGAAGCCGACCTTCTACGGCTACAACTACGAAACGCGCGACGTGATGATCCCGATGCGCGATGGCGTGAAGCTGCATACGGTGATCCTGGTGCCGAAGGGCGCGAAGAACGCCGGAATGCTGATGACCCGGACCCCTTATAGCGCGATGGCGTTGACCAACAATTCTCACAGCGCGCATATGGATGCAGCGCTATATGGGTATGACAACGCGGTCGATGTGATCGTGGAGGGCGGGTACATCCGCGTGGTGCAGGATGTGCGCGGCAAGTACGGCAGCGAGGGCGACTATGTGATGAACCGGCCGCTGCATGGACCTCTGAATCCGACCGCCGTGGATCACTCGACCGACACCTACGACACGATCGACTGGCTGGTGAAGCATGTGCCGGAGTCGAACGGCAAGGTCGGGATTATTGGCATCTCGTACGACGGATTTACACCGCTGATGGCGCTGTTCCATCCGCATCCGGCGCTGAAGGTGTCCGTGCCGATGAACCCGATGGTGGATGGCTGGATGGGTGACGACTGGTTCCACAACGGGGCCTTCCGGCAGGAAAACATGTCGTACATCTACGAGCAGGACGGCACGCGCGACAACAGCCAGAAGTGGGTGACGACCAACTTCGACGACTACGATATGTTTCTGCGTGCGGGGAGCGCGGGCGACCTGGGCAAGTTGCGCGGGCTGGATCAGGTGGGCTTCTGGAACAAGATCACGGCTCACCCCAGCTACGACTCGTTCTGGCAGCAGCAGGCCATGGATAAGCTGCTGGCAGCCGAGCCGCTAAAGGTTCCGATGCTATTGGTGGCGAGCCTTTGGGATCAGGAAGATATCTACGGCGCAATGGCGGTCTACAAGGCCCTAAAGCCGAAAGATACGGCCGGGGACAAGGTTTTTCTGGCTTTCGGGCCTTGGTATCACGGGCAGGAGATCGGGGATAGCAGCAATCTCGGCGCGATCAAATGGGGCAGCGATACGGGAGCCTACTTCCGCAGAAATGTGCTGGGACCGTTCCTGGCGAAGTACCTGAAGGACGAGACGCCGGCCGAGCCGATCGCTCCGGTGACGGCGTTTGAGTCGGGCACGAATCGCTGGGAACAGCTGAAGACGTGGCCGATGGGCTGCGCTTCCGGCTGCACAGTCCAGCCGAAGCCGATTTACCTGGGAGCGGCTGGGTCGCTGAGCTTTGCGGGCGGCAAGGACGCGGGGTTTGAGGAATATGTCTCCGACCCTGCGAAGCCGGTTCCGTACCGCGCTCGGCCGACGCTGCAGGTTGGCTACGAGGGAATCTACACCTGGCCGCGTTGGCTGGTGGACGATCAGCGCGAGGCGTCGGGCAGGACGGATGTGCTGACGTTTACGTCCGATGTGCTGACCGCTCCGCTGAAGATCAGCGGGCAGCCGATTGCGAACCTTATGGCGGCTACGACAGGGTCCGACGTGGACTGGGTGGTGAAGTTGATCGACGTCTACCCGGACGAAGTTGCCGGGCAGGCGGAGATGGGTGGGTATCAGCTGGGGGTAGCGATGGATATCTTCCGCGGGCGGTATCGCGAGTCGCTGGAGACGGCGAAGGCGATTGAGCCGGGCAAGAAGCTGGCGTACCGGTTCGCGCTGCCGCACGCGAATCACGTGTTTCTTCCGGGACATCGCGTGATGGTGCAGGTGCAGTCGAGCTGGTTTCCGCTATATGACCGGAATCCGCAGACGTTTGTGCCGAATATCTTCTTTGCGAAGTCCGCCGATTATAAGAAAGCGACGGAGCGCGTGTACCACGATAGTTTTGTGGAATTACCGGTTGTAGGAAAGGAATAGGTCCAACCGGAAATTATGACCATAGTATGATGACCATACTGGAGGTCTGATATGAGGACTATGGCAGCGGGTAAGTTTAAAGCGCAATGTCTGGGAGTCATTGACGAAGTCCAAGCGAGGCGGGAGCCGGTGATCGTCACGAAGCATGGCAAGGCGGTAGCAAAGCTCGTCCCGATGGAAATTGACGAAGATCCACTTGACGCATTTCTCTTTCCGGGCAAGATCGAGATTTTGGGCGATATCGTGTCGCCTATTTATTCCGATGCTGAACTGGCGAGGTTCTTCGAAGCTTCATGTGAGCAGCTAAAGTGACGGCTCTCGACACACACATAGCCGTCTGGCTGACCCAGGATCAGTCGAAGTTGTCGACCGTTGCGCGTCTGGCTCTGGTTGAGGGGCGAACTGAAGGCGGACTTGCTATTGCCGATATCACGCTTCGAGAGATTGCGATGCTGGTTTCGTATGGGCGGGTTTCTGTGAGTTCGCCGTTGAGCATCTATCTTCGTTTTATTGAATCGCTTTTCCTGGTTTTGCCCGTTACGGCGGAGATAGCAGAGCAGTCTGTGCGCTTTTCTTCCGCATATCCGAATGATCCTGCCGACCGCCTGATCGGAGCCACGGCAGTCGTTCACGGGATGAAGCTGGTCACGATTGACATGAAGATTCGGGCTACCAAAGAAGTCGATTGCATCTGGTAGCTAACGCCTATAACGAGTTCCGAGCAGGGGAGTCTTAGCAATATGGCTACACCGATGGCAATACCGATTCCCGTGAACGATATGGGGCTGGATGAAACAGAGCGGGCGCGGGCGCTGGCGAAGCGGTACCACTCCGAGTTTGTAGATCTGAAGAACTTTAAGATTCAGCATGAACTCTTCAAGAGCGTGCCGGTGGACATGATGTTCCGGTACAACTTCGTGCCGCTGGAGCAGAGCGAAGGACGGCTGGCGATTGCGGTTTCCGACCCGTCGAAGCTGATGGTGCTGGATGAGATTTCCGGCCTGTTGGGGACGCGGCTCGTGACCCGAGTAGCGACGCTCTCGCAGATTACCGACCTGCTGAAGAAGACGGAGCAGTCGCAGCGTGTGCTGGATGAAGCGAGCGAAGGGCTGGCGTTCGATGTGCTGTCGTCGGAAGAAAATGCCGACGAGAATCTTTCGATCCAGAAGCTGACGGCGGATGAAGATATTTCGCCGATTATCCGCTTGGTGGATACGACCATCTTTACCGCACTGGAGCGGCGTGCGAGCGATATTCACCTCGAAACTTCGGATGATTCGCTGCTGGTGCGGTACCGCATCGACGGCGTGCTGCAGCAGGCGATGGCGCCGATTGCCCGGGAGCATCACCAGACGATTCTTTCCCGCATCAAGGTGATGAGCGAGCTGGATATCGCCGAGCGCCGCGTTCCACAAGATGGACGCTTTCGCGTCCGCTATAAAGGTCGGCTGATCGACTTCCGCGTCAGCATTATGCCGACCGTACATGGCGAAAATGCCGTTCTGCGTGTGCTGGATAAAGAGTCGATGAGCGAGAAGTTCACCAAGCTCTCGCTCGATGTGGTGGGGTTTGCAGAGAAGGATCTGACGCGCTTCCGCCGCTATATCAAAGAGCCATACGGCATGGTGCTGGTCACCGGGCCGACGGGTTCGGGTAAGACGACAACGCTGTATGCTGCGCTGAATGAGATCAAGAGCGACGAAGACAAGATCATCACGATTGAAGACCCGGTCGAGTACCAGATTCGCGGCATCACGCAGATTCCGGTGAACGAGAAGAAGGGACTGACGTTTGCGCGTGGATTGCGGTCGATCCTGAGGCACGACCCGGACAAAATCCTGGTCGGTGAAATCCGCGATGCCGAGACCGCGCAGATTGCGATCAACTCGGCGCTAACGGGTCACTTGGTGTTTACGACGGTCCACGCAAACAACGTGGTCGATGTGCTGGGGCGCTTCCTCAATATGGGCGTCGAGCCTTATAACTTTGTTTCCGCTCTCAACTGCATTCTGGCGCAGCGCCTGGTGCGGACTGTGTGCGAGTTCTGCGTTCGCGACGTTACTTATTCGGACGAGGAGTTGGTTGCGAGCGGGCTCGATCCGGCAGAATGGCACGGGTTCAAGTTCAAGGAAGGGCCCGGTTGCATGGAGTGTGCGGGAACGGGCTTCCGGGGACGTTCGGCGATCCACGAGCTGCTGGAGCTCGACGACGAGATTCGCGAGATGCTGCTGGCAAAGAAGCCGGGCAGTGAGATTCGGAAGAAAGCCAAGGAAAAGGGCATGGCGTTCCTGCGGGATTCGGCACTGGACCGGGTGCGGGAGGGCGTGACTACGCTGAAGGA
>JANXWZ010000109.1 GCA_025350865.1 Rhodanobacteraceae bacterium
GTTGATCGTTCTGCTGATCGACGAGCGCCCGGAAGAAGTAACCGACATGCAGCGCAGTGTTAAGGGCGAGGTCATTTCCTCGACCTTCGACGAGCCGGCCGCGCGCCACGTACAGGTCGCTGAAATGGTGATCGAAAAGGCGAAGCGCCTCGTCGAGCACAAGCGCGACGTCGTCATCCTGCTCGACTCGATTACACGTCTGGCCCGCGCTTACAACACGATCGTTCCGCCATCGGGCAAGGTGCTCTCGGGCGGTGTGGACTCGAATGCGCTGCAGCGTCCGAAGCGGTTCTTCGGAGCGGCCCGCAACATTGAAGAAGGTGGTTCGCTCACGATCATTGCCACGGCTCTCGTCGACACCGGTTCGCGTATGGACGAAGTCATCTTCGAAGAGTTCAAGGGTACGGGCAACATGGAAGTGATCCTGGATCGCAAGCTGGTCGACAAGCGTGTGTTCCCGGCGATCGACATTCAGCGCTCCGGTACACGTAAGGAAGAGCTGCTAATCCCGAAGGACGACCTGCAGCGCATCTGGATTTTGCGCAAGGTGCTCAATCCGCTGTCGCCGGTGGAAGCTATGGAACTGTTGACGGATCGTCTCGCGAAGACCCGGAACAACCAGGAATTCCTGCATACGATGAACAGCTAAGGCAACAGACTGACGCGGATAGGACGGAAAAATTGGATATGAACGGATAAGATCAATCCGGACTTATCTATTTTTTCCGTCTTATCCGCGTCAGTCTTTTAATAGCCGTTTTCGAGCAGGTAGCCTTCGGTGACGGTCCATTGCGGGCGGCGGGCTGGAGTGGGTTGCGCTGCGGCTTGTTTCTCGGCGTATTTGGCGAGCATGTCGACTTCGATGTTGATGGGGCTGCCGGGCCGGAGCGTGCGGATGGTGGTCATGGAGTAGGTGTGCGGGATGATGGCGATCGAGACGACGTCGCCGATGATTCCGGCCACAGTGAGCGAGATCCCGTCGACGGTGATGGAGCCCTGGGGGGCGACGTACTTGCTGAGCTGGGAGGGAATGGCGAGGCGCAGGCGCCAGTCGGTGGTGGCCTCGTCGTCGGGATTGACGGGTTCGACGACGATCAGAGTGCCGACGCCATCGACATGGCCCTGCACGACGTGGCCTCCGAGCGGAGAACCGGCAGGGGTGGGGAGTTCGAGATTGACGACCGTTCCGCAGGTCAGCTTCGAGAGGGTCGTCCGGGCCAGCGTCTCTTCGGCAAGGTCGGCGGAGAAGGTAGTCAGGGTAATGTCGAGAGCGGTGAGGCAGACGCCGGAGACAGCGACCGAGTCGCCGATGTGCAGGCGTGGGGCGATACTCGGAGCAGAAATTGTCATGCGCGTGGGACCCGCGCTGTTGCGGGACGGGACGATGTCGAGGATGGTGCCCGTGGTTTCGATGAGGCCTGTGAACATGAGTCTAGATTAGCTGATGGTGGCGGCGGTCGCCCATGGATCGCGCAGAAGGCCAGAGACACAGACGTCGGGGCCGAAGGTTTGCTTGCGCATAGAGATGAACCGCTTTTCCAGGGCGAAGGGCCCATCGGACCCTTGCGCGAAGCGCAGGGCATCGGGGCCGAGCTCGGTCTCGGCATAGAAGAGGATGGCCTGGTCGACGAGGTTTTGGCGGAGGAAGGCTCCGTTGATCGCGGAACCGGCCTCGACAAGGACGCTCAAGAAACGAGCCTGGTGGAGATGAGAAAGGATCGTGGGAAGGTCGAGGCCTCCTCTATGTACGGGGACGGTCGAGATTTTGATGCCGAGCCGTTCGAGGGATATTCGGCGATCAAGAGGAGCGTCGGGTCCACAGAAAATCCACAGATCTTGCGATGCAGCTTGCACAAGTTTTGCAGTGAGCGGCACGCGAAGTTGGGAATCGAGCAGAACGCGCATCAACGGGCGACGGCGCGCGAGGCCGGTGCGGTCCGTGAGCAGCGGGTCGTCGGCGAGTACGGTTCCAATCCCGGAGAGGATGGCGTCGGAGCCGTGCCGGAGACGCTGGACCTCGTCGCGGGCTTCCGGTCCGGTGAGCCAAAAGGGAGCGGCCTCCGCACCTCGCTGAGAGGGCGGCGGTGCCAGATAGCCGTCGACCGATATCGCCGCCTTTAGCGTTACGAAGGGCCGGTGACGCGTGATGGAGAATGCGAATGCATTATTCAGGTTGCATGCACGAGCCTGGAGCCGACCTACCTCGACATCGATTCCGGCCGCGCGCATCCGTTCTATGCCGCGCCCGCTGACGGCTGGATTGGGGTCCCCTGTGGCCACGACACAGCGGGTGAGGCCTGCGGCGATCAGCGCGTCCGCGCAGGGCCCGGTGCGCCCGTGATGGCTGCAGGGTTCGAGGGTGACGTATGCGGTGGCTCCTCGGGATGCTGTTCCCGCCTGCTTTAGCGCGACGATTTCGGCGTGGTCGAATCGGTCGTACTCGTGTGCGCCCTCGCCGACGACGATGCCGTCGCGAACCAGCACACAGCCCACCTGCGGATTGGGAGAGGCCAGCCCGACTGACGCTTCGGCCAGATCAAGAGCACGGTGCATCCAACGCTCGTCCTGTGGCACGTGCGTCCTCTCTTCCTTATCGCGACTGATTCGGACGGAGCGTTACCCAGACCGTCAGAATGATGAACTCGGCGGCGATCGCCCAAACGGCTACGTCCCGGATGGTGGCGTTTGCGGCTCCGGTCTGAAAGGCAAATCCGAAGAGCGCGACGAAGAGGACGGCGATAGCAATGAACGAAATGCGACGGCCCATGCTGGCGCGAGCCGGATTCAGATAGCGGACGGTTCGGCGAGCCGGGACCCGCAGCATGACACGCGCGGCGAAGTCGTCGGCAATTGCGACCCGAGGGAGCGACTCAAGAGCCTGCGTCAGCCGGCGCTCCAGCGGGTCGACTGCCTGCGACGCGCTTTCTTCCTGCATTCTGCGTGCCGTCGTCATCGTTGTGCCTCCTTTGCGATTGCTTCTTTCAGCTTCTTGCGGCCGCGATGCAGATGGGTTCGCACCGTGCCGACCGGAAGTCCCAATGCGGCGGCGATCTGGTCGTAGCTTCTCTCTTCTTGATGGTAGAGCACAATGACCGCTCTTTCCATCTGGCTCAACTGCATCAGATGCCCTTCGACCATCCGGCGAAATTCATCCTGCTCCATCTGTTCCAGAACATCGGCGCCCGGGTACTGGAGCCGATCTTCATACGTCCAGCTGGAACCTTCGCCGTCGCCGCGCTCCTCGGACAGGGAGACGTGCTTGCGGTCAACCTTCTGACGGCGCTTCCACTCGTCCTGCGCCACGTTGACTGTGATGCGGTAGAGATAGGTGCTGACCAGGGCTTCTCCGCGAAAGCTAGGCAGCGCACGAAACAGGCGAAGGAAGACATCCTGCGCCAGATCGTCGACGTTATCGTTCGATCCGGTGAGGCGCACAAGCGTACGGAAGACCATCTGCTGATGATCCTGGATGACCTGCTCGAAACTTGGTTCGCTCAGCAAACGGCATCGAACCTGGCGCCATTAGACCTGAAAGCGCGGTGAAAGTTTCATTGTCGGCACTGACACTTTGCTGCAACGATTTGGTCTAACGCGGGCAGAAAG
>JANXWZ010000117.1 GCA_025350865.1 Rhodanobacteraceae bacterium
TTGCGAGAACGAGCGATAGTGATCGGCGCTGGCCCGGCCGGGTTGACGGCGGGTCTGGAGTTGCTGCGCCGAACGGGAATCCAGCCGATCCTGCTGGAGGCGTCGGAGGAGATTGGCGGGATCTCGCGCACGATCCGCTACAAGGGCAACCGCATGGATATCGGCGGGCACCGCTTCTTTTCGAAGTCGGACCGCGTGATGCAGTGGTGGATGGACCTGATGCCGCCGGAGATCGCGCAGGGCTCACCCGCAGAGGTGAGCTACCAGGGCAAAAAGCGTGTGGTGGCGGTGCCGGCAAGGTTGGAGGAAGAGCCTCCGCTGCGCGGGATGGGCCCCCGGGTGAGCGGTGTGTTCGACGTGGCATTGAGGCACGAAGAGACGGTAGTGATGGTTCCGCAGCCCGATGCGACGCCGAACCCGGATCTGGTGATGCTGATCCGGCCGCGCAAGAGCCGCATCTACTACCTGCGGAAATTCTTTGACTATCCGATCAAGCTGACCGGGACGACGCTTCAAAATTTGGGTGCTGTACGGACGGTCCGGGTCGGGCTGAGCTACATCCAATCGCGAATGACGCAGATTACACCCGAAAAGAGTCTGGAAGACTTCCTGATCAATCGCTTTGGCAAAGAACTTTACCTCACGTTCTTCAAGAGCTATACGGAGAAGGTGTGGGGGACGCCGTGCGACCAGATTTCTGCCGAGTGGGGGGCGCAACGAATCAAGGGCCTGAGCCTGACGACTGCGCTGAAGCACTTCGTCAAGAAGGCGTTCGCGGGCAAGCCGAAGGCTACCGGCGATGTGGCGCAGAAGGGCACGGACACCAGCCTGATTGAGCGATTCATGTATCCGAAGTTTGGGCCGGGGCAGTTGTGGGAGCATGTCGCGGACGAGATCGTCAGGCTGGGCGGCGAGATCCACATGGGCTGGAAGGTCGCCGAGATCAAGACCGACGGGAAGGTAGTGACGTCCGTGATCGCAGTGAATGCCGCGGGCGAGCGACAGGAGTTTGCGGGCAAGTACTTCTTCTCGACGATGCCGATGCGGGAGTTGGTGCAGGCGATCAATACGCCCGTCCCGGCAAACGTTCGGGAGGTGAGCGAAGGGTTGCAATATCGCGATTTCATCACCGTGGGCCTGCTGGCCGATCGGTTGAAGGTGAAGGAACCGAATGGCGGGCTGCTGAAGGATACGTGGATCTATGTGCAGGAGCCGGACGTGTTACTCGGACGGTTGCAGATCTTCAATAATTGGAGTCCCTTTCTTGTAAGTGATCCAACTAAGGTCTGGATTGGACTGGAATATTTTTGTTATGACACGGACGAGCTTTGGAAGATGGAAGATGAGGCTCTAAAGAAGTTCGCCATCGCGGAGGTTGCCAAGATTGGAATCTTGGATGCTGAAGCTGTCTCCGACGCGCATGTGGTTCGGGTGCCTAAGACTTATCCAGCTTACTTTGGGACTTATGATCGTTTCGACGAGTTACGGGAGTATACAGACTCGTTTGAGAACTTATTCCTGGTCGGCCGCAACGGGATGCACAAGTACAACAACCAGGACCACAGCATGTTGACCGCCATGACGGTGGTGGATGGGCTGTGCGCCGGGCATGTCGATAAGGCTGCCTTGTGGGGAATCAATACGGAGCAGGAGTATCACGAGGAAAAGGAAACCAAGTGAAGAAGTTCATCGTGCTGCTGGGAGTCGCGCTGCTGGTCTTTGTGGTGATCTATCGCCAGCGAGTGTATGTGTGGGATCCGCTGGCGGCGGTGACCCGCGATGGCGTTAAGCAGGGCGGCATTCGGGTGATGATCAACTTTACAAACGACACGCTGATCGATGACAAGAGCACGGATAAGCGGCGGATCTACCTGGTGCAGAACTGGAATAAGCAGCCGATTTATCCGCTGGGTGAGCTGCGCTGCATCCAGTTTATGGCCTGCATGACGGCGGCCGACCAGGTGGCGGGGGATAAGGTCATCCCCGGAGCGCACGGCGGACGGGCGCCGCTGGAAGGCGTCACCATGACGAACAAGCGGGTTCGATTCGTGGACGAGCGCGGTGCGTTGGTGGACGTCGAGTTGCGGTAGTGCTGTTGCGGAGTGAATGATTCGCCGCACGGCAGGAAAGCAAATCCCTGCGGGATGACAAAAGTGCACAAAGGGGGCCAGCCGGCTTGTTTTCCGGCTGGCCCCGCTGGTTGTCGAAAAGGCCCTGAGAGCTGACTGCTCTGTAACCTTTATCGGCTCGTCGAAGTCAGACCGTGAGAATAGAATTCAACTTGCACGATGGACGGGCGTTAGCGGATTATCGCCGCACAGAGATTGGAGCGCATGCAGATGGAACCGACAAGGGAACACGACCCGGCGGTCGAAGAAGATGCAGAAGCGGTGGAGACATTCGAGCCCGCACTGGTGCTGGAGAAGAAGCATCCGCTGGCGATTCGCTGGATGCATTGGGTGAACTTTCCGGTGCTGTTCACGATGATCTGGAGCGGCATTCTGATCTACTGGAACGACTCGGATAATGCCTACCGGCATCCACATGAGGTGTATCGTGTTGGGCTTGGTTCGCTGACGCTGGTTCGCTTCTTTCCGCCCTGGTTCTATAAGGCGATTGACGCTCCGTACCACGTGACGACGGCGCTCGGGTATCACTTCTTCTTCATGTGGATTTTTGCGATCAACGGGTTGCTATATGTTGCGTTTCTGTTGTGGTCGCGGGAGTGGAAGTTCCTGGCACCGACGAAGGCCTCGATTCGCGAAGCGATCCAGGTGACTCTGGTGGACCTGCATCTGCGCAAGGGTTTGCCGCCGCAGACGAAGTACAACGGCGCTCAGAGGATCGCGTACAGCTCCGTGATCCTGATGGGATTCGGGTCGCTGGTGACGGGACTGGCGATCTACAAGCCGACGCAACTGCATTGGATTACTTCCCTGCTGGGCGGTTACGAGATGGCGCGGTGGCTGCACTTCTGGCTGACGATCAGCTTCTGCGGATTCTTCCTGGTGCATGTGGGGCAAGTGATTCTGGCGGGGTGGAACAACTTTCGCGCGATGGTGAGCGGCTACGAGCTGCGCCGCAAGGATGAGCCTTCGATCGAGGCGGAACGGAGCAAGTCGTGATGGATCAGAACATTGAAGTGAAGAAACAATCGGTACGACGGACCCGGCGGTCGTTCCTGGTGGCTGCAGCGGGGGCAGCGGGCGGGTACGGGTTTTATCGCTGGATTGATCGCGCAGACGAGGATCAGTTGCTGCAGGAACCGCTGCGGAAGGCCTTGAATGTAAATGCTGCTCTTGCGAAGACCGTGTTCGATGAGCGTGCACTGGCTCCGACTTACAACGTAAGTGAGTCGCGGGAGTTACGAGTTAACGGAAATTATGGCTTGAAGCAGGCGTTAGTTCCGGGCAGTTATCGGCTGCAAGTCGTTGGGATGGAAAATGCCAAGGCTCACCCAAAGTATGTGAACGATGTTACTGCGTGGGACTACCAGTACGTTGCCGAAGAGGGTAAGTACGAAGGGCACGATACCAAGGTTGCCCCCAAGGCCGAAGATCCGGCGCCGAACATCCTGCCTGCGTTTGCGAAGGCTATGGACGAATACAAGAAAGCTCAAGGGAGCAAGCCCCCGCGCGGACAGGAAGAGGCCGGCAAGAGCGACTCGACGCTGGAGACAGGAACGGGCGGGTTGCTGCTGACGATGGACGATGTAACCCGGCTTCCGCGGCACGAGATGGTGACGCAATTCAAATGCATCGAGGGTTGGAGCGAGATTGTGCACTGGGGCGGGGTGCGGCTGGCCGACTTTATTGCGGCTTATCCGCCAGCTAAGAATGCGCAGGGCGAATTGCCGAAGTATGTGTACATGGAGACTCCGAACGGGGACTACTACTGCGGGTACAACCTGAAAGAGTGCATGCATCCGCAGAGCACACTCGTGACCGAGATGGCGGGCAAGCCGATGGAGCAGTTCCACGGCGCTCCGCTGCGGCTGCATATGCCGATCAAGTATGGGTATAAGCAGATCAAGCGGATCGGGCTGATCGCGTATACGGATGACAAGCCGGATGATTATTGGACGAAGTTGGGGTATGACTGGTACGCGGGGTTGTAGGACTTCTGCCTCAGAGATCAGTTGCCCAGTTCTCGATTCCGCGCAATCTCGCGACATGAAGGAAGGCCTTGTCGTTGGTGATCAGGATGGCCCCCACAGTGATTGCGTGGGCAGCGATCAGCATATCCAGATTTTCGAGAGCCTTGCCGGCGGCTCTCAACTCGGCTCGGAGGTCTCCGTAGACGACTGCTTCCTGACTTGTCCACGGCAGCACGGTGATCTTAGCCAAGAACTCCTCGACCAGAGCACGGAGTGCTGGAGAAGCCTGTCTTTTTGCCAGCCCGTACCGAATTTCTCCTTCTGAGATGGCAGAGATACAGGGACTGGAGGGTGATTGGAGTGTTTCGAGCCTTGAGCGGGCGGCCAGCGACCGGCCACGCGTGATGTAGCTCACCGTATTCGTATCGAGCATGTGAGTTGGAGTCAGAATTCGCGCTCCTGCGGTGGACCCTGTTCGCGGTCGACGAGAAAGTCATCCGGAACACCGGCTTCATCAAAAGCGGCGAAAATTTCCCCCCAACTTCTTGGAGACTGAGAAAGGATGACATCGCCAGTTTGCGGGTCGCGTCGAATGTAGACTTCGTTGGTACTGAATCGGAAGTCGAGAGGAATGCGGATGGCCTGACTGCGGCCCGTCATGAAGACCTTCGCTTTCTGTGGTGTCGGCATCGGAGCAACCTCTGATATGTATCGTGATACGTATCAACGAATATGTCAAGAGGAGCGCAATCTTAGCGAGTGCTGGCGCTCGCTGGGAGTTGGCCTTGGATCCAGCGGTTGACACGGGCGTCGAGGACGTCAAGGGGAAGCGCGCCGCCAGAGAGGATTTCGTCGTGGAAGGTCTTGAGGTCGAATTGTGGGCCTAGCTTTTGTTTGGCCCGCTCGCGGAGTTCGCGAATTTTGAGCTGGCCGAGTTTGTAGCTGCAGGCCTGGCCGGGGCCGGAGATGTAGCGGTCGGTTTCAGACTGGATGGTGGGTTCGTCGACCGCGTGAGACTTGCGCATGTAGTCAACGACCTGGTCGCGGGACCAGCCCATGTCGTGGATGCCGGTGTCTACCACTAAACGCACCGCACGGAACAACTCACTGCGGAGCCGGCCGTAGTCGCTGCCGGGATCTTTATAGAAGCCGATCTCCTTGCCGAGCTCTTCGGCGTAGAGGCCCCAGCCTTCGGTGTAGGCGGAGTTGCCGCCGTGCTTGCGGAACTCGGGAAGGCCGGTGAGGGATTGCTGGATGGTGATCTGGAGGTGGTGGCCGGGGACGCCCTCGTGGTAGGCGACGGCTTCGTCGTTGATGTAGCTGCGGTGAGTGGGGTCGGCTACGGCTACGGAGACGCGGCCGGGGCGCTTGCCGTCGGGGGTTCCGCCCTGGTAGTGAGTGGCGGCGGAGGCCTGGAAGGGTGGGATGGGTTCCACGGTGACGGCGGTTTTGGGCAGCAGGTTGAAGAGCTTTGGCAGCTCAGGCTGCATCTGGGCGATGTACTTGCGGAAGTCTTCGACGATGGCTTCGGCGGAGGCGGCCTGGTATTTCGGATCGTTTTCGATCTTGGTACGGAAGGATTCGAGGTCCTTGTAGCCGTTGGCTTTGGCGAGGTCGGCCATCTCGGCGGTGATTCGGTCGACTTCGCTGAGGCCGATGGAGTGGATTTGAGCGGCGGTGAGGTCGGTGGTGGTGAAGCGGCGGAGAGTGGCCTGGTAGCGGCGCTTGCCGTCGCCGAGCGAGTTGACTGAGAGGGTGGCGCGGGCGGCGGGGATGTATTCCTTCGTCACGAACGCGGCAAATTGCTTGTAGGCGGGGAAGACCTCGGTGTCGACTGCTTTGGTGATTTCGGCGGTGAGGCGGCTCTTGTCAGCGTCAGAGAAGCTGGCGGGGAATTTTTTGAGGGGGAAGATGAAGGGGTTGGCGGCGATGACTCCCTGCGCCTGGGCGGGGACCTTTTCGACGATGAACTTGACGGGCATCATGTGGTCTTTGATTCCGGAGCGGAGGACCTCTTCGCTTTGCAGGAAGGCGCGTGGAATCTGGTGGAGGCGGGCGATATAGTCCTCGTAATGCTTGACGGAGTCGAGGGGGACCGAGTTGGGCAGGTCGGCGAGCGAGGCGTGGATGCCGCCGCCACCGCCGGAGCCGCCGATGCCGCTCTCAAACTCCTTGAGGTCGAAGTCTTCGATGCGCTGCTGGAGTTGGCGGACGAAGAGATCGTGCGAGATGAGGTCGGTGTCGGGGAAGCCGGAGGGGTCGATGGCTTTGATTTTGGCGAGGGTGGCGATGTCGGCCTGATGGCGCGCGGCGATGGAGGCGAGCCCGAAGTCGCCGAGCTGGTCGTTGTAGCGGTAGTCGCCGACGGCGGTGGCCTGGGTGGGGTTCATCTTGAGCTGCTGCTGCCAGGTGTCTTCGAAGAGGGCGTTCTGGGCGGCGATGCGGGTGGAGACGGGGGTTGGCTGCGCTGGGAGGGACACGGCGGCAAAGAAGATGGCGGAGGCAAGGAATTTGCGCATGGGGAAAGGGTAGCAGAGGTGGGGGTGATCTGTGGCGGAGTGGTCCGAAACGCGATGGCGAGATCAGCGGCGTCGGGGTCCTTCGACTGCGGCAGTCGCAAGTGCGCGACTGCCTTCGCTCAGGATGACCGACAATTTTCAACTATGGGCGGTGGGCGAGGGCTACGCGGGGGATTTGGTTTAGGTCTGGGAGGAAGCAGACGTGGTGCCAGTCGCGGAGGAGGGCGGCGATGGCAGATTGTTGACCGTGGCCGATTTCGAGGGCTAAGAGGCCTCCGGCTTTGAGCAGGGCGTGGGCCTGAGGGATGAGGCGGGTGTAGATTTCGAGGCCGTAGGGGCCGGCGAAAAGGGCTGTCGAGGGTTCGTGGTCGCGGACCTGGGGATGGAGGGTTGGGGCGTCGGAGGTGGGGATGTAGGGTGGGTTCGAGACGATGGCGTCGAAGGGAGGTTCGTCGGCTACGGCGGCGAGGAGGTCGGATTCGAGGAAGCGGATCTGGACGGAGTTGGATTGGGCGTTTTCGCGGGCTATGGCGAGGGCTTCGGGGGAGAGGTCCAGGGCGGTGATTTGGGCTTGGGGGAGGTGGTGGGCGAGAGCGATGGCGATTGCTCCGGAACCGGTGCCGATGTCGAGGATGCGCAAGCCGGTCGGGCTCTGCCCGATACCCGACCCTGCGACGATGGAGCCGTCGCGAGGATGGGGCACCCGGAGGTGGGTCAGGACGGCTTCGACGAGGAGTTCGGTTTCGGGGCGGGGGATGAGGACGGCTGGGGTGACGCGGAGGGGAAGGCCGTAGAACTCCTGGGTGCCGGTAATGTACTGGATGGGCTCAAAGCGGAGGCGACGTTCGACAAGGCGCTGGATGTCGGCGAGCTGCTCGCGGGTGAGGGGGCGCTCGGGGTGGGCTATGAGTGCGGCCCGGTTGATGTCGAGGTAGTGCATGAAGAGGAGCGTCGCGTCAGGGACGGCGGTGGGTCGGAGGTCGGGGTGGGCGGCTAGTTGGTCAGCGGCTCGGGTTAGGGCTTCTCGGATGTCGATCATGGGCGGGAGAAGGAGCAAGAGCAACTACGGAGATTCTGGCTTCGCCAGAATGACGACTTGGAGGGAGGACTGTTTGCGCAAGATGGCTAGCGCTGGCGGATGAGGAGCTGGTTGCCGTCGGGATCGAGGAAGCCGAGGACATCGTTGGTCTTCTGGAATTTGATCTTTTCGTGCGAGAGGCGACGTCCGGCGCGACCGAGGTTTGAGGTCTGAAAGGTGATGAGGGCTTGGCGGCCGAGGTCGGCGGGGACGATTTCTACCTCTTCGCCGGAGTTGCCGGGGAGGTGGAGGACCATGGGTTGGCCGGGGAGCGGCTTGAAGGAGAGCTGGTTGATGTAGAAGAGGCGGGCGGTTTCAGGGTCGACCGCGGCGATCGCTGCGCCGAGAAGACGGTCGCCGATGCGGTCCTGCCCCTTGTTGGGGCCGAGATGCTGGCCGGCGTCATTGGAGTGGAGTGAGCCGGGCATGTACTGGGTGTACTCGATGTTCTGGAGGATTGGCTTGGAATCCGGGCCGATGGGTTGCGGAGGGCCGGGCATGGTGAAAAGCATGTTGCCAGCGCTGGCTTTGCGGACGGCGGTGGGTGTGAGTCCGTGGGCCATGTAGAAGTCATGAACGGCTTCAAGATCGTTGCCTTCGAAGCAGACGTGGAGGAACGCGGGCTGGGGATTTTTCTCGTCGACGGGGTAGAGCTCGAGGAACTGGTGGTCGTTGATCTTGATGAAGGACTCGTAGGGGACGCCGTCGCGGCGGAGATCGAAGGCCTGATCGAAGCCCAGGCTTTCGTAGAAGTCGATGGATGCGCCTAGATCCTTGACGCGAATCGCCACGTGCGCGATGCCGGCCAGCGGCGGCGACTGCTGGGCGGGCAGCGCGGCGGGTACAAGCAGGACAAACGCCAGAGCGGCAAGGCAGAAGGGTCGCATGGTCGTGAGACTAACTATAGAGAGGGGGCGGGGCTGTGTCGAGATTGCGTTGTGGGGATGCGGGTTCCGTGTTTGTGAGGCCTCAGAGCGAAGTCCTGGTGGGTTGTCCCTTGCGGGCGTCGCACCCCACCTCAAACGATGAACCGGTTTGAGATGGGGCACCCGGCAGTTAGGGCCCAATCAGAAGAGCTTGCCGAGGGTGAAGACGAGTTTGCGTTCGCCGTTGGAGCCTATGGCGGGAGCCAGCGTGATGACGCCTAGTGGGGTTTCGGCGACGATGCCGAAGTAGGCGTCCTGGCGGTTGATCACATGGGCTCCGGGTGCGTAGACCTGGCCTGCCTCCACTCCGAAGCCGATATAGATGCTTTGGCCGAGGGGTTGTGGAAGCTGTGCGATGCGGCGCAGAATCCCGGGTTCGATGAGCCAGTAGTCTGTGCCGCGGTACTGGTCGATGGCGGAGGCGGAGAGGCGCAGCGGCCCGCCGAGCGTATAGCGGAAGGGCGCGGCGACGTCGTGGTTGAACATGGTGCCACCCTCGCCGGCGAGTACGAAAACCTCGTGGCCGCGATTGGGATCTTTGCGGGCCTTTTGGCCTTCGGGCGTCGGCGGCTGGCGATGCAGGCTGAAGGGGTGAGCAAACGACACCTGGCCTGACAGCTGCGGCGTATCGGCCGAGCCGACCGTAGAGAAGAGATAGCCGGCTTCCGTGCTGAGGTGCAGGCCGTACTGCGGGACGAGGGCGCGGTCCTGGGTGTCGAACTCATAGCGGGCGCGAACTTTCTGGGACTGGCCACTGAAATCGGGCTGGCCGTCGGCTCCGCTGGCTGTTTCCCAGTGCATCTGGCCGAACTCGTATCCGGCGCTGAATTGCTGGGTGCGCTGGTTGGTCCAGCCGGCGTCGGCCCCGAAGGCCAGTTGCTGGAACTGGCGGTCGGCCACGTGATTCTGGGTGTTGCCGTAAACCGGGAATGGGGTGCGCTGGAAATCAGCGTGCGGCATCACGAAAAAAGTGTGTTCGCGATCCAACGGATTCAGCGGCCGGAAGTACTCCGAGGCGAACTCGGTGCGGTAGCCCAGCACGATGCGGGTGCGAAGTTCCGAGCCGTATCCTCCGAGGTCCTGGTTGAGCAGGATGGCCTGTACGGTGGCGCGGGTGAAGGCGCTGGTCTGGGCCTCGATGTTGGCTCCGGCGAGCAGAAACGGCGGGCCAGTCTTGCGGCGGGTGACGCTGACGAGAAGGATGGGGCGGTTGGGAATCTGCGCCATCGACTCCGACGTCGCCTCCTGGGTGGCGGCGAGGCCGGGGGCTCCGGGACGCGCGGCAATGATGGGTTCGGTGGTGGGGACCTCGGGCTGATTGCTCGAGGTTGCCGCGTTGGGACTGGGGATGGGCGCGCCGGGCGCTGGAGTGGGATCGGGCGCGGGATTGGGCGGAGCTTCCACGGCGGCGGTAGACGGTGGGGCCGTGGTGGTTACCGGCACGTCGATGGTTCCGGGCAAACGTGCAGCGGCCTGGGTTTCGAACTGCAGCTGGGACTCGTAGCCGACGGTGTAGTCGGCTTCGTAGCTGCCATCGGAGCGGACCTGATCGAGCAGCGCCTCAATCTTCGCTGTGTCTACCGGCTTGTTGACCAGCGACGCGAACAGGCGCTGGACCGCGACGGTGCTGGAATGGTCGGGCGCAGTGACGCGAACTCGGAGGACTGGCGCGGCAGGTCCGCGAACGAGCGAGGTGCGATGCGCGAGGTAGGCGTTCCAGTCGGTCTCGGACAAGGCGTACTTGAGCAATTTGTCCTTGTTGTCGTCGGCAGCGCGGTAACCGCGGGCGATAAGGTCGGCGGATTTGAAATAGTCGGTGACGGTATAGCCGGAGATGTCGGGCGTGATGACGAGGTCGGCGAGCTTGCGCTGCTGACGTTCCTGGGCCTCGGCAGCGACCGAGAAGGCGCGGCCGAATACGCCCAGGATAGACCCTAGCTCCCCGGCGGCGACCGGGGCAAGCGGCAGAGAGACGGCAAGGACCACGTCAGGCTGCATATCGTGCAGGGCCGGTGTGGGGAGGTTTTCGAGGACGACGCCATCCACATACTCGTGGCCATTCATCTCAAACGGCGGGAAGATTCCCGGGATGGAGACCGAGGCGCGAACCGCATCGGGGATAGAGCCACGCGAGAAAACCACCGGCACGGCATCGTTCAGGTCGGTAGCGACGCAGCGGAGAGGGATGGGGAGGGTGTTGAAGTCAGTGCGGTCGTCGTAGCGGAGGAATTCGCGATCGAGAAAAGAGTTGAGGCCCTGATCGACAAGGACTGCGTTGCGGAAGCTGACGCCATGCTTGAGGCCGACGGTGATGGCGTTGGGCAGTTGGCGCGACTCCTCGCGGCGGCGGAAGGAGCGCGAGGTGTACGAACCGGAGAACGAGAAGACCGAGGTAAAGGTAGGTCCGTTGACCACCTGGCCCATCTGCGCGGGCGAGTAGCCGGTGGCGTAGAGGGACGAGACGAGGCAGCCCATGGAGGTGCCGGCGATCTCGTCGACAGGAATGCGATTGTCCTCAAACCACTTGAGCACACCGACCTCGGTGAGCCCGAGCGCACCGCCACCGCCCAGGGCAAGGCCGATGCGCGGACGGGACCCGACCCGACGCGGCGGCACCGACGGCGCAAGGGGTGAGATGCGAGCGAGCGTTCCGGTAGCGGAATCGTGGGTACGGGCTGAGGAACTGTCGCCGCCCTGGGCTCCGGCCTTTCCTGCCTCGGGCGTTGTGGACGCGGGCTTGGCCGGAACTGGGACCGGGACCGGACCCTTTTGCGCTACGGCGCGAACACCGGGGTATGCGGTGAGGCACAGCGTGGCGACGGCGAAACGAAGTGTGGTCGAGCGGAAGAGAATCATCAACCTCAATTGGATGCCGAATTTTGAGCATCGGGTGGAAGCTGTTCGGAAGAAAGCGCCCGCGCGGGGATGAGGACGGGCAGGGCGTCGACGATGGGGTAGCGGCGGTGGCAGCGCAGGCAATCTACGGTGGCCGCGGTGAGGGTAAGCCCTCCGCCGCACACGGGGCAGGCCAGGAGACCTATGTTCGCTGCGAGGAGGGTGGGCATGGATTGAGTTTAGCGGCAAACAGTGGAAAGGTGGGCGCGACCGTGAAACGACGACAACAGCAGATCCCTAACGGGATGACAAACAAAGGAGAGCGGGCTGGTCCTCATGCGAGCGGGATAAGATTGGGGGATGGATATGCCGTTGGTGTTGGATGGAGTGGAGATTGCCGGAGAGATCAAGGCTGAGGTCGCCGTCGCGGTAGAGGCGTTGAAGGAACGCGGTGTCGTGCCGGGGCTGGCCGTGATCCTGGTGGGGTCCGTCGCGGCGAGCGGAATTTATGTGCGCAGCAAGGTAAAGACCTGCGGCGAACTGGGGATCTACTCCGAAATGCTGACTCCTCCGGAGACGGTGACCACCGACGAGTTGCTCACGATGGTGGCTGATCTCAACGGACGGGATGATATCGACGGGATTCTGATTCAGCTTCCGCTGCCGGGGCATGTGGATACCAAGCGGCTGCTGGAAGCGGTGGCTCCGGAGAAGGATGTGGATGGGTTCCACCCGGTGAATGTGGGGAGGCTGCAAAGCGGACAGCCGGGGTTGCAGCCGTGTACGCCGGCGG
>JANXWZ010000120.1 GCA_025350865.1 Rhodanobacteraceae bacterium
GAGTGCATCCGGGTGCTGAATGGCTTTGGACGTTCGCTGGAGGTGTTGCTGCCGAAGCTGCGCGACGGATTCGTGGCTCCGGATGCGGAGACGGCGCGGACACTGGCGTTGCAGTTCCCTGACGGATATTTTCTGGCACCGAGCGGCGAAACGTTTCATCACGTCTCCGTGACCGGTGGGCGACCGAGTTCCGGCGGACCGCTGGCTTTGAAGCGTGAGTTGAAGGAAGTGCAGACGAAGCTAGGCAAGCTGGAAGAAGAGCTTGTGGCGACCGATGCACGCACGGCCATTGTGCAGCGCGATTTGGCGACGCAGAACGCGGCGCTCGAAGGCAAGCGGCAGGAATTGCGCGATGCAGAGCGCGAGGCGGCCAACTCCGGCGCGGCACTGCGGCAGATGGAGTCGGAGTCGACACGGATTGAACGGCGGCTGCAGGAGTGGATGGTGGCAACGGATCGCAACCGCGATGCGCGCAACCAGAAGACGGACCTGATTGCGCAGCGGCAGCAGCAGGCGGCACAGCTCGAAGGTGAGCGCGCGGCGATGGAAGCCAAGGTGGCGGAGTTGTCCGCGAGTGTGGAGCAGTTGCGATCGCGGCGTGAGGAGTTGCAGATGGCTGCATCGGCCGCAGCCGCTGCACTGGCAGGGTTGGAAGAGCGTCGTCGCAATGCGCAGGCGAACTACGAGCAGACGACGCGGCTCTTCAACGGGCAGCAGCAGCGGATTTCGCAGCTAGCGCAGCAACTTGAATCGGCGGCTACTGAGCGGCTGCGGCGCGAGGAAGAGACGGCCACCTTGGCGGCGCAGCACACGCAGTTCGCGGAAGCTCGTGCGACGGCTGTGGCGCAGGGTGCGAGGCTGACCGAAGAGGCCCATGCGCTGCGAGCGGTGACGACGGCTCTCGATGCCAAACTGCGTGCGTTGCGTGGCGAGACGGAGGCTTTGCGCGAGCAGCGGTCGGGTCTCCAGGCGCGGGTTGCCAAGCTGACCTCGGATATCGAACACATCGAGACGACCTGCATGAACGACCTTGGCGTTATGGCGGTTGTGCTGCGCGATGACGCAACGATTGCACGGATCGAGGGCGAGGCGCTGGTCGAGATGGAAGGCGAGGCGCGAACGCTGAAGCAGCGGCTGGAATCGATGGGGCCGGTGAACATGATGGCGCTCGATGAGTACACCGAGACCACGCAGCGGCACAGCTTCCTCGAAGGCCAGAAGAAGGATCTGCTGGAGTCGATCGACAACACGCAGGCTTCGATCAAGGAGATCGACGATGTGTCGCGGGTGAAGTTCGACGAGGCTTACAAGGTGATCAACGAAAACTTTGGCGTTACTTTCTCGAAGCTGTTCGGCGGCGGGCAGGCGTTTATGCGGCTGACCGATCCGGATAATCCGAACTCGGATGCTAGCGGTATTGAGATTGTCGCATCGCCGCCGGGCAAGAAGCTACAGAACATCCTGCTGCTCAGCGGAGGCGAGAAAGCTCTGACCGCGCTGTCGCTACTGGTTGGCATCTTCCAGTTCCAGCCTGCGCCGTTCTGCATCCTGGACGAAGTCGACGCGCCGCTGGACGAGACGAACGTTGGGCGCTACGCGAAGATGATCGGCGAGATGTCCGCCGACACGCAGTTCATCGCGATCACCCACAACAGGCGCACGATGCAGCAGGCGGACGTGATTTATGGCGTGACGATGCAGGAGCCGGGGGTTAGCAAGATTGTGAGCGTGAATCTGGGGCAGGGGAACCGGAGCCAGGATCGAGAGCAGCGGCGGGTGGCTTAGGCGGGAATTCGAGGCTGCCCCCCCACCTCCCCTTAAGTCTGTAAAGTCCGGATACGTAAGGGGATAGATTACGGTTGGGGTTGCACTGTTTTTGGGGCAGCGGCTTTTTTGTCTGACCTCTACTTGCGAGGCTTCGGGGCATTTGCGCTCCGCTCGGTGTCTAATACCTGATGGCTCGCGCTCTCCGGGTTGTTCGTCGGGCGATTTCGACGGTCTTGGCTGTCTATCTGCTGTTGATTCTTGTGCTGCGTGTCGAAACCTATCTCTTCAGGCGGCAAGCTGAGCGGTTGATGGGTGACATCAAAGCGCTTCAGTTAGATAAGAGTAGTTGGGATGATGCTCAGGTGCTGATGAGCCGGTGGGGTCGGTACGGGCACTACGACGGAACCTGCGATGGTTCGTTCTGTAGATACAACATTGAGTTGCAGAGTCCACTTCGAAGGCTAGCGAACAACCGATTTGGCATTTACCTCGGGAACGATTTACTAACTACGCTTCTTTATCCTCTGATCCTGAGTGTCGAGTACAACGGACCCATGGCAGAGTTGCGAACACATTTCGCTGTGCAGGACAGGGTAGTGCAGCGAAAGAGCGCGTCATTTTGGTACGTGACTCCTAGAACAATTGCCGCTGCGGGTGAGGCTTCGCTTATTGCTGTCGTTCGAGCAGATAGCCATGCCGGGGGAACGAACGAGTGGGGTTGGGAGCAGCTTGCGGACCACCCTTACTTTGTTGTGACAAGACCGGGCGGTTGTACTTTTTGCCTGATGGCGAAAATAACGTTCGCGATGGACACACCAACCGAAGAGGCAAACCGCCTTTTGAGCTTCAACCTTAGCTGTCTCACCGATGTGCTGCCTTGCAAGTATTTGGAGGATGTCTACCCTCCTGCCGAAGCTTGGCATATGTATGACGGTGCAGTTGGCGGGAGACCCGGTGATCCTTCTTGGAAGTGGCCAGGAACAGAGAGTCGCGGCGATTGTAAAGTACCGCTGTTTGCCCGTGGCCGCGAAGCTGATTCGATAATCAGCGTGACCGCACTTTCTGAGACGACCGCGAAGGATCAAGCTGAAGAGTCGGATAGGGCGCTTGTTCGACTGGACAGCACTATCAAAGGCAAAATCGGGCGTTCCTCTGGGGAAATGTTAGACGTGGGATTGGTTCATGATTACGAGTCATCTAAGCGGCGATTCGAATACCCGATGACTACCGGCAAAAGCTTCCTCCTTATTGTTCCCAATCCAGATTTGGTAACAAAGAAACTTGATCTGGATTGGTGTTTGATCATCTCAGATTCGCCTGAAGCTCGGGCCGAGTTGACTCGTCCAGGGCCGATGAGTATGCAGATGCGCGTTCCGGACCCTGAAGCCAAAACGTTTGTTCCGTGGTAGCGATGGGACGGCTTGACAGCATCTGGGTTAGAAGCAATTACTCCGGCCGGGAACCCAGACTGATATGGGGGCGTGTTTTTGCGCTTGCGGTTGGGGCTGAATAAGGGCATACCCCAGGGCTCAAGCCCAGAGTTTTCCCACGCGCTGAGTGCCAAGGCTGAAGCCTTGGCCTACCTAGAAGCTAAGGCAAGGGCGACGACCGTTGAAAAGACGCGGGTGCAGCCGAGGTGGGTTGAAGTGATACCGTTTTGGTATGGCTGATGCGTTGCTCTCTTCCGATCTTGGTTCCCTTCCTTTGCTTGCTCGCGGCAAGGTTCGCGATATCTACGCTGTCTCCGATGAGCCGGGGGCGGACCTTGTGTTCATTGCAACTGATCGCATCTCGGCGTTCGACCATGTGCTGGGGTCGGGGATTCCGGATAAGGGGCGGATTCTTACGCAGATTTCGCTGTTCTGGTTTGAGTTTTTGAAGGATTTGGTGCCGAATCATCTGGTGACGGCGGATGTCGCGCAGTTCCCTGCTGTGCTTCAGCCGTTTGCGGCCCAGCTTGAGGGCCGGACGATGATCGTCAGGCGGGCGGAGATGTTTCCGGTGGAGTGTGTGGCGCGTGGGTATATCTCGGGGTCAGGGTGGAAGGACTATCAAGCAACCAGCTCGGTTTGTGGGATTCCGCTACCGGCTGGGTTGACCGAATCAAGCCAGCTGCCTGAGCCGATCTTTACGCCGGCGGCGAAGATCAATACCGGTGGGCATGACGAGAATATTTCTTACGCTACGGTTGTCGAAACGATTGGGGCCGCCCATGCCGCAGCGCTGCGGGATTTGACGATGGCAATCTATGCGAAGGCGTCCAGCCATGCGGCGGATTGCGGAGTGATTCTGGCGGACACGAAGTTTGAGTTTGGAATGATTGATGGGGTAATCACGCTTGCCGATGAGGTGCTGACGCCTGACTCCAGCCGCTACTGGCCTGCGGATGAGTACAAGCCGGGTGGGCCTACGCCTAGCTTCGACAAGCAGTATGTGCGGGACTATCTTGAGTCGATTCGGTGGGATAAGCAGGCTCCGGCGCCGGGGTTGCCGGATGAGGTGGTGGTACGGACGCGGGAGAAGTATATGCAGGCGTTTCGGGCGATTACGGGGCGGGAAGAGATTTAGGGTGGTTGCTTCCCCACCTCAATCGATGATGCCGATTGAGATGGGGCACCCGGACATTCTTGTTCCCACTCATCGCGATGGAACTGCGATGAATGGGGCACGGGGAGGGTTGGAGCCGGGGGGAGGGAGACAACTACGGAGATTCTGGCTGCGCCAGAATGACGGCCATTTCGGATGACGAGTGTTGCTGAGGGAGATACCACATCTGTTGGGCTTGCGGGGTATCCGTGACAGACTTGGTGTGTGCCTGGAAACTCCATTGCCGCGTCTTCGTTAACCGCGTTTGACTGGGTACTGGTCGCGCTGGTTGTGGTGTCGGCGTTGATGGCGTTTCGGCGTGGACTTATTCGGGTGCTGTTCTCACTGGCGGGGTTGGTCGCGGGCATATTGATCGCGAGTTGGAACTACGTCGGGCTTGCGACATGGCTTCATCGCTGGGTTACGAGCTTCACAATGGCTCAGGTCCTGGCGTTCCTCACGATCCTGCTGGGAGTGTGGTTTGTGGCTGGGGTACTCGCCGGGATGGTGCGCAAAGCGGTGAAAGCTGTCGGGTTGGGGTTTGCGGATCGCATGCTGGGCGCGGTGTTTGGGGCGGTACGCGGTGTGCTGTTAGGGATCGCTTTGATGATGGCGGTAGCGGCTTTCGCTCCCGATTCGGGATGGGCGAAAAGATCGGTGCTTGCACCCCATTTCCTTGCGGGTGCTCATGCTGTATCCTTCGTTGTGCCGCAGCATTTGGCAGGGCAAGTCTCGGATGGGGCGAGACATCTTTTGAAAAAGAACGCCGAAGCCTTGAAGCGGAGCGTTCCGGCACAGTAGCATGGGGAACATCGAAATTTTCATGGTAGATTTCATTGATGGCCATTACCGTGGCTGGCAGGTGAGGACACAAATTTGAAGCGCGAACTGGACGGCTTGATCACGCAGATGCACAGTGCTGGAGTCTCTTACACGGAGGCGGTCCGGCAGTTCAAGCGGCGCTACATTCTTGAAGTTCTGGCCCGCCACAAGGGCAACCAGTGCAAGGCGGCCGAAGAGCTTGGCATGCACCGCAACACGCTGAGCCGTACGCTGACCGAACTGGACATGAGCACCACGCAGATCCGCAATGGCCTGAGGCGCCCGCCGATGAGCGAACGGCCGCGCACCCTGGCGGCAGTCACGAACATCGCGAAAATCCGCTAGCGTGGAGCGGCTTGCGGCAGATGATCGCGAGCTTCGTCCAATTGGCAGCGGCATGTGCGCCTTCCTCCAACTGAAACGTTTCTACACAGCCGCTCTTGCGTGCGCGCTGGGGACGGGTGTTGTCTACGCACAGGGTATGCCTGCTGCCTCCGCGTTGCAGCAGGCGCAACATGCCTATCTGGCTGGAGCCGGTCTGCTGGCCCACAACGACCTTGCCGCTGCGCAACAGGAGTTTGCACGCGCGGCGGAGCTCGACCCCACACGTGTTGATTACGCTACGGCGTTTATGCTGACGCGTGAGCATCGGGTGAGCGAGCTGATCCAGCAGGCTGCGAAAGCGCGGCTGCTCAGCCATCCGGCGGATGCGGACAAGTTGATCGCAGAGGCTCGTGCGATCGATCCGGATAACGAGCTGGTGACGCAGCACACGGCGGCTCCGCCGGTCGCTGTCGGGCCGAAGATGATTGCGACACCACAGATCACGTACACGCAGCCGATTGAGCTGGAACCGAAGCCGGGGCCGCAAGATCTGCATCTGCGCGGCGATGCGCGCCAGGTGGTCACGAGGACCGGTCTCGCTTACGGGATTCGCGTGATCTACAACGAGGATGCCAGCGGGCAGATTCCGCAGGTCAGGTTCGACCTGGACGCGAGCCCGTACAGCGAGGCGATGCCGATCCTGCTGCGCATGACGCACATGTTTGCCGTACCGGTAGATGCCAAGACGCTGCTGGTGGCCAAGGATACCGAGGACAATCGGCAGAAACTGGAGCGGCAGGTCGAGGAGACGATCTACATTCCGGCAAGTACGACCGAACAGATGAACGAGCTGGTGAACATCATCAAGAACGTCTTCGATGTGAAACAGATCGCGTCGTCGATCGGCAGCGGCACGATCGCGTTGCGGGCTCCGGCGGCGACGTTGAAGGCCGTCAACTACACGCTCGCGGACATGCTGGACGGCGGGGCGGAGGTGGAGCTCGAGATCAAGCTGGTGAGTATCGATAAGACGATTACGCGGAACCTTGGGACGGTGACCCCGACCTCCGCGTCGGCGTTCAGCGCAGCGTCGGAGTTGCAGTCGTTCGTCTCGGCCAACCAGTCGACCATTAATACGGCGATCAGCTCCGGGGCGCTGGTGCCTTCGGGCACGCAGGCGCAGCAGTTGGTGGAAGAGGCGGCGTTCCTGATCCTGAGCGGGCTAGCAACCGACGCCAAGTTGACCAATGTGATTTCGTTCTTCGGTCACGGATTGACGCTGTTTGGAGCCAGCATCAGCGGCGGAGCTGCCTTGAACTTCGGGCTGAACACGTCGGAATCGCGTGCGCTGGATGATGTTACGGTGCGCGTCGGCGACAAGCAGACGACGACACTCCGAGTGGGTGAGCGGTACCCGGTGACGACGGCGACCTTCGGCAGCGGTGTGTCGAGTTCGACTGCAGCGGCGCTGAAAGGCGTGACGGTGAATGGCGTCAGTGCCAGCTCCCTGCTGAAGCAATATCTTGGAGGCTCGGCGGCGACGGTCCCGCAGGTGCAGTATGAAGACCTCGGGATCACGCTGAAGACGACGGCGACGGTGATGCGCTCGAACCTGGTGAAGCTCGGCATCGACATGAAGATTGAGGCCCTGACGGGAGCCAGCCTGAACAACATTCCGATCCTCACGAGCAGCGTCTACACCTCGGATATCACGGTGCCGGAGGGCCAGACGGTGGTGATGCTCTCCGACATGAACAAGCCCGAGTCAGCGGCGGTAAGCGGGATTCCCGGCCTGGCTCAGCTGCCGGGACTGCAGCAGGTCCTGGCAGATTCGACGCGAGAACGTACCGGGTCCGAGCTGATTCTGCTGATTACGCCGCACCTTGTGCGCCGCCGCAACAACAGCATGGCGAGCCGGGCGATTCCGTTCAGCACGTCGGTTCCGTCGGATAATTGAGCGCTGCGAAGGCTGGACCCGCTGCATTGACCTGAGACGCAGGGAACGGTATAGTTACAGAGGTACGAGCGGGAGTAGCTCAGTGGTAGAGTGCTTCCTTGCCAAGGAAGATGTCGCCGGTTCGACCCCGGTCTCCCGCTCCAGACAAACCCATCTGCGGTACACTTCATACACAATTGATCGGTAGCAGGGCGCGGTACCCAAGTGGTAAGGGAGAGGTCTGCAAAACCTTTATGCGTCGGTTCAATCCCGACCCGCGCCTCCATCATTTCAATAACTTAGAGACACCGAGCGAAACGCTCAACCGGTTACTGTGGAGACTTTTGTGGGGGGTCCATGCAGTCGGGCCTGTTTTGCGCTACTGTGTGATCGCCGGTTCCCGCTCGAAGGCTTCGATCTGTTGGACCGCGTTGTACTTCTCAAGGCGCTCCATAGCCGTCGTCTGGTGATCTTGCGTCGGGTGAGCATAGCGAAGGACCATGTTGATTTTCGCGTGGCCTAACAGGGATGCCAGTGTCACCAAGTCAATCCCCGACATTGCTGCTCTCGTCGCCCATGTATGGCGTAGGTCATACAGGCGAATGGGTGCGGTCTTGCTGTCTCTGACTGCTCTGTCATGCGCGTTGTTCACCTTGGGGATGGGCCGCGCTGCGTCCGACTCGCAGGGGAAGAGATACAGGACCTTCAAGCCGCGTCATTCGGCGCGTGAGAAGTCCGCGCGCCGACGATGTGAGACGCAGAAGCCTCCGGGCCGATGCGGTCTTCCCTTGCGGAACCTGGAGACAGCCTTTCACCAAATCGACGTTCTCAGGCCGGATGGTGCAGACCTCCTCCGGACGGATCCCGTCTCAAGCATGAGAGTGGCAACGTCGAACAGAATCGGAGTCGCCTTCGATAGATATTTCTGTTGCTCTGTAACTTGAGCACCCGCGTCTGGAGATTGTACTCCGCCAGCATCTTCACCCGGCTAGCCGGATTTTTCGCAACGACGTCGGTGGGCGTCGCCTGTCGTGCTTCTAACAGGTCATCGCTGATGGAGATGATCGTCAACAGGATTAAGCACAGCAGCAGCGCGATCAGCAGCGCTGACCGCATCGGAAGCCGCGATTTGCCTTTACGAATAGCGCAAACACCACGTCAGCGAAGTGAGCGCGGTGATACGCCAAGCGATGCTGAAGACCAACTCCACGTTTCCATTATGCGCGAGCGCCTTGCGTTCGGCCCGCTTGAACTGGTCACAGGACGCTCCCCTAGCAATCCATAAAGTGATGTCGATGAAAATGGCGAAGGACGTCTGTATGAGACGTCCTTCGCCGAGCGGGCCTTTGTTTCGATTGCTGGACTACTGCACTACCACGGACAGGTTGATCGTCGATGCTACTCCACTGGCCGTCACGGTCACTGGAACGGTGTAGGTTCCGGCTGCTGTCGTGAGGGTTGTTTTGCCGGAGGACGAGCATCCGCTGAGGCCTGCAACCAGCCCAAGCGTCAGCAGGAGTGTGAATATCGCTCCCCGTACGACTCTGCGAGACCGCCGTGCAAAGCCGAGCGGCATCAGCAGAACGGCCAACGCGATCGTCGTTGCCATTCTGCCGAAGATCGCCGGTTGGCCGAGCATGCCAGTCGTGGTGCTGGTTGAGAAGGTCAGCGTTGTGGTCTGTGCTGTGTTGGCCCCGGTAAAGCTGAGGGTTGTGGGTGCGAACGTGCAGGATGCCGAAGTCGGCACGCTGCCGCAGGCGAAGGTCACCGCACCGGTATATCCTCCGACTGGAGTTCCAGTGATCATCACCGTGCCGGTAGCTCCATGAACGATCGTCAGGGTAGTGGGTGAGGCTGCGAAGGTGATCGCCGGAGCCACGTTGATCGTCACGGTGGAGGCCGACGAAGTTGCCGCAGCAAAGCTGCTGTCGCCGCTGTAGCTGGCGGTGATGCTGTGTGCACCGGCCGCCAGGGATGTGGTGGAGAAGCTTGCGGCTCCGGAGGCAAGCGTCGCTGTGGAGAGGGTAGTGGTTCCATCCTTGAAGGTGACGGTTCCGGTTGGTGTGCCGCCGGTGCCAGTGACACTGGTCGCCAGGGTGACCGATGCGCCGACCAGCGCGGTTGCGGGTGCCGTCAGCGAGACGGCAGCCGTTCCGAGCGAGACGACGACGGACTGTGCCGGTGTCGTGGTGGCGGCGAAGATGCTGTCACCCGAGTAGCTGGCGGTGATGGAGTGAGTTCCAATGGCGAGCGCGCTGGTTGAGTAGCTTGCTGCTCCCGAGGCGAGGTTTGCGGTGGAAAGAGTCGTAGCGCCGTCCTTGAAAACTACGGAACCGGTCGGAGATCCGCCGGTGCCGGTGACCGTAACGCCCAGGGTGACGGAAGCTCCGACCAGGGCGCTTGCCGGGGCGGTCAGCGTCACGTTGGGTGTTGCAGGAGTCACGACGAGGTTCTGAGCCGCAGAAACACTGGCGGAGAATGTCGTGTCTCCCGCATAGCTTGCCGTGACGCTGTAGGTGGTCGCGTTCAGCGAAGTAGCCGTGTAGGTCGCCGTGCCGGTCGCGTCCAGAGTCCCCGTACCCAGCGTGGTGCTTCCGTTCAGGAACGTGACCAGGCCGGTCGGGATGGCGGTCGTGCCGGCCGGACCCGTTACATTGACGGTGAGCTTGACGCTCTGGCCTGCCGTTATGGTGCCGGTGGGAAGAGTAAGCGTCGTTGAACTCGACGTAACCAGAGGAGATATCTTGCCGAAGAAGGGACGCTGAAAGCCGCCTGGAGATGGGACGACATAAGCGCCGGCGGTGGTCGGAAAAGCAGGATTCGTCGTCATACCGCCGAAGTAGATGTTCCCACCGGGATCGACGGCAATTCCGTTGTAGGCGACCGGCGCCTCGTTGCGGTTTGGGCTGCCGAATTCCGTGCCAAACAAAAGTTGAGAGGCATCCGGCGCAAAGGCGGAGACAAAGACTCTGTTGTTGCCCTGGCAGTTGGACTGGATAGGATTCAGCACAGGAAGATCGCAATACCCGGTTTTAGAACCGTAGAGATAGACGCGCCCCTTGGCGTCGGTAGCGATGGCGTATCCGGCGCTGGTGTCGTGCGTGTCAAGCCCGCCGTAGAAGGTCGAGAAGAGGAAAGCGGTTCCCGTCGGATTGATCTTGCTCAAATAGGCTATGGCTCCGCAATCGCCCTGCGGCGCGTAGAAGGGGCAGCTGGTCTGATACGCGCCAGACGTAGTCGGGAAGTTGTAAGCGAGAGTCGAGCCGGTGACGAAGACATCGTTCGATGCGTCCGCGAGGAGTCCGTTCACATAGGTGTGGGAGGATGTCCCTGTGGCGTTGGTCGGAGGGCCGATGTAAGTGGAATACACCAGCGACCCCGGACCGGACTTCGTAGTATCGAATGCCGCGACGAAGCCCGTGTTCTGTTGACAGGTCTGCGGTCGGCCGCCGGCGGACAAATTCGCGCAGTTGGGTTTGATTGCGCCCTGCGTGGTGGGCAAGTCGCTGGCGTATGCGTACCCGCCGATGAATGCGATCCCGTTGGTGCCTAGGGCCAGGGCGTTGCTGAAGACGAAGTCGCCGCTATTGGCGACGGGCGATCCAAAGAAGGTTGAGTACAGCAGACTGTGTCCGTCGTTAGAGAACTTGCTCAACGAAGCGCTGAAGTGACCGCCGTTGCCGAGAGTCTGATAAGCAGTTTGAGTGACGGGAAAGAGAGTGCCGAGGCCCGTCGCTGGGCCGGGAGGGTTGCTCGAAGAGGTTATTCCTGAGATATAAATGTTCCCGGCAGGATCGAGCGCCACGCCCGTCGATACGTCTTGCGCGGAGCCGCCGACAAAAGTGCCATAGAGCAGCTGGTTACCGTTCGAGTTGATCTTAACGAGGAAGATGTCCTCAGAACTGGTGCCGCTACTCGCGCAGGCCGGAACCAGCGTGTTGAACTGACCGTTATTTGTATAAGTCGGATCGCAAAGCTTTTGAAAGGCGTCCGAAGTTATGGGGAAGTCATCCGAGCCCGTGTTGCCGACGACATAGATGGTGCCAGCCGCATCTACGGCGACGGCCGAGCCATACTCCGCGTGCTGGGTGCCGCTGAGGTAGGTCGAAAAGACCAGCGAGGCGCCATCCGCAGAGAGCTTGGTGATGAAAGCGTCCGGGTTGGAGGTGCAGCGGGTGTTGGTGGCGGGGTTGAGGGATTGGGTTCCGCAGGTTGGCTGGATCACGCCAGGTGTAGCCGGAAAAGCGGTGTCCCGGGTGGCTCCGGTAAAGATGATTTCGCCGGCCGCATCCACGGTCATTCCGTAAGCGATGCTGTCCCCGTTGTTGCCGGTGCCGATGGCACCATCGAAGATCAGCACCGGGTCAATGGTGAGTTCGCGGGAGTGATCGTAGCCGCCGAGGCGAAACGTTACTTCGTTATTGGAAGCAATGACGAAGCTGCCGTCGACAGGCTCGCGCGAGCCTTTGGATGTCTGGTAGACAACCGGGCGATCGAGTGTCACCTTCTTCCCGGCCACTTCTAGCAAGAGGTCGCCGTTCGGCGTGAGTGCAGGCTTTGCGCCGTCAAAGCCGAGCCGGATGGTGGAAGGGTCAGCACCCGGAGCCACCACGAAATCGTATTCAAGGTGGCCGCTGCGCCCGTAGTAGATGAGGTCAACGCCCGGATAAACCATCGGCAGCTTGACCTTGCCAAAAGTAGGAACGTCGCGTTGCCACTTCGCGGGATCGCTCCCGTGGAAGTAATTGGCATGACCCTGCAGCGGCTCTCTGCCCTCGGACTTGGCCGTCGAGGAGGCGCCCAGGAGATTCATGCGGAGCGCGGCGCCTTCCACCTTCGCGTGATCGAGCGGCGTTTTGCCAGGAGTTATGGTGTCCATCTCAAGCACCGCATCGTGGCCGGCGAGGAAGAGCGTAAAATCTAGACCGCGTGAGAGCCACTGCGCCTGCGCCGACGTCTGACCGCGGTTGGGCTCAAAACTCAAGGGGATATTGGACAATGAGAGGTGCGCGGGAGCCTGCGTGGGTAATTTCGCAGGCAACAAACTCGCAGGCTGACGCCCCTGCGCTTGCGCTGACGTAGAAGTGAATGCGACTCCGGACAGGAGTGTGGATGCGAAGCACAGCACGAGTGAGAAGCCAGCAAGCAGACGGGAAAGAAATTTAGCGATCACGGGAGGTCTCCTGCCCCTGAAGCGGTTTCCCCGCGGAGAATGACTCATCTATATCTAATTATTTTTTGCTGCGGCTTTCATCTCGACATCCAGACGCAGCGCATGGGCATCCGCTGCCATCTTTTTTGCACCCAGCGACACTGCATTATGACTCAGGGAAGTGTCTGCCAGCTTCGCGTGGGGCAGCGCTTCGGAATAGAGTTGCTGCCCCGCAAGCGCTCGAGCCCAGATCCATTCCCCCACGCCAATGCGGCGGTCCGAAGGCGAGACTTTGCCAGTCAATAGCTTCACCTCTTCCTCAGCGACCCGAGCACCCTTTTCCCACTGCCCGGTCTCCACATAAGCCTGGGAGAGAAAGTAAAGTACCCCTGCCAGATCGGGAGTTTCACCGACCAGGGTCCGCCACGCCTTCAGGTCGCGTTCCAGCAAAACGATCGCTTCCTGCGCCCTGCCTGTCTGGATCATTTCGCTCGCAATGTAATCCTGCTGCGTAATGGCCTCGCGGCTCTCTGCGCCGGAGCATTGAACATAGCCGTCGTAGGACTTCTGATGCATCAGCAGGCTCTCCGCTTTTTTCCCGTCACGGTCGCGAATGTAGCCAAGTTCGCCGTAGAGGTACGAGCGCTGGCATATCGCAAGCGGCTCTTTTTCCTCGATGGCCAGGGCTTCCTGAATCCCCGGCTCGGCTTCAACATTCAGTCCGCGGTTGATCAGGTCGTCACTAAGGCTTTCGATGGCAAAAAGGTGTTCATCTTCGGTGACTTGACTGCCGCGGCTGAGCTTCACCGCATCTTTCAGCAGGTCCAGGATGTGGTCGGTGCGGTACCCGTTGTTTTCCAGATTCACGGCGTAGTAAATTTCGCTCCGGATGCGGACCGAGGCCGGTACTCCTTTGGTCTCCGAAAGCGCAAGCGCGTCGGCGGTAAGTTTTTTCCCGTCGTCCATGCGGCCCTGATGATAGGCAATGTCACCCGCGAAAGCCTCAGCCTCAGCCTGTGAAGCGACGTCGCCATCTGCCTTGGCGCTCTGCGCCACTGCCTCAAACGCAGGTCTGGCACCATCGAAATCGTCGTTGTCGTACATCGACTCGGCCAGACCGAGCTGCGCTTGCCGCAAATCGCGGGCGTCGGGGATGTACCTGGGCAAAATGCCCACGCTCAGGCGCAGGAACTCCTTCAAAGTCGCATCCTGTTTGCCGGTGTGGTTTGAGTTTGCGAGCCGGAAGAGTCTGTAAAGAAACGATTGCATCCGCACTGCTCGTTGCCCTTCTTCAAAAGCTTGCCGCTGCCGCCATCCGGCGTATCCCAGCGCGGCCAGGAGCAATACGCCACCAGCAGCGGTCGCGGTTGCGGCTTTACGATTCCTGCGAAGAAACTTGCTGACGCGATACGCAGTCGTTTGCGGGCGGGCCAACACGGGCTTGCCGTCGAGATAGCGGCGCAGGTCGTTCGACAGCGCGTTTACAGAACTGTAGCGGTCTCCTGCGCGTAGCCGCAGGCACTTGGCGACGATCGTTGCCAGGTCCCCACGCAACATCTGCGACAGTCGCGACTGGGTGAGACCCCGAGCAGCAGCCACCTCGCTCGATACTGCCAGGTCGAGACGTTCTGCCTCCTGCTCACGCGCTGCCCGGTCGAGAATCGCAACGACGGAGCCACTCGCACCGGGGCGGCGACCCGCCAACAATTCAAAAAGCATCGCCCCCAGCGAATACAAATCGCAAAGAGTGGTCACAGCCTCGCCACGCAACTGCTCCGGGCTGGCGTATGCAGGTGTTGCCATCAAAGTTGAGGTAAACCCTCCGTCGGGGCTTAGCAGCTTCGACGTTCCAAAATCAAGCAGCTTGACCACGCCTTCGGCCGTGACCAGCGTATTCGACGGCTTTAGATCGAGGTGGACCACAAGATTCAGGTGTGCGTAAGCAATCGCATCGCATATCTGGAGAAATAAACGCAAACGGTGCTCAATACTGCTTCGGTGTTCGTCGCAATAGGCGGTCAGATGGATCCCTTCGACATATTCCATGACGAGGTATGGCTGGCCAGTCTCACTCAGCCCCGCGTCCAGCATGCGCGTGATGTTGGGGTGATCGAGCGAGGAGAGAATGTGCTGCTCCCGCTTGAACCGCTCCGCAAACGACGGGCCCGCGGCGTGGGGAGCGAGCACTTTGAGCGCAGCCCGCTGGAGTGTTTCACCAGCCAGGCGCTCCGCAAGGTACACCGTGCCGATCCCGCCCGAGCCGATCAGCCGGACGAGCCGATATGGCCCCATATTGCTTCCGGCTATGTTATTTCCGCTTACGTTCCAGGGTGCCAGCGCTTGTCCGCTTTCGGCATTGATACCGTCGGTTGGCGTTTCGCCTTCGCCCGCCTTGAGTATTTCCAGCGCCAGCTGTCGCAGATCCTCATCAGCACAGGAAGCTGCAAGCACCGACGCACGGTCTTGTGTCGGCACGGACTTCGCGAGGTGAAAGAGTTCCTGCAGTTGCTCCCAGCGTTCTGAATCGTTCAAGGCACTCTCCACCGACGTAAGTCATCGCAGGTCGAAATGAACTCATTTCAAGCAGGGAGAGGTTGAATGGGCCCGGCTGTTCGCGCTGCTGTCCGCTCAAGTCGATGGCGGACCCAGCTGCGTGCGAAGGAAAGATCCCGATCAATCGTTGCTTTGGACATCCCCATCAACTCTGCAGTCTCGTCTGCGGTGAATCCCATAAAGAAACGAAGTTCGATGACCCGGCTTTTGTTGGAGTCGATCGCGCCTAGCTCATCGAGGACTCGGTCCAGATTGACGACCTCGTCCTGGGTAGCCTCAGACCATGCCATACCTTCCACGAGCGGAAGCATCACGCCCACGTTGCGCTTCTGGCGGCCTTCGGCACGTGCACAGTCGACAAGAATCCGACGCATCAGCCGCGCAGATAGATTGAAGAAATGCTGCCTATCCTCAATCCTCAACCTTTGCTCGTGTACCAGTCTCAGGAAAAGTTCGCTGACCACTGCGGTAGGCTGTAGCAAGTTCTCCGGGCGTTCCCCCCGAAATAACGCGCCGGCAATGCGGCGCAGCTGTGGGTAGGCCTGTTCAAACAGGGGAGCAAGGGCCGCAGACTCGCCATCACTCCATTTCCGAAGCAAAAGCGTGATGTCCCCAGGCTCGGTCATCGAAACCTTACTGATCTTTAGAAGATGTGGATAATCCGTTGTGTTGAAAGTCTACTCCACCTCTGGCGGCGGCAGTGATTGGAGGCAACAACGTCTTTGGAACGCTTGAAACCCTCGGCGGCGGCAGGTCGCGACGATGATGGGTCGGCGCTACTCCGTACGTTCGCTGAGGCCAATCCCGGCGCATATCAACTTGCCATGCAAAGAGGTTTCGTGGACGTGGCACATCCCTTGTTTGGCAAGCTCCTGAAGTGGTGGTGGCTGACCGCTGCAACAGTCACGCTAGGTAGAGTGTTCAGGGCGGTCAGTCGTCATGGAACTACTTGGGAAAGCGGTATTTCCGAAAACGTTGTTTGGTATGTGGTCCGGAACTGTGCCCGGCGCCTGGAGATCGAACACCTCGCACCTCATAATCTTCGGCGTACCTGCGCAAAAATCTGCCACCTGAATCGCGGCGAAGTGAAGCAAATCCAGTTTCTCCTGGGCCACGCCTCCGTCCTGACAACCGAGCGATACCTCGGTTGCAAGCAGAACTTGGAAGAGCCGGTGAACGACCGCTTCGGCCGCACATTCTTCGGAGGTGTCAATTCGCGGTAAGGCCTGAAGCGCCAGTTGAGACCCGTCTAGATTCGGGAAACAGGCTACGTCTCCAATCCGAACGCCCGTATTAAGCCTAACTTGCTTGGATACTGTTCACGCGTTTCAGACATCGAGTTCGATCGGTTCGATGAGAGCTGATCCGGTGTCGTCACTAGCCTAAGGGCACGCACTCGCTTCATCTGGCTTCGGCCTCGAGGGCTTTCCGTGTCGCGCTCGCCGACTCTCCCGGGCGAAGCGGTGCCAGCAGACTGCGGCCGTGCGCAGCTGCTGCTTTTCTTACAGAAGGCGACGATCCGGCTGCACGGTAAGCCTGAGCGAGATTGCACCAGTAACCTGGTTTCTGCGGAGAGGCTGCTACCGCGCGCTCGGCATACACGATTGCGAGTTGCGGATTTCGGAGCGCGGCAGGCTCGACTGTGAGTAGAGATATCGTCACCAGATCATCCAGATAAGTGGACGAAGGCCCTTGCTTTTCGAAGCCGATCAGCGCAGCGAGACCTTGGGCTGCCATGCGCGCTCCCTGCTGGCTCTGCGCCGACCCCTGTTGGAGGGTGCCGATACGCACTTGTGCACGTGCGAGATTTTGCAGACTGCTGAAGTCCTTCGGATTATGCAGGATGACTTCTTGAAGTACCCCCTTCATCCGATCTAACAGTGATTGCGCCTTCAGTCGATTCTGCACTCGGTCGTTCTTATACGCGGGATCCTCAGCGAGCGCTTCATACACGGTGGCTTCGTTGTCGAGAACGGCGATGAGATCGATCCGCGAGCGCAGATCTTGAGCATCGGCTTTGACCTCTTCCTCGGTAATCGCGCGCGCCGGTTCCATCATAGCGATGGCTTGCGGATACTTTCGCACTTCCGTCAGGGCCTGGCCCAGTCCACGAAGAATGAAAGAACGATTGCGCTTGTACCCGAAGCTGCCCTTATCCTCCGCCGGGTAGCGATCCATGGCTTCCAGGCAGGCTTGGAATTGCCGCGCCGCGTCCCACGGGTCAGTGGCCATCTCCATATTTCCGATCTTCAGCATCGCGACCGGAAGCGTCCGAAGAGCGCGTGGCCATTTCGGGTCGAGCTTCAATGCTTTGTTCTGGTACTCCATCGCAGTTCGATACGCGGCGAGCGCTCCTGCCGTATCCCCGACTGTACCTTTGCCCGGCTTGCCGAGTTCATCGCCAAGAGCACCGTACGCCGAGGATGCGTCACTCATCTGCGCGGGCGAGGCGTCGGACCGCGCAGCCAGAGCAGCATAAGCGGAGGCGGCCAGATTCATGGATTGAACCGCCTCGGCCGTTCTGTCCATGCCGAAGAGAATCTCGCTTTGGGATTGGGCCGCGAAAGCGAAAGCGTGCAGCGTCTCTGCATCGGTGGGCAGCAGTGTCTTCCAATGCTCCGTCAGCTTTAAAGCTTTTGTCACGCTGAGCAATCCACCGGCGGCATCGCCTATATTCTGGTCGTAGGGATTGCCTTCAAGATTGCCAACGCGCGTATAAGCATCCGCGAGATTCAGCGCGGTTGGTTTATCCGGAACATCACTGGCGGATACGCGGTCCAGGTGCTCCAACACGCGCGTTACCAGAAGTTTTTGCGCATTGGTTGAACCCGGCAGCTGTTTGATGGCTTCGTCGAGTTCCGTAAGCAGACTGACGCTGAGCTGGCGCAGGTCTTCTGATTCGGCCTGTGCCTTCTGGCGCTCCATCTGTGCGACGTGTGATTGCCAGGCAATACCCGCAACGCCCGCCGTGCTTGTCAGACACAAAACAACCGCACCGGAAAGAGGCAACAGGTTGCGGCGGATGAAGCGTCCGGCACGGTACCGGAGGTTCCCGCGCCGCGCCTGGACAGGGCGCCGGTCAAGCCATGCCTGCAGGTCGGCTGAAAAGTGTTCGACGGTGGAATACCGCTGTTCAGGTTCCTTTCGCATCGCCATCGAGACAATAGCATCGATGTCTGAGTCCAGTCGCTCGGCACTTTGACTTACGGCGCTCGGTTTTGGCGGCGATTGATGGCAGATAACCCGCAGCATCTCCTCGGTCGAATAGTCCACGAGTTGGTACGGCACAGCTCCGGTCAGCAACACGTAGAGCAGCACACCGAGTGAGTAAATGTCGGACGCAATCGAAATCGACTGACCAAGCACCTGTTCCGGGCTCGCAAATTGCGGCGTGAACACCTGCATGCCCGTACGCGTTGCATTCTCGATCCCCTTTGCGGTCATCGGCTGGATCATCTTCGCTGTGCCGAAATCGAGCAGATGCGGTGTGCTGTCCACCGTCACAAGGATGTTTTCGGGTTTCAGGTCGCGATGCACGATCAGGTTGCGATGGGCATACTGAACAGCTTCGCATACCTTCTGAAACAGCGCGATTCGGTCCTTTACCGTGAGACTCTGGCGATTGCAGAAGTCCGTGATGCAGGCTCCGTCGATATACTCCATCACCAGGTAGAGTTCGCCTTCTTCCGTGATGCCGCCGTCCAGCAAGCGAGCGATGTAGGGGTGCGTCAGCCCCGCGAGCATCTGGCGCTCGGCGCGGAAACGCTCGCGGAAGAACTCCGACGCCAACGGCAGGTCGATGATCTTGATGGCGACCTGCTGCTCGAACTGTCCGTCCGAGCGCCGCGCTCGGTACACCGCGCCCATGCCGCCCCGGCCCACCAAACCTTCGATGACATACGGACCCACGGAAGCGCCGGCCCTCACGCTGTCGGGGTCGACGCTGAGGCGATGGCTTTCTTCCGCTTCGCACGCCGCGAGCAGAGCCCGAACTTCGTCCATCAGCGTCGTGTCGCCTTTGCAAAGCACGGCGAGCAAGGTCGAGCGCTCTGGCTCCTCGGTTGCGAACGCCTCGTGGAAGATAACCTCGGTCGCTTGCCAGCGGGCGGTCCGGTCGTTCACGCATTACCTCGCAACATCTGCAAAACCCTCTGAAGTAGTCTGCGTAATCCGGCCCCGGAACCTCTCACGGACGCGCGAACGGCTTGATGGCTTCGGGATGTAGCCGCTTGTAGAGCCAGGATCGAACGAAGTGAAGATCTCGATGGATCGTAGCCGCAGACTTCCCGAGAAGCTGAGACACCTCATCCACAGTACAGCCGAGGAAGTATCGCAGTTCCACCACCTGAGTGCGTTCCGGGTCTATCTGCTGCAACTCATCCAGGGCGATGTTGAGTTCCAGAACGTCTTCGCTTCCAACTTCTATCCAGGGGATATCCGGGCTCAGCGGGACGTGCTGAATGCCTCGCCCGCGCCGCAGCGCCTGCACCTCTCTTGCGTGGTCGATCAGAATTAACCGCATCACCTTTGCAGCAAAGGTGAAGAAGTGAGAACGATCCGCAAGCACCGTGCGGTTTTCTCCCAGAAGCCGCAGATAAAGCTCATGCACCAGCGACGTGGCCTGCATCACGCCAGGATTCCGTTCCCGGCGCAGGTAAGCGGATGCGACCTCGCGAAGGTGGGGGTAGACGAGCGGCATGAGATCCTCAAACGCCTGCGGTTCCCCGTCTCTCCACTTCACCAGGAGAACGGTGATCTCACCCCGATCAACTTTCATCTCTGGCTCCGGGCCCAAAACTGAATGCACGTCTGCGCTAGACGAATTCTAGCATCGGCACCAAAATCCCTTTTTCCAGCGTTTCCACCAGATGCGACCTTCAGAAAGACAAGTTTGCATTTTATGAAAGAAAACTTGAGAGACTTTCAGGCAACCTTCCGCAGTCTTCAGTAGGCGGTACTGTAAGCCGCCGAAGGAGACGCACATGATCGTCCAGCAGCTTCGCCGTCACGCCGATATCCTCTCCCAAACCCGCCGATTCGGATTTCTGGCGACTGTACTCGCTGCATTGGGTGCGCCCCTCTGCCACGCCCAGCTGCCCGTAGATGCAAAACCAGCAATGACACACCTGGACCACAGCTTCGGCAAAATACCGCTCAGCTTCGAGCCCAACCGCGGCCAGACAGATCCCCGCGTCCAATTTCTTTCGCGCGGCCAGGGCTATGCGCTCTATCTGACTCCCGGCGAAGCCGTGCTTGAGCTCCAGAAGCCCGCACCCGCACCCGCGGCCGGCAAACAACCCGACGTTCCCGCTGCGCGGACCGCGACGCTGTCCATGAAATTGGTGGGAGCCGACCGTGCGGCCGTCGGATCAGCCGAAAATGTCCTCCCCGGAACTGCCAACTACTTCATCGGAAATGATCCCCGGAAGTGGCAAAAAGATCTTCCGACCTACCAGCGCATTTCATACCGGAGCGTCTACCCGGGCGTGGATCTTGTCTACTACGGCAACCAGCGTGAGCTTGAGTACGACTTCGTCGTTGCGCCCGGTGCAGACGCTGCCCGGATCGGCCTCCAATTCACAGGCGCGACACCGAAGATCGACAACGCAGGAGACCTGGTGCTCGCTGTATCTGGCGGCGAAACGCGCTTTCACAAGCCCGTCGTCTACCAGATGGAAGGCGACCGCAAAATCTCCGTTGCAGGCTCTTACATGATCGCCGACGGAAAGGTCGGCTTCGCGCTGGGCAGTTACGACCATGCCAAGCCGCTCGTGATCGACCCCGTGCTCAGCTATCTCACCTACTTTGGCGGCAACCAGAACGAGCTGCTCAACGCGATCGCCGTCGATGCCTCTGGCAGCGCCTACGTCGTCGGCACCACGCAGTCCACCAACTTCCCGACCATGAACCCCTACACCGGCACCGATCCCGGTGGCACCGGCGGCAACCGAGCCATCTTCGTCTCGAAGTTCAACGCCACCGGCACCGCGCTGGTTTACTCCACCTACCTCGGTGGAACCGGAAACACCTTCGGCAACGGCATCGCGGTCGACACGGCTGGCAACGCTTATGTGGTCGGCTACGTCGACACCGGCGGCTACCCCGTCACGGCCGGAGCGTTTCAAACCATCTGCGGCGGAGCTTACAACGGGATAGCTCGTGTCAACGGATGCACCGGTGCCGGACAAGGCGACAACGGCGGCGTGCTGACCAAGCTGAACCCGACCGGCACCGCGCTGGTCTACTCCACCTACCTCAGCGGCAACAACTTCAACAGCCTGCAAGCGGTCGCAGTGAACGCCGCCGGCGAAGCCTACGTCACCGGGCTCACCAACTCGCAATGCAACAACTCTCCGGCGTTCGCCTGCTATCCCACCACCGCAGGTGCGGTCCAGGGTCCTGCCAACTCTACCGGCGGCGGCATACGCAACTTCGGCGTCTTCTCCAAGCTGGACTCCACCGGCTCCACCCTGCTCTACTCCACCCTAATTGGCCCCAACAACTTTAATGTGCAAAGCACGACGAGTCCCCTGGCCATCGCAGTCGATCCCGCAGGCGCCGCTTACATCGCCGGCTCCACGTACTACAACCTCTTCACCACCGCTGGCTCCTATCAGCCTTCGATCGGCACGCAGGCCGGCGGTCACGCGTTTGTCGCCAAGTTCGACCTGACGGGTGCGGGCAGGCTCGTTTACAGTACCTTCCTGACTGCTGCGACCCCTGGCAATGGTGACCAGGCGAACGGTATCGCCGTCGACGCCACCGGCAACGCCTACGTCGTCGGCCAAACCGCGAATTGCAACTTCCCCACGACCGCCGGCGCCTTCCAGACCCAGGCTGCGTACCCACCGGGGACCACGACGAACTGCAACGCAGGCTTCGTCAGCAAGCTGAATCCAGCGGGCACCGCGCTTGTCTGGTCCACGTTCCTCGGCAACTCCGCCGCAGGCAATAACAACGCCTACCTCAACGCCATCGCGCTTGGCACCGACTCCTCCGCGTACGTCGCGGGCTACGTCGCGGGCACAGGCTACACAGTCGTCAATCCCATCCAGACCCAGACAGACTTCAACGCCAAGGCAATCATCGCCCGCGTCAACCCCGCCGGAAGCGCTCTGCTCTTCTCGACGACCCTGGGCAGCACCTCTACCGCCTCCGACCTCGCCACCGGAATCGCCGTCGACCCCGCCGGAAACATGTATATCGGAGGTCTGACCAACGGCTTCACGCTGCCCGTGACAGCTGGCGCCTTCCAGACCACCAACCCCTTCGCCCGAGTCAACGGAACCTACACTGGCTTCGTCGCAAAGATCGCCGCGACCATCACTTCTACGACCACACTCACCCTGCCCACAGGCACAGTCACCGCCGGACAGCCCGTAATCTTCACCGCCAAAGTCGCCGGTCCCACTGGCACCACAAGCATCCCAACCGGCACAATCACCTTCCTCAACGGAACCTCGACACTTGGTACGGGAACGCTCGACAGCACCGGCACGGCGACCTACACGGCTACTTCGCTGAACGCGACCACCTACAGCGTCACGGCAAGCTATGCGGGAGACACGACATTCTCCGCCAGTATTTCAGCAGCGCAGAACCTCGTCGTGGCCCCGGCAACACCCACCGTGACGCTGACCGCCCCGGCAAGCGCCCTGGTCGGAGCCTCCGTCACCCTGGGCGTAACGGTCACGGGCACCGGCGGATCGCCGACCGGCACCGTTGTTTTCAAGGATGGCGCCGCGACTCTTTCCACCGTAAACCTCGCCTCTGGAGCGGCAAGCTTCTCCACCAGCGCGCTGGCCGTTGGCACTCACTCCATCACCGCCAGCTACTCGGGTGACAGCATCTTCGCCGCCACCACGACACCGGCACAGTCGGTCGTCGTCTCGCTCGGAACGGCTACCGTCTCACTGACCGCACCGGCAACCGCGCTGGTTGGCGCATCGGTCACCCTGGCGACCACCGTCACCGGCACCGGCGGCACACCAACCGGAACCGTCACCTTCAAGGATGGGTCCACAACCCTGTCCACAGCGACGCTTGCCTCGGGAGCCGCAAGCTTCTCAACCACATCCCTGGCAGTCGGTGCACACAGCATCA
>JANXWZ010000192.1 GCA_025350865.1 Rhodanobacteraceae bacterium
AGCTGGTTGCGCTCGACGATGATGCCGCCGGGGGAGACGGCAGCGGTGAGCTCGCGCAGGATTTCGGCGGAGAGGGCGGCTGGGGCTGCGGCGGTGTCTGCGAGTTCGGCAGTTTGCATGGTGGGTATCTCGCTGGATTTATGAGTGCAGGACGTAGGCGTAGAGCATTGCGATGCAGCCGATGACGCAGACGAGCAGCAGGCTGTGTTTCAGGGTAAAGCGGAAGAGCTTGGATTGCTCGGCTGTACCCATGGTGGTGGCAGCGGCGGCAATGGAGATGGTCTGCAGGCTGATCATCTTGCCCATCACACCGCCGACGGAGTTGGTCGCTGCGAGCAGGACGGGGTCCAGCCCGAGACGGGTGGCGGTGACCACCTGCAGATTGCCGAAGAGGGCGTTGGCGGACGTGTCGGACCCAGTGAGGAATACGCCCAGCCATCCGAGGATGGCGCTGAAGAACGGGAAGATGACGCCGGTGGAGGCGAAGGCGATGCCGAAGGTGGAGGTGGCTCCGGAGTAGTTGAGGAGGAAGGCCATCGCGAGGACGGACGCTACGGTGATGGTCGGGAAGATGAGCTGGCGGAAGGTGGCCAGCATCACTCCGGCAAAGCGGCGCGGGCTGACGCGAAGAGCGACGGCGGAGAGCAGGGTCGCGACCATGCATGAGGTTCCGGAGGCCGAGAGCCAGTTGAGGCTGTAGATGGCGTGATAGGGCGACGGGGCCTGGGTGACGGGCGGCATGCGCAGGACGAGGTCGTGCAGAAACGGCCAGGCGAAGTTGATGTTGGGGATGTTGAGGATGTTCTGGAAGGGCTTGAAACCCCAGAGCAGCACGCAGACGACGAGGAATCCGTAAGGCAGCCAGGCGTAGAGGACGCGGCCAAGACCCAGGGGTGCAGGGCTCAGTTCGTCTTCGACGACAGCGGCCTGGGTCGTCTCGTTGAGGAAGACGAGCTTGTCGGCGGGCTTCCAGACTCGGCTGACGGCGATCAGGGCCGCCATGGTGACGAGGGATGCGCCGATATCGGTAAGTTGCGGGCCGAGGTAGTTGGAGATGAAAAATTGGGTGGAGGCGAAAGAGACGCCAGCGACGATGACGGGCAGCAAGGCGCCTCGTAGCGCGGGGATGCCGCCGATGGCGAGGATGAGATATGCCGGAATGAAGAGCGAGACTGGTGCGCACAGGCGGCCGACGGCTCCGCTGAGTTTGTCGAGCGGAAGGCCGGTGATTCCGGCGAGCGTGATGACGGGGATGCCGATGGAGCCGAAGGCTACGGGTGCGGTATTAGCGAGCAGACAGATGGCTGCGGCGCGGAAGGGCGGGAAGCCGAGTCCGGTGAGCATGGCGGCTGCAATGGCGACTGGGGTGCCGAATCCGGCCGCGCCTTCGATGAAGGCTCCGAAGGCGAAGGCAATCAGGAGAGCCTGCATGCGGCGGTCCGAGGTGAGGCGGCCGATGGACTCCTTGATCACCTCGAAGTTCCCGGTCTCAACGGTCAGGCGAAAGAGGGCGATGGCCCAGAGGACGATCCACGAGATGGGGAAGAGACCGAAGGCTGCTCCATGCGCGGCTGCACTGAGGGCCATAGAGACGGGCATGTGGTACCCGCCGATGGCCAGAGCAATGGTGACGGCGAGGCCGGCAAGGCCCGCGATCCACGCGGGTTTGCGCAGGACGCCGAGCAGCACGAGCAGCGTGATGATCGGAAGGGCGGCGAGCAGGGCCGACGTGAAGAGACCGGTTCCGAAGAGAAAGTAGGTTTGAGTCCACATGGTGTATCGACACTCTCTTAGCCGGAAATCGCTTGAGAATGATGGCCCGATACTATGGAGCGTGGGCGGCGCATGTCAACCGGCTTCTACTCAGGACATTGGTCTGACAATCTGCATAAGCCTGCGGCGATTCTATGATGAAGGTGCGCGGGGTGACGGTAGCTATGCGGGTACGGTTTGCGTTTGGCAAGGCAGGTATCGAAGTCGCGGTTCCAGAGGGACCGGAAACCATGTTGGTGGAGGGCCGGACAGCTCGGTCGCTGGCTGATCCGCTTGCGGCAATCGACGCTGCGCTGGACCATCCGGTTGGGACGGCGCCGTTGCGCGAACTGGCGAAGGGTAAGCGGACCGCGGCGATTTCGGTCTGCGACATCACGCGCCCCGCACCGAACAGCGTGACGCTGCCTCCGATGCTGCGTCGTCTGCACGAGGCAGGGATTCCAGTGGAGGGCGTGACCATCCTGATTGCGACCGGACTGCATCGCGCGGCCACGGAAGCGGAGATTCAGACGATCGTCGGGGCCGAGATCGCGGCAAAGTACAAGATCGTCAATCACGATGCAAAGGATCTGGCGCATCATCGCTGGCTGGGGCCTACGAAGCGTGGTACGCCTGTTTATGTGGACGAGCGGTTTATGAGTGCGGACCTCCATCTTTCGCTGGGGTTTATTGAGCAGCACCTGATGCTGGGTTTCTCGGGCGGGCGGAAGCTGGTGGCTCCTGGGCTGGCGGCGCAGGAGACGATCAAGGTGATTCACTCGCCGCGCTTTATGCGTGAGCCGATGGCGACCGAAGGGCATACGACCGACAATCCGCTGCATGCGGAGCTGCTTGAGATTGCGGCGATGGCGCGGCACGACTTCATTCTGGATGTGACCCTGACGCAGACACGGCATATCTCCGGCGTATTTGCGGGGGACCCGGTGCAGGCGCATGCGACGGGTGTTGCCTTTTTGAAGGAGACATCGCTTGAGCCGCTCGCCGCGCTGGCCGATCTGGTGATCACGAGCGCAGCGGGGCATCCGCTGGATTTAACGTTCTATCAAGCGATCAAGGGGATCACGGCCGCCCAGCATATCGCCAAGCCGGGCGGACGAATCCTTGTGCTGGCGGAATGCAGCGAGGGGATTGGGTCGGCGGAGTTTGCGCGCAAACTGGAGGCCTATGCCGGGCACCAGCACTACCTCGATGACATCCGGCAAAGCGAGGTGGAGGTCGATCAATGGCAGCTGGAAAAGCTGGCGTTGACGGGGTTGAAACACGAGTTGTTTTTCTACACGCCGGGAGTGACGGCGCGGCAGATCGGTGGACTTGGCGCGGCTAGTTTCACTGATCTGGGTGCAGCGATTGCGGCGGCAATGGAAGGTTTACCCTCGGATGCGCGGATTGCGCTGGTGCCGGAAGGACCCTATGTGTATGCGCGTGTGGTGCCGGCCCAAGCAGCGAACTAGCTTCGATGCCAGACCGAAAAGTACGGCTCGTTGGAGAGATCAGCGTTGAACTCGGGGTGGTAGGCCTGATCCGTCGCGCGATGCAGCACGAAGTAATACTGCAGCGGGTAGACGGACTGCGTGTAGGCGGCGGGGATGGCTGACTTGAAGGCCGTGCCGGTCTTCTGCATGGGGGTCTGGACCCAGCGTTCGCCTTGATTGACGTGGCGGTAGTAGAGGTCGGCGGCTGTGGCGGCAGTGGTGAGCGTGAGGTCGAGTGGCTTGCCGGGGGAGAAGGCGGTGGGGGAGACGTGGCTCGCCGCCAGAGTGGGCCGCGATGATCCAGCCGTGATCGCGGAGATGAGCTTGCTGCTGTTGGGCGAGGGCTTCGCGTCGGCGGGTGGAGTAGACAGGGCTGTGCGCAGGTCGTTGACGTCGGTTTCGATGGCAGGGAGGCGATCGTCCCAGCGGCCGCGGCGCTGCGGGATTTGACCGGAGTCGATGTCGGACTTGTAGATTGTGGCGGCTCGTTTCGCCATGACGGCCCAGATGTTGCGGGCCTGTTCGTATTGGGCGAGGGCTAACTTGCCGGCCTCGGCCTCGCCGGCTAGGAGGAAGATTTCAAAGGCGGTGGCGGCGCGCATCTTGCTGCTGAAGAAGCGGCCGACAGCGATCTGGATGAGGAGGTCTTCTTCCCAGCGGTGGAACTCGGGCGAGGACTTGCGAGCGGCGTCGGCGCGGAATTGATCGAGCGCCTTGGTCGCGGTGTTGGCGAAGTTCTGTAGCCATTGAGCGACGACCAGCGGCGAGTATTTGGGGTTGGGTTTGGCGGCTAGTTCATCGGCTACGAATTCGGCGATGGAGGAGAAGAGTTGCGGGTCCAGGGGGCTGACGGTGGCGAAGCGGTAGGGCTTGGGGGAATCGCTGTATGGGGAGGGGTGGCCCGGCGTGATGGCCATGCTGGTGTAGATTTCCGGCCAGAAAGCGTGGTTCGAAGCGGACGGCAGGTGTGCGGTGGTGACGAGAGGCAGCAGTTTGCTGGCGTTGGCCAGGGCTACTTCGGCTCCTGCGGCTCCGGCATCGAAGCTCAGCGACAATGAACGGCGCCAGACCTCGGGTGCGGTGTCGGGGTTATAGAGGAGGCGTCCCCAGAGGAGGTAGGTGTAGGCGAATTTCTGCCAGTCCATGGCGGGTTCGAGGGCGGGGTCGGCGTAGTCGCAACGCCCGCCGGGGTGGCCGCTTCCTTCGCGGCCTTTGAAGGTGAGCGGCTCGCAGAGTTCCAGGCCGGAGGCTCCGCAGAAGTGGGCCGTACGGCTGTAGGCGGCGACTGTTTTAGGATCACCCCACAGGAGATGGCGCTGGGTTCCGGGCCAGAGGCGGAAGAGCAGGTTGTATTTGCGGTCCTGCTGGAAGAGGTCGGCATAGCCGTAGCGGGTGAAGCGGCGCTCGCCATTGCTGACGGCGAAGACGCCGGTCTCCATGCGCTCCGGGCGTGGGATTTCGAGTTCGCGGATGTCAGCCTGGTGGTATCCGAGGCCCATGTGCTCTGCCCAGGATTTGCAACCAAGTTTGACGGTCATGCCGGTGTCATTGGCCATGTCGATCATGATCTGGTTGATGCCCTTGGCATGCATGTCGATCTCGATGGGGCGGCCGCAGTTCTTGATGGCCTGGAAGAGGGTTTGCCAGAAGTCGTAGCTG
>JANXWZ010000217.1 GCA_025350865.1 Rhodanobacteraceae bacterium
TAGCGTTTTGAAGCACGCGAGGTGGAGGGGCGTTGGGATGCAAGGAATTCGGGAAATTGGTCGGAGCGAGAGGATTCGAACCTCCGACCCCCTGCTCCCGAAGCAGGTGCGCTACCAGACTGCGCTACGCCCCGAACTGTGCCGTGAAGATGTCGAAGGAGATTCGCTCGCCCTTCTTCAGCAGGCATTTGGGATCTGCCTGCAAGGCTCGCGTGTTCGACTCTTCGAGTTTATCAGAGATTCGCCGACGGCGGGACTTGTCATCCAAGCCCGAAGTTAAGAGAAGATGGTGGCATGATGGAACGCCGCCAGATCGTCACGCTGTCGAACCAAGCGCCAGGCGGTGTGCTCATCACGCTCGTGCGCGTCGAAGGCTCGTCGTATCGGCGAACCGGAGCCATGCTTCTGGCAGCAGGCGGGGGCAGGCACGCCGGCACCATCAGCGGTGGATGTCTCGAGTCCGAAGTGATCCGCCGCGCAGGCTGGATCGCCCGGGAGCGCGCCGCCGTCGAGCGCTACGCCACCGCCTTCGATGACACCGCCGATATCCCCTTCGGCCTCGGCTGCGGGGGTACCGTCGACCTGCTCTTTGAGTCGGTGGCCGCACCCGAGGGCGAGGCCCTCCTCACCGCCATCGCCGATTCACTCCAGGGCTGCGAATCCACCGTCGTCAGCTTCCTTCCCGGCGATGGCAGAACCCTGCGCCGCGTCATCTTCAACAGCAGCGGGGAAGTGATCTTCGCCAGCCCGGAGCTTTCGCAACACAAAATAGACTGTGCCCGAGGCCTGCAATCCGGCACCGAGTACGAAGGTCGCTTTGTCGCAAAGCTCGAAGCGCCGCAGCGGCTTTTCGTCATTGGGTGCGGCGACGACGCCAAGCCCCTTGTCGAGATGGCCGCGCTCCTGGGCTGGATCGTCATCGTCGCCGATGGCCGCGCTAATCTTGCCACCAACGCGCGGTTTCCCCGAGCCGATCAGGTTGTCGTGCTCCCCTCCGAGGACGCTGCAAACCTGGGAATCGGCGCTCGTGACGCGGTCATCCTGATGAGTCACAGCTACGAGCAGGACCGCTCCATGCTGGCCGCGCTACTCCCCGTCGCGCCGCGTTACCTGGGCCTGTTGGGGTCGCGTCATCGCAGCAGCATCCTGGTTGCGGAGGCGGCCGCCATGCTTGGCCGTTCGGTCGAATCCTGCTGCGACCGCATTTTCGCTCCGGTCGGCATGGATCTGGGCGGCGACGGTCCTGAGGCAATCGCGCTCGCGATCGTGGCCGAGGTGCAGGCAATCGCCACTGGCCGCATTGGCGGGTCGCGTCGGCTCTCGGCAGCAGAGATTGCCACCCAGATTGAACTCGGCGGCTCTTCAAAGTATCTTCAGGTGCAATGTGCCATGGACACCCAGTGAAAGTTGCGGCAGTCATTCTGGCTGCGGGTGCTTCGACCCGTCTGGGGGAGCCGAAACAACTCGTAAGGCTGGGTGGGGAGCGATTGCTGGAGCGGTCGGTCCGCGTCGCCCACGAGGCCGGCTGCGCACCCGTCATTGTCGTACTTGGTGCATCCGTGGCGGCGATTCAGCGCAAGTGCGACCTGCGAGACGTCGTTTTAGCAATCAATCCAGCCTGGTCTGAAGGTATGGGCTCATCGATCCGCTGCGGCATGCAGGTGGTCCCACCGGACTGCGATGCCACCATGCTGATGACATGCGATCAGCCAGCCGTTACGCCGCAGCACCTGCGTAAATTGATCTCGCAGTGCGACTGCTCGCCGGTAGCCTCGACCTACGCCAACAGGCGTGGAGTACCCGCGTGCTTTCCGTCGGAGAGCTTCGCTGAACTTGGGATGTTACGTGGGGATGAAGGTGCCCGGCACCTGCTTGCCTCGGCCCTTGCTATCGAGCTGCCAGGTGGCGAACTCGATGTCGATACCCCGGCGGCATTGGAAGCCGCCAGAGCTGCTTACTCCTGATCAAGCAGCAGCCGCTCGACTAAACTTCGTCCGTGTCTTCTTCAGCCGTTCCGGAACCCATCGTCACGATACAGGGAAGGATAACCATAAGCAAAAATGCGGCAGCAACCAGAAAGTCATGCATGGGGGAGAGTCTCTTTTCTGTCTGGGGCTAACCCCCTGACTAAAAAAGAATCGCTCATTTGACGGCTCGGTAACATTACCCGCGCAGAGCTTTCCACAGGACGAATGTCTTTCCGAGATGCCACAAATGTTGTAGTCGTTGACAACTTTGGTTCGCGCCTCGTCACAGCCACGGAAATAAAGACCGTCAGCGTCCTTGCGCGGCCAGCTTCTTCTCAATCAGCGCCACCATCTGGCCCACGCTGTTCATCGCTTCAAGCTCGGCCGTCTGAAATTTAATCTTCAGCCGCGCCTCCACCGCCACAATCAGGTTGATGTGGTTGAACGAGTCCCACTCCGGCACGCTCGCAGCCGTTAACTCCGGCGTCAGAACCAGCGCCTCATCATCGAACACGTCATGAAAGATCGGCGTAAGTTGAGAGTAAAGTTCCTGCTGCTGCATCGTTTGAAGATCACCTGTCGTCGGGTGGAGTCAAATCAAGTATACCGACCTGCCAGGTAATGACACGCCTTTGAGAGGTTGCTGTCACGTTGGCCGTGTCTCGCGTCTGACGTTGTTGCCGGAAACGATACATTTGACGATATACAATTGGTTGTATATCGAGGACTGCATGGGGATCTGAAGCAAGTTCTATTCTGCGGCGATTCTCGTGAAGCCATCAAACAATTCCCGGAGTCGGCAAGAAGAGATGCGGGGCATCAGCTGGATGCGGTGCAACACGGCGAGGACCCCGATGACTGGAAGCCAATGACGTCCATCGGCCCGGGCGTGCGAGAGATTCGTATCAGAGACGAGCAAGGAATCTTTCGAGTCGTCTATGTCGCTAAGTTTGATCCAGTGATCTTCGTCTTGCATCGCTTTCAGAAGAAGACCCAGCAAACCAGCAAGTCGGATATTGAACTCGCCACAAGACGGTATGAGGAATTGTTGAGGGAGCGAATCCATGAATGAGAAATTCGACAGTATTTGGGATGCCATCGAAGATTCTCCATTGCAGGCCGAAACAATGAAACTGCGCTCGTCGTTGATGATCGCCCTCAAGAAGCATATCGCCGCGGAAGGACTGACTCAGGTCGAAGCGGCTCGTTTGCTGGGTGTCACCCAACCGAGAATCTCGGACTTGATGCGTGGAAAAATCAATCTCTTTGCAATCGATGGTCTGGTCGATATGGTCGTTCGGGCAGGCTTGCGCATCGAGATGAGTATCGGCAAAGCAGCGTGAAACTGCCCCAGGAATAAAGAGATAGCGTTGACATGATTACGGATGCCGAAAAGACGCAATTCAACATACGTGCCAAGGCGTCAATGCGGGAGTTTCTGCGCTCGAAGTCGTGGATGGAAAAGGTGGAGTCGATCAAACGCATGAACGAGATGAGCAAGAAAGCGAAAGCCGCGATGAAGTCGGCGTCAGACCTTCCAGAAAATCAGCGAGACAACACGGCATTCGATGACGGAACGGTGTAACGAGGAACGTCCAGACTCTACTTCTTCGCTGCAAGGAGCTTTCGTGGCGCACAAACGCTTCGGCGGAACTGCCGGCGGGAGCAGACTGAAGCAGTCCTATCGCGAGTGCAACCGAAGCCAGAATCATCCGCTCGTTGTCACCCGAAACACGTGCGCAGGCAGCACATTCGGCCGCAACGCCACATAGTTGCTCCGGTCCCGCCACGTGTAATGCGTTCCCGTCAACAAATCCTCTACATCGAAGTTCGTCTCATGCGGAATCCCAAGTCGCTTCAGGTCCAGATCGATCCATCCGGCCTGCTCGTTGAACGGATCCAGGTTCACCGCTACCAGAATCGTATTCTCCCTCGCAGTTTTCGAATAGCACATCAAACTCGGGTTATCCACCGGATGGAACCGCAGCGAGCCGTTCGACTGCAGCGCCACGTTCTCCCTGCGAATCTTGTTCAGCAGCGTAATCAGCGGCACCAGCGATCCCGCCTGATTCCGGCTCCTCTGCCG
>JANXWZ010000236.1 GCA_025350865.1 Rhodanobacteraceae bacterium
AACGTCTTTCATCTCTGCGTGGCTTAGCGCTCGAGCGATTCTTGGTCCAAGCGAGACAGGAACCGTCGGTGCGAATCGCTGGATGCAGGCTGCCGTCAACAAGTGAAACAGTGCGTAATAGGCCGTCGAAACTGCCCGCCGCAGACTCGCTTGTTTGGGTTTGGTAGGCTCCAGAGTTGCGAGCATTCGAGCCTGAATCAGCAGATCGTTTGCAAGCGGCATCTACGCTTTCTCTTCCAGAAACCTGACGAAGGGCCACTTTGAAATCTTGGCTTGAAATACTTTTTCCTGCACGGCATTTTTCAGGTCACTCAGATCGTTAACCCTTTTCTTGCTCAGCGGAAGTTTCATCGACACAGAGAAGAAGATTCCCAACGCCGGATCCCCGGCGAAGTCGCTGACCTGATCCACGCGTTTGAACTTTACCCCGGTCGGGAGCGCGATTGTCGCAATGAATTCACGGATCAGAGCCTCTTCGTCGAGTTGGACCGCAGCCGTCGCCATACGCATACTATACGCCGGGTTTTCCCCATTTTGCTTCTGCCTTCGGACACCTGAGATATACTTAATTGTGCCCCACCTTTCCATCCAAAGTCTGGCTGGCCAACACGCACAATTGAATAGTCGGAGGCGGAAATGTCTGCAAAGTACATCTTTGTAACGGGCGGAGTCGTGTCATCTTTGGGCAAGGGTTTGGCTGCAGCGTCGATCGGGTGCCTGCTGGAAGCGCGCGGCATCAAGATCAACCTGATGAAGTTCGACCCGTACCTGAATGTGGACCCCGGGACCATGAGCCCCTTCCAGCACGGCGAGGTCTTCGTCACCGACGACGGCGCCGAAACCGATCTCGACCTCGGCCACTATGAGCGCTTCACCCACGCGAAATTGACGCGCGACAACAACTTGACGACCGGCCGCATCTACGAGCAGATCATCACCAAGGAGCGGCGCGGCGACTATCTCGGCAAGACCGTGCAGGTGATTCCGCACGTCACCAACGAGATCAAGAACGCCATGCGCAAGGTCGCGCAGGATTGTGAAGTGCTGATCGTCGAAATCGGCGGGACGGTCGGCGATATCGAGTCGCTGCCGTTTCTCGAAGCAATCCGCCAGATGCGTCAGGAGTTGGGCCGCGAGAATACCTGCTTCATCCATATGACTCTGGTCCCCTGGATCGCAGCGGCGCAGGAGCTCAAGACCAAGCCGACGCAGCACTCGGTCAAAGAGATGCTCTCGATCGGCATCCAGCCGGACATTCTGCTGTGCCGCTCTGACCGCTCCGTCCCGCGCGAGATGCGGTCGAAGATCGCGGCATTCTGCAACGTCGAGGAGAAAGCCGTCATCATTGCTCGCGACGTTCCGTCCATTTACGAAGTGCCGCTGAATCTGGCCGAGCAGGGCGTGGATTCGTTTGCGTTGAAGTGCCTCCACATGGATGCGAAGGAAGCCGATCTGAGCAAGTGGAGGGACATCGTCCACCGTGCATATAACCCGCAGGACGAGGTCAGGATCGCTATCGTCGGGAAGTATGTGGAGTACGAGGATAGCTACAAATCCCTCAAGGAAGCGCTCGTCCACGGCGCGCTCGCGCACAACCTGAAGCTGGCCGTCACCTGGATCGAAGCGGAGGGTTTGGAGACCCCCAATTACGCACAGCAGCTGGAAGGTTTCGACGGAATCTTGGTTCCGGGCGGGTTCGGGAAGCGCGGCATCGAGGGGATGCTGAACGCCATCCGCTACGCCCGCGAGAACCTGGTGCCGTACTTCGGCATCTGCCTCGGTATGCAGACCGCCTGCATCGAATATGCGCGGAACGTTTGCGGCCTGCTCGGCGCGAACTCGGGCGAATTCGACCCCGCCACATCCCATCGCATCATCTACAAGCTGCGCGAACTAACCGGAGTCGAAGAGATGGGCGGCACGATGCGTCTCGGCGCATGGGCCTGCGTGCTGGAACCCGGCTCGCTCGCGCAGAAGGCCTACGGCACCACCGAAATCTCAGAGCGCCACCGCCATCGGTATGAGTTCAACCGCGAGTACGAGGCGGTATTGACTGGCGCGGGCCTGCGGCTGACTGGCACGACGCCGGACGCGACTTATGTCGAGATCGTCGAGATTCCGACGCATCCGTTCTTCCTGGGCTGCCAGTTCCACCCGGAGTTCAAGTCGAAGCCGTTAGAGCCGCACCCGTTGTTCCGCGATTTCGTTGGGGCTTCGTATAAAAACCGCAAAGTCCCGGTGGTTGAAGGTGTTGTGTTGCATGAGGCTGTGCCGACGACCAAGGGGTAGGACTGAATTTTAGGGATACCCCGCTTCGTCGGTGTAGGCAGGATTGTGTCGGGCTTTCGGCCCTCAACTCAGTATGACCTCGGTTGGAGGTCGGTGCGGAGAAGGGCCACTTCCTCCGAGGTAAAGCGGCAGTTCTCTACAGCCGCAACATTGCTCGCGATATGCCTCGGCTGCATCATCGCCGGGATCACCGCCGAGACCCCCGTTCCATTTAGAATGCAGTTCAGCACCACCTCTGGCAGTACCTGCGGATCGCCCGCGACCAGCTTCTCCCGCAAACTCACTGGCAGGGCTTCGGAAGCCCATAGCGCGGCGATTTTCTCGGAGGCATTGCCCCCCGGCCCGCCGTAGGGGTGGTTCGCCACCAGCAGCAGATCGCCATTCTTCTGCGTCTCTGCCGCAAAATCCATCAGCCCAAGGTTCAGCGCAAACTGCGCGGTTGTCAGCGGCTTCTGCCGTTCAGCAAAGTATCGCGAAATCACCGGCAGTTCGGCCGAAATCCCGGCCATCCGCACCTTGCCGCTTTCGACGAGCCGCCCCATGGCTTCGAGGAGGTCATCCTGCTCGAGCACGGTTTCGGGTGCGGCGTGCAGGATCAGCATGTCGACGTAGTCCGTGCGCAACTCGCGGAGGCTGGTCTCGAAGCTGGATTTGAGCGTCGCCAGATCGAATTGGCCAGCGACAAACTGCGATGCGGCCTGAGCCTGTGCCGCCTTGCGCAGCGCGGGGATCGCTTTCACGACTGCGCGCGCGAGCGGCTTGATTTTCTGCTTCCAGCCGCCCTGCGACGCCGGCAGAATCCCGAACTTCGTGCAGAGGACGACCTGATCCCTGCGGCCGGCAAAGAACTCGCCCAGCAAGCCCTCGGAGCCACCGTAGCCGTAGGATCGAGCCGTGTCGTAGAAGGTGATTCCGGCGTCGAAGGCCGTTTCCAGCGCGGTGAGAGATTCCTTCCGCGACGCCCGACCGAGGAGGGCGGCGCAGCCGAAGCCGAGAACTGACATTTTCGCGCTGCCATCCGCAGCCCCGGGAAGTCCAACGTATCGCATTGGCCTAACCTACCATGCGTCTAACGGCCGAGCAGCGTCGCTCGATACGCTCGTTGGCTGAGAGCCTTGTCAAACGTGACCAGTTCGAGAGACGCGGCTGCAGCAAACGCGGCGAGGTACGAGTCTCCCCATTCTTTTTGCGATGGTGTAGTGCGGTTTGCGAAGGCGCGAAGCTCGATCTCGAGACCGAACGGCTCATCACGGAAGGCACAGTTTCCTGCCTGAGTCCACAGGTCGTATGCACCCCAGGCTTCTGTCTGGGTCATTGCTCCCTTGGGAGCAATGCCGGGCGTAGTCAACAGGCGCAGGAAACCGAGCTGCGTCATGCGGCAGAAAATGAGCTGTGTGGCGGGTGGAAGCGTTTCATACCAGGCATTTGCAATCTCGTGGTGTTCATGCGTCCTGAGAGTGAGTGCGATCCAGACGTTGAGATCAGGGAAAACCGATGAGGTCATAAATTTTTTCGTTGTCCAGCTTCAGCGACCCAGGAACTCCGCCCTTGATCAGGGGTAGTTTCAATCGAGGAAGAGGTTTCGGCTGTTCAGCGGTCAGAACGAAGCCAACCCCACGCAATACGAGCTCCTTGACGGTCGCTCCTTCGCTGGCCGCTTTGCCTTTCAGCAGACGATAGGTGTCGTCGGGGATGTCGACCGTGGTCCTCACGGAACAAGCCTACCATATTTATGGCACGCCAACATTGGCTCGGCGTCCGGCCAAGATATCCTAGGGGCACTATGGTTTCTGCCATCCGACGCCTCTCCTTTGCCGTGGTCAGCGCCACACTCTTTCTGGGAATCGTCCCCGCCCAAGCGATCGAGGCGAAGGTCACCGCCCCCGCGCTGGAACGCACCCTCAAGCGCCAGCTCTTTAATGAGGCGGGTCCGGATGGCAAGCTTGACCGCCACTACATCAAGGGCAATTTGGCGAAGGGCTGCTATGTCTACGTTGACGATCCGCACGTTTCCTTCAAGGAAGACCGCGTCGTCGTTACAGTCAAGACGCACGCCAAGCTGGGCGTCGGCCGCGCCTGCTTCGGTATCTCGCTCTCCACCGAGTCGCAGGTGTCGTTTATCCCGGAGGCGGAGGGTGAGTCGGTTGGCTTTCGTGACGCGCGCATCGACCACCTCTCCAACAACAAGGAACTCGATCTGATACTGGAGCCGTTTCTCTCCAAAAAGCTGCCGCAGCAGATGAAGATCAACGCCGCAGAGTTGATGCGGACGCTGCTGGTGAAGGCTCCGGACTCGACTGGCTACACACTCACGCTCACCTCGCTGAAGCTGCACTCAATGCTGGTGACGGGCGATGTGCTGGTGGTTGACCTTGATGCGGCGATCAAGGTTGAGTAACGAGTAACGTCCTGTATCTGCAACAAATATTCCTGCGGGCCTGGCAAAAATTAGCATCCAACCCCGTATGAGTACCCAGTACAGCTCGGGGCGAATCGCCACCGGAACCCTAACCGCCTTCGTGCTTGCTGCAGTTCTGGGAGCGGTTGGTCTTGCCGTGTTTCTGCGTCATGCGGAAACGGGGTTTGCTGGGCGTCTGGCGACGCTGATCGCGGGCCGCTCGACGAGCTTCAACACCTCTGTACCGGCGGTGGTTGAGAAGATTCAGTCCCTTAATCGGCTGGAGACCGTCGTTTATTCGCTCGATTCCGTAGTCGAGGGCGACAAATCGAGCCCGGTCTTTCCGGACATTCTGGCTGGCGACAAGATTCTGCTGGTGGTCCATGGCCAGTCGATTGCCGGGATCGACTTATCCAGGCTGAAGCCCGAGGATGTCCACATCAGCGGCGCGGATCAGCGCTCGATCAAGATCAGCCTGCCGCCGTCGGAGATTTTCGTCACCACGCTGGACAACGAGAAGACGCGTGTCTACGCCCGCAATACCGGGCTGCTGGTTCCCGCTGACCAGAACCTGGAGTCCGATACTCGCACAAAGGCTCAGCAGCAGCTTCAGTCTGCGGCGCTGTCGGATGGAATCCTGGATGCGGCTCGGAAAAATGCCCGGGCGACGATATCTGCTTTACTTTTCAGCTTTGGCTTCCAACATGTGGAGGTTAGCTAGGATGCCGGCAAGTTTACCCAGTAACGTTACGGATGCGCCACGTTCGATCCCACCAAAGCCCCATTGTCAATCGTGGCCGCGCCTGCGATATCATGCACACATTATGTTGTCGCAACTTACCTCCCGCTTTCATATCCGCAAACTCGAGCATCTGCCCGAGGTTTTGGCCGCAACCGCTGCTGCGGCGATCGCCGATTCGATCTCGAACCTCGAAGAGAAGTCGGAAGAGACGACCGTGCTGCGAACCCTTGGCTGGCTGACTGCGGGCCTGGGCGCGGTGGCGATCGGGCTGATGGTCGGCCGCGAACTCCGTCAGCGCTACAAGTTCAACCGCCGGACCCCCTACGACTTCTACGCCCACTCGGGCGATGAGATGCAGGACATGGAGTTTGGCGTCGGCATTTAGACGAAACGTAAGGCTCACCACGGATTTCAAGGAAAAGGCACGGATCAGTCCGTGTGACGACACCCGTCGCGACGTCATCCGTGCCTCTTTCGTTTAATCCGTGGTCGCCCTGCCGTTAGTATGGGCGAGTCATTTACCATCGAAGCCGATGCTTCCGAACTCCAAACCAGCTTTCCTCTTTCCCGGCCAGGGCTCGCAGTCCGTGGGCATGGGTCGCGAACTCTACGACAACTTCCCCATTGCCAAGGCGGTCTTCGACGAGGCTGACGCCGCGCTCGGCTTTCCGCTGTCGCAGATCATCTTCGAGGGCCCCGTCGAGACCCTTCAGCTCACCGAGCACACGCAGCCCGCGATCCTGACTGTTTCGATCGCCGCATACCGCGTTCTCGCCGAGTCAGTCCCGGGCCTGACGCCTGCTTTCTCAGCTGGGCACTCTCTCGGAGAGTACTCGGCCCACGTTGCTGCGGGCACGATGAGTTTCGCCGATGCCGTGCGGACCGTCCGGGCTCGCGGCCAATTCATGCAGCAGGCCGTGCCGACCGGCGAGGGGGCGATGGCGGCGATTCTGGGCCTCAACGAGGGTCGGGTCAACGACCTCTGCTCGCAGGCTGCGGACGAGCTCTCAACGCTCCCATCAGGCGATGCGACGCCCACTGAGTCGGAGACTCCGCGCGCCGAAGTGGCGGCTGCGATTGTTTCCCCGGCAAATATCAACTCACCGGAGCAGATCGTGATCTCCGGGTCTGCCGCGGCGGTGGACCGAGCCGTCGCTTTGTGCAAAGAGGCCGGCGCCAAGAAGACGGTGCTGCTGAAAGTCAGCGCCCCATTCCATTGCGCGCTGATGCAGCCTGCGCAGAACGCCCTCGCAAACACGCTGGAGAAGATCGTCCTGTTGGATCCGGCGTTCCCCGTCGTCTGCAATGTCGACGCCAGGCTGCTGACGCGCCACACAGACGTTCTCGACGCGCTGATCCGGCAGGTGACGGGCTCTGTGCGCTGGGTGGAATGTCTTCAGCTTCTGGTGCAGCAGGGTGCAACTCACCTGATCGAGGTCGGCCCCGGCAAGGTGCTGACCGGACTGACCCGTCAGATACTGGGCAAGGGCATTGAATCGCCGGTGAGCCTGAACGTTGAGAATCTCGAATCGCTGAACAAGACTATCGCCGCACTGACCGCAACGCCGGAAGGAACATAAGCATGAGCGCACCGCAGAACGCCGGAGACGTCGTAGAAAACTTCACCACGCAGGATCAGGACGGCAACACCGTCTCACTCGCGGATTTTGGCGCGGGTCCGGTGGTCCTCTTCTTCTATCCCCGGGCAGACACCCCCGGCTGCACCATTGAGGCCTGCGGCTTCCGCGACACCTTCGCCAAGCTGAAGATGGCTGGCGTGACAGTCCTCGGCATCTCGCGCGACGACGTGAAGGCGCAGAAGAAGTTCGCGGTGAAATACGACATCCAGTACCCGCTGCTAGCGGACAAGGACGAGACGATCTGCAACTACTTCGACCTGATCAAGCCGAAGAATATGTACGGCAAGCTGGTGAAGGGTGTCGAGCGGACGACTTTCCTGATTGCGCCTGCGGATGGGGAAGGCAAGCAGAA
>JANXWZ010000144.1 GCA_025350865.1 Rhodanobacteraceae bacterium
CTGGCTTCTGCTCTACCGCCGGGCCGACTGCATCGCCTGCGACCGCCTGATGTCCGTTCTGGCCGCCAACGGCACCGCCGCCCCGAACAACGGCCAGCCTTACGTCATCCTGGTCGGCGGCAAACAGCCCAACGGCCTGGAAACCGTACGCGCCCGATACGCCACCCTGGGCGACGCAACCTGGCTCGCCGACCGCGACAACCGCGTGTTCGCCGCGCTCAAGCCCCCCGGAGCCCCCGTCCTCTACGGCATGGACGGCACTAGCATCGCCTGGACCATGCCCGGCAATCTTGGCGATCCCGCAAGAATCGCCACCATGGCAGCGGGCTGGCTCGCCGCACCCACAGGTCCGGCCAACAACGCCTCTCCCCTGGGGCCATCGGCCGCATCCGGAGCAAAGTAAGCGTATGGCACCGATGCGCCTTTCGCACTCCTTCGCGCTTGCAGCCTCATTTTCGGCAACGCTGCTCGCCGCCCAATCAGCGACGCCGCCACCTCCCGCCGCAGCACCGGCCCCGGTCAGCATTGTCGTCTTTTCAGACTTTGAGTGCCCCTATTCCTCGGAACTCTTCTTCAACCTCCAACACCTCCAGGCCAAGTACGGCAGTCAACTTCACATCCTGTGGAAGCAGACTCCGCTGCCCATCCACCCCGACGCACCACTCGCCCACAAGGCCGCACTAGCCGCCGCACAGCAGGGACGCTTCAACGAGATGGCGGAGCTGCTCTACCCCAACCGATCCCCCAGACCCGCGCCTCCCTGCTTTCGTATGCGCGCCAGCTCCACCTGGACGTCCCTCGCTTTCAGCGCGACTTCGACTCCCGCGCCACCTCCGCCAAGCTCGACGCCGACCTCGAAGAGAGCCACGCCTTCGCCATTGACCAGACACCGACCCTCTTCGTGAGCGGCCGCAGCATCATTGGCGTCCAGAGTGAAGACACGCTCTCCGCGATGATCGACAAGGCTGCCAACAAGCCGCCCGCCGACGGAACTCCAAAACCCGACGACGCGCCGCTCGAAGCCTCGATCGCCGCTGCGATTTTGGCCTCGCCCACAGCGGCAACTGGAGCCCCCGCCGCTCCGCTCACCATAGTCGAGTTTACCGACTTCCAATGTCCCTTCTGCCGCGCCGCCGTCGCTCCCATGGAGCAGCTCCTGGCCGACCGCGGACGCCAGATCCGCTGGGTCTTCCGCGCCTTCCCGCTCGACTTCCACCCCGAGGCCGAGATCGCCGCCGAAGCCGCCCTCGCCGCCCGCGAGCAGGTCAAGTTCTGGCCCATGCACGACCTCCTCTTCGCGCACCAATCGTCGCTCAAAATCGATAACCTCCGCGCCTACGCGAAGGAACTGAATCTCGACATGAATCAGTTCGATCAGGCGCTCGTCACCCATAAATTCGAAGGCCAGATCGCCGCCGACCGCGCCCTCGGCGTCAAAGCCGGCGTCAACGGCACACCCACCTTCTTCGTCGACGGACAGGCCTTCTCCGGCGTCCGCACCCTGGCCGAACTCAACCAGATCGCCGACTCGCACAGCACACCCGTCTCCGGCAAACCCGCCGGCCTGGGCGCGATCGCCCTCACCGAAACCATCGTCCCCGACCAGCAGGTTCTCGGCCCAGCCGCCCGCGTGCCCCTCACTCTCACCTGGTTCGTAGACGTTCGCAGCCCCCTCGCCGCCCGCCAGGCTGAGTTGATCCACCGCCTCGCCACGCAGTACGACGGCAAGATTCGCGTCCTGTTCCGCGCCTTCACGCTGGACTCCCACCCCGACAGCAGTCTCGCCGGTGCCGCCCTCATCGCCGCCCTCAAACAGGACAAATTCTGGCCCATGTACGACGCCCTCGCCGCCCGCCGCGACACGCTCGACCGCGACAAGCTGCTAGCCGTCGCCGACGCCCTCCAAATCGATCGCACAGTGTTCTCCGCCACACTTGACGACGCCACCGCCGTAGTCGCGCTCGACATCAACGATGCGGCGCGCCGCGGAATCCAGGGTGCCCCCGTCCTGTTCCTCAATCAGCAGCGCGTCGACGGCCTTCAATCCGACCAGTCCTACACCGCCATCCTTGATACCCAGCTGCGAACCGCGCCAGCCGTCCAGGCCAACCTCCAAAAGCGATGAGGTAGGGCGCACTAAGCGCCTTGTTGTCATCCCGTAGGGATCTGCTTTTGTCGTCCCATGAATTTGTCCAGCCTTTCCATCCCAATCAAAACAAGCTCTCCCCTCACCGCCATACGGGAACTCCCTAGATCCATCCGGCAACGCACCCGCCAAAAACAAAATGCCGGACCACAATCTCTGTGGTCCGGCATCTGGCTTTGCGAGTGGTTAGAAGGTAATCTTCACCGCAGCCTGTAGCACGCGAGGCCCGCCGACTCCGTTGACATTTCCTACGCCACTGCCCAGCGTTCCCG
>JANXWZ010000069.1 GCA_025350865.1 Rhodanobacteraceae bacterium
TGCCCGGTTTGGCGACGAGTTCTGCTACATCGGCAACGCCATCCCCGATCTGCCCATCCTCACCGTCTGCGTCGAACCGATGGTCGCCAACCCGACCGGATCGCTGATGGCTGGTCTGCGCAGCGCCCATGTCGTACCCGCGCACATCTTTCGCGACCAGCAGCCGAAGCTGACGGCGTGGCTGAAGGCGATCCGGCTGCATCAGTGGGCGAAGAATACCCTCATTTTTCTCCCTTTTCTGCTGGCGCACGCCTGGGGATCCAGCCATGCCCTGGGTTCGATCGTCGGTGTGGTGATTGCGTTTTTCGCCTTCGGACTGTGCGCCTCGGCAACCTACATCGTCAACGATCTGCTGGACATCGAAGCTGACCGCCGCCACCACAGCAAGCGCCGCCGCCCCTTTGCCGCCGGAAATCTCTCGGCGTTCTCCGGCATCGCCGTCATCGCGCTCTTTCTGGTCGCGTCGGCCACGCTGGCGCTGTCACTCCCCGCTATCGTCGCCCATTTCGGAGCGCCGCTCGATGAGCCGCGCAGCTTCATCGCTTGGCTTTTGCTGTACGCTGTCACCACCACGGCGTACTCGCTCGTCCTCAAGCGGGTCGTGCTGGTCGACGTGATCGTGCTCGCCGGATTGTATACAGTACGCATATTTGCCGGCGGCGCGGCGGGCGGAGTCGAGGTGACAAAGTGGCTGGGCGGCTTCTCGGTCTTCTTCTTCCTTTCGCTAGCCTTCGTCAAGCGTTTCGCCGAGCTCGAAAGCCTGCGCCTCCGCGACAAGGCCCCGACCAACGGACGCGGCTACCTGCTGGACGATATCGAACAGCTCCGCGCCTTCGGAACCTCGGCAGCCTACGCCTCAGTGGTCGTGCTGCTGCTCTATATCTCCAACCTCGACACGCACCTTTATAAGAACGGCGGACGCCTCTGGCTGCTGTTGCCGGTCCTCCTCCTGTGGGTGTCGCAGCTCTGGCTACTGGCGGCGCGCGGTGAGCTGAACGAAGACCCCGTCGTCTACGCCATCACCGATAAACGGTCCATATTTCTCGGCGTCCTGGTGGCCGCAATCGTCTTTTCCGCTCTGTAGGCATTTCGAAACGATACACTTGAGCGAGGCACATATTGAAGACTCGAGATGTTTTGCGCCTTATCTGTGAAGATGGTTGGCGCCAAGTAGATCAACGTGGCAGCCATCGGCGATTCAACACCCGACAAAGGCTGGACGTGTGACGGTCGCCGGTCATCCATCCGAAGAAATGGACGAAGGCACCCGAAAGAGTATCTTTAGACAGGCAGGACTGGCGAAATGAGAGACTATGCGGCGGTCTTTGAAAAAACGTCGACTGGCTGGAGCGCCTACTGCCCCGATCTTCCGGGTCTAGGCGTCGCCGGTTCAACCTATGAGGTCACGGAAAAGCTCCTACGCGAAGGCATCTCGTTCCATATTGATGGAATGATTGCTGACGGTGACCCGATCCCAGAGGCCACGACCCGGGTTACGGTCCTGGCCGTGCAAGCCGCATAAGCAACACAATCATTGAACACCCCTGAAACCTGCCATCATGACCGACGCCATCCACCATCTTTCTGCCTACGACGACGTAACCCTCGACCAAGCCTTCGCGACACTCGCTGCGGAAGTCACCTCTTCCGTCTCGCTACAAGATCCCGAGGCCTTCCGTCTGCTCTGGCTCGGCCGCAAGCAAGGCCGCCTCAAGCTGATCTCCGACGCCTGGCTTAAATCCGCCCCCGCCGAGGCTCGCAAACCCCTCGGCATCCGCTTCAACCAGCTCAAGCAGCAGATTGAAGTCGCACTCGAAGCCCCGGTCGCCAAGCCGGCCGCGCAGGGCATCGACATCACGCTGCCCAGCACCATCCGGACCCCGGGCATCCCCCACCCGCTTCTTACCACGATGGATCGCGTCGTCGAGGTCTTCCATCACCTCGGCTACAGCACCTCGCTCGGCCCCCAGGTGGAATCCGACTTCTATAACTTCGAAGCTCTCAACTTCCCACCGAACCACCCCGCGCGCGACACCCAGGACACCCTCCAGATCGCCGGGCAGTCCTCCAAGCCGAGCCGCGACCGGCTGCTGATGCGCACCCACACCAGCCCCGTCCAAATCCGCTCGATGCTCGAAGGCCCGCCACCCCTGCGTATCGTCATCCCCGGCAAGGTGCACCGCAACGACGCCGCCGACGCCACCCACTCGCCAATCTTCCATCAGGTTGAAGGCCTATGTGTCGATACCAACATCACCTTTTCGGACCTCAAGGGAACCCTCGACCACGCCATGCGCGCCCTCTTCGGCTCGGCGGTCAAAACCCGCTTCTTCCCCAGCTTCTTCCCCTTCACCGAGCCGTCTGCCGACGTCCAGATCTCCTGCATCTTCTGCAACGGCAAGGGCTGCCGCAAGTGCAAGCACAGCGGCTGGATCGAACTGCTCGGCTGCGGCATGGTTGACCCTGCGGTCTTTGAAGCCGTCACCGCCGAGCGGCGCCGCCTGGGTCTCGACCCCACCCCCTACGACCCCGCGCGCATCAGCGGCTTCGCCTTCGGCATGGGCGTCGAGCGCATCGCGATGATCCTCCACGGCGTCTCGGATATCGGTCAGTTTTACACCGGCGACTTGCGTTTTCTGGAGCAGTTCGCGTGATCGACCTGATCGTCCTCCCGTTCATTTATAAGGAAATTCGGCGGTTTATGCTATGAGCATAAACATGCTAAACTTTTCGATATGGAAGCCGTCATCAATCCATATTCTCCCGGTGCAGGCAGTCCTCCACCAGAACTTGCCGGGCGCGATGCTCTGCGCGAACGCGTAGCGATTGCAATTGCCCGCATTCGTGCGGGGAGATCAGCCAAGAGCATTCTCATGGTGGGCTTGCGAGGTGTTGGCAAGACCGTTTTGCTGGACCAGATGCGTTCCGATGCTGAAGCGGCAGGCGCACACGTCATTCGCATGGAAACTCCTGAAGGTTCTTCGCTGCCTGCGCTTCTCGCTCCACAATTGCGGTTAGCCTTGCTAAGACTCAGCAGGATTGCCGCATCGAGCGAATTCGCGAAGCGCGGTCTGCGAGCGCTTGCGGGTTTCGCCAAAGCCCTGAAACTAAAGTATTCGGATATCGAAGTTGGATTCGACTTTGAACCGGAAGCCGGTCTTGCCGACAATGGTCATCTTGCAGGCGATCTGACCGCGCTGCTTGAACAAGCCGGTCTCGCCGCCAAACAAGCCGACACTGCGTTGGTGATCTTCATCGACGAACTTCAGTACTTGCCTCAGGATCAGTTTGCGGCGCTTATCTCCGCGCTCCATCGCTGCGCGCAGGACCGACTTCCGGTTACCGTGGTCGGAGCCGGATTGCCACAATTGAGGGCTCTGGCTGGCGAAGCGAAATCTTATGCCGAACGACTGTTCGACTTTCCACAAATCGGACCACTGGACAAGCCGGAGGCAGAGCTTGCCATCGTCAAGCCCGCGCGCGACGAGGGTGTTGAATTCACACCAGACGCGATTGACGAAATCATCGCCCGAACCCAGGGATACCCCTATTTCCTTCAGGAATGGGGCAAGCATAGCTGGGAGATCGCCGCACGCAGTCCCATCACGGGTCGAGATGTCGTCGCGGCATCTACGCTCGCTATCGCAGACCTGGATGAAAGCTTTTTTCGCGTCCGCTTCGATCGCCTCACTCCGAAGGAAAAGCGGTATCTCCGGGGCATGGCAGATTTAGGCCCCGGACCCCATCGGTCCGGAGACATTGCAAAGTCCCTGCGCCAGCCGGTAAATGCTCTTGGGCCGGTGCGTCAGACTCTCATCGTCAAGGGAATGCTCTGGAGTCCGAACCACGGCGACACCGCCTTCACCGTTCCGCTGTTCGATGAGTTCATGAAGCGCATCATGCCCGGATCGAACTGGAAGGACGACGCATGACCGCCGCCACCCGCATCACCAGCATCGACGCCCTCCGCGGCCTCACCATCGCCTTCATGATCCTGGTCAACGATCCCGGCGACTGGGCGCACGTCTACTGGCCACTCGATCACGCAGAGTGGAACGGCTTCACCCCCACCGACCTCGTCTTTCCAATGTTCCTCTTCCTGGTCGGCTGCTCCATCGTCTTCGCCATCGACTCACGTCTCGCGAAGGGAATTCCGCGATCGAAGATCGCGCTCCAGATTGTCCGTCGCGCCGCGCTCATCTTCGCCATCAAGATGTTCATCAGCGGTTTCCCCCACTTTCACTACGCCCACATCCGTCTGTACGGAGTCCTGACGCGCATCGCCCTCTGCTACCTAGTCGCCGGGCTGACCTTCCTTTATGTGCGCTCGACCAGGGCTCTTGTCGCCATCACCGCGACGATGCTCATCGGCTATTGGATTCTGATGCGTTTCGTCCCGATCCCCGGTCTCGGGCACCCCGTCGCCGACTTCCCCATCCTCGACCCCGAGCGCAACCTTACCGCATGGATTGACCGCGCCGTGAGCGCCTTCACCCTCAGCACCGTCAACCTGGGCCGCCTCTACCAGAAGACCCACGACCCTGAAGGTCTCCTCAGCACACTTCCAGCCGTAGCCACCACACTTTTTGGAATCCTCGCGGCCCTCTATCTCAAGCAGCGGAATGGGGTCCGTGGGATTGCGCTACCGCTGGCTGGGGTCATCTCACTTGCCCTTGGTCTGCTTTGGAACCCGTGGTTTCCGATCAACAAAAACCTCTGGACGAGCTCCTTCGTTTTGTTTGCCGGCGGCTGGTCTCTGCTGCTGTTAGCCCTCTTTTACTGGCTCTTCGACACGCTCCAGATTCAGCAGCGATCCAGTGCCGCCCGTGCGATTCTGTGGCCGTTGCTGGTCTATGGCTCGAACGCCATTGCAGCGTATGTGATCTCCGATCTCATCGTCCTGTCGCTCATCGCGTGGAAGGTTGCGGTGCTGCCCAACGGTCATCCGATCACCGCCTGGGCGTATCTCTACGCCCATTTGTTCGCGTCGCACGGCTCCAACGAAAACACCTCGCTGGCCTTTGCGTTTGCCTATGTGGTGGTTTGTTTTGTGCCGATCTGGCTGCTCTGGCGGCGCAAAATCTTTCTCCGCGTCTGACCGTCTACACCACTGCGGAGAGCCTCGCCTCTGGCGTCTTGCCCACTTCGCCAAGCCCGGCCAGCACCACCCTACAGCCGTTCGAGCCGTCCGCCTTGGCCAGAAACAACGCTTGTTCCGCCCGCGAAATCAGCTCAGCGGTCGAGTCATTCGCAGCGGACTCCGTGACTCCGATACTCAGCGTTACCGGCTCAGCCTGCATCTTCAGCCTACCAACCGTGGCCATCACGCGCGCGGCAACGATCAACGCCTCGTGTTGTGCCGTCTGCGAAAGCACCAGCAGGAAGTGATCTCCGGTGAAGCGTCCTACCTGGTCCGTGCTGCGGAGTTGTCCGGCGATACCGGCTCCGACCTCGCGCAAGGTCGCGTTGGCGACTGCACGGCCTTCCACGTCGACCACCCGCTGCAGGCGGTCGACCTCCACCATCGCAATCGAAAACGGCTGTCCGCTCCGGGAGAAGCGTTCCATTTCGATTGCCAGCTCCAGGTCGAGGCCACCCCGGCTGATTGTTCCGGTCAGCGCGTCACGGCTCACGTCCGTCCTGCGTCGCGATACCAGCTCGCGGCTGGTCAGCACCAGAAAGAACAGTCCCGACGCAACCATCGAAACCATCTCGGCCGCGCGTATTGTGACCTGCATCTGACGTAGGGCGAGAGTATCTGTCGGCACCCCATGAACCAACGTTCTCCATGCCAGCCATAGGCTGTTGACAACCAGAGCGGAGAGAAACAGGGCGAAAAGCCGCAGGGTCTTGCTCTGGGTCGACTGCAGCGAACGCTGGAAGAGCGCAAAGGCACTGAAGCCCCGGACCACCGCCATCACAATGGCCAGCGAGACGATGCAGGGGCCAATGTTCGGATTGACCTCCGTGTTGAAATAAACCACTGCAAACGAGGTGAACGCGACGAACCAAAGTAGCCAGCGGCGGCCGATCACACCGGTGAATGCCACGATCCCCTCATACATGGCGATCATGGAACTCAACGTAAGGGTGTTCGCCATCAATACCGAGATCACCGGGGAGACGTGGCCTCCGAGCGCCAGAAAGATTGTCTCCGGCACCAGTAGCGCATAGCTCAACGCCATCGGAAAGGCTCCGCGAACCTGGGGGAAGATGCGGTTCATCCCCAGAAACACCATCGCAAACACGATCGCCAGAACGCATTCGCCTACCAGCAATGTCTTGTATTCGAGAAAACCCAACATAGGCATAGGGGAGCTTTCCTGTTTTGCTGTCGAGGGTCTATTTTGCACCTGCAGCGGGGTAGGGGGTAGAAGTCGTACCTGTCAATTCAATATTCCGCGCAGAGCAACCGATGTCGCGGGCAACGGTACCCAATTTCAATGCGAGTGGTTATTACTATAGTAAACATAAGTCGGCATTCGTTTGATAAACGCGTGAGAAATTGCGAACCCCAACCGCCCCTTGCCTCCCACATCGCGTTGCCAAATCCACCTGCCGTTCCATCTGCGCTACCCTGCCTTATGCGCTTCATCGATCGTGACGAAGTTTCCCGGCGGCTTACCTACGACGTCTGCATCCCTATCGTGCGCGACGCAATGATCGCGCTGTCGGCCGGCGAAACGCTGCAGCACCTCCGCACCATTCTGCCGCTCTCCGACGGTCGCCTCTTCGGCATCATGCCCGGGGCTATGGGCCCCAAAGCCCCCTTCGGCGCAAAGCTCATCAGCGTCTTCCACGACAATTTCGCTAAGGGGATCCAGTCGCACCAGGGCCTCGTCCTACTGTTCGATCCCGACACCGGCGCGCCGGTTTGCGTTGTGCATGCGGGCGAAATCACGGCGATTCGAACTGCGGCAGCTTCAGCAGCGGCTACCGACGCGCTTGCCCGCCCCAACGCCACCCGCCTTGCGCTGCTCGGCTACGGCGAGCAGGCGGCCACCCATGCGCGCGCGATATCGCAGGTCAGAAAGCTCGAATCCATCACCGTCTGGGGCCGCTCTCCGCACCGCGCACAGGCCTTTGCCGAGAGGATGCAGGCCGAACTAGGAATTCCCGTCGTCGCCGTCGTTAGCGCGGAGCAAGCTGTCGCCTGCGCCGACATCATCTGCACCGTCTCTTCCGCGCCCGAACCCATCCTGAATGGCTCGTGGGTGAAGCCCGGAACCCACATCAACGTGGTCGGGTCCAGCCACGCCGTGCCCATCGAGATCGACGACGACCTGGTCGTGCGCTCCCGCTTCATCGCCGATAGCCGCGCCAGTTGTCTCGCCGCCGGAGCCGAGTTCCTCCACGCCAAAGCAGCCGGCCTGATTGACGACTCTCACATCGTCGCGGAGATTGGGGACGTCTTCGCAGGCAAGATCGAAGGTCGCCGCAACCCCGACGAGATTACGGTCTATAAATCACTGGGACACGTCGTCCAGGACCTTTCCACCGCCTGGCACCTTTACTCGACCTGAATCCGACAACGCGGTGGACCTCTTATCGCGCGGTTGCCAACATCTCGGCGATCCGCCGCTTCTGATCCTTCGCCTCGGGAGGCACCACACCGTCCCCCGGCCTCAACTTGCGCTTCACCGTCAGCGCACCGGTAAATGCCCACGCCTTCATCCGGTCAATGGTTGAATGCGCTCCGGGCAGCGACGGCCTCAGCCCCAGCTTCCGCAGGTAGTAATTCGATTTATAAAGATTCGCGATCTGGGCATCGTGGAACTGAAAATTGACGTTCAGCGTAATCGAAACGTTGTTTCCATTCTTCAGCCAGTGCGGCGTATTCACAGGGATATGAACGCCAGTCCCAGGAGTCATGTCGTACACCAACGCCCGGTCTTCGAACTGCGGTTTGTACTCGCTCGCCCGGTTGTCGACTGTGTAAAAACGCTCCAGCTCTTCTTCGGGAACCACATCCTTGTCCGCACGGTCGAAGAGATGGATTGCCTTGTCGCCGCGGATCTGGAAGATCCAGGAGCACTCGCGGTCGATGTGGTACTCCGTCACCCGGTTCGGCGATGTGATGAAGACAATTGCCTCGAACCACTTGATCTTCTTGAAGAGCTGTTCGCCAGCCGGGCCCGCCAACCGCAACGCGTCGACCACGGCCCGCTCCATCACCTCGCGGTAGCCATCCTCGCGCTCCACGTGCTTCAGGATGATCCAGGCCTCGGCTAGTTCGATCTTCCGCACCAGTTCGGCTGCACGAGCCCGTTCCTCTTCCGGTCGATCGTAATTTGGCATAGTTCCGGCCTCGATGGCACCTTCGTTGAAGTAGACATCGCCGCCCGACATGTGCGGATTCTTGCGCGCCGCGACTCTCTGCGCCAGCTCCACCAGCACATCGAGCTGAAAAAGAGGATGATCCGCCAGCGTGTGCCCAATCTCATACGGCAGCACGTTCAAGTCCCGCTGAAAAACAACCGCATCGCACTCCAACACATGATCCGCCACAGCAGCCATCGCCATTCCCTCGCGCACAGTTCCCACGCATCCGATACCGCTAGTGAAATCCCACATCGGGTCCGATCATCGGCTCTTCCGTAACCTCGAGCCCGGTTACACTTAATTGTCCATGAAAATCCTTACCGAATGGCTCCGCTCCTACCTGCCCGCGCTTCCCGTCGATGACGACCAACTCGCCGAAGACCTTAC
>JANXWZ010000115.1 GCA_025350865.1 Rhodanobacteraceae bacterium
CAGCGTCTTGCCCTGTCGCTCGCCCACTCCGACTACGACGAACGGGACGCCGTCGACACGAATCTCCTTGCCCAGGGGGTCTACGCCCGGCATCAGGTTATCGATGATGTCGTAGCCAATGATCGCGATGTGAGTGGCCTGCTTCTCATCCATCTCAGTGAGCGCGCGGCCTTCGACAATGTTGAGGTTGGAAATTTCAGACATGGTCCAAGTCCAGCCCCTGAGGCTGGTGCCGGTGCTGGACTGCTTGCTGTAGACAACCCGGGTAGTATCCCCGATCATGGCTCCGGTGATCAGGCAGCGTTTGCAGCCTTCCCGAAGTGCATCGTAATCGTCGAAAGTGATTTTTTTACGCTTCTGGTATTTCAGCCACTCTTCTCCGCTGGTAATGACGGAGGGAGTTTTCTTGACGGTGAAGGTATCGGAGCCATAGCCGGAAATCTTGGTCGCGACGAACTTGTTGGCTCCGTTGACCAGGGTGATGACGGCGATGACGGAGGCCACGCCGATGACGACTCCGAGCAGCGTGAGGATGGAGCGCAGCTTGTTGGCCCAGAGAGACATCAGCGATATTTTTACGGCCTCGAAAAAATTCATGATTCCTTAAAGAACGAGTGCCAGTCCTTTTCCCAGGAGCCATTGAAAGCACTCCCCTGTTGAATGAGTCGCGCCATTGCAGTCGTACTTTGCCCTGCCGGAGTGGAGCAGCGCGGCACCTGCTGACCTAAGAGCCGAGCTGGAAGTTTATCCATCGGGTACGTGCTCTGCTGCTTCGGATAGGCCTGAAAATAAAATTGTCGTACAGCGAAGATGCTATCGCATGGCGCACGCAAAAACGGGCGGCGCGAACTTCTTCTGAATTAAGTACGCTGCGACGGCAGCTCCTGTTCCCCTGGCTGTTGCCGAGTTGGACGGAGCAGCGGGCAAAAAAGACGAAGCCAAGGGGGCAAGAGCGCAAAGACGGTGGCCCCGGCGTACATCGATAGGGAATCCGGTAAGTTTGCAGGCGAGCCTATAAGCCGAATTTTGTCGAGGACGATCATTCCTCTAGGCGACGCATTACTGCGGCGCTCCAGCAACCTACCCGCAAGTTTCGGCATTACACTCTTCCCCTGGGCGCATCGGGCCGATGCGCGTCGATCGCTCGGAAGAAGGCGATCGAACTCCCTGCCTATTTGGTCTTGCTCCGTGTGGGGTTTACCATGCGGTTTGAGTTACCCCAAACCCGGTGCGCTCTTACCGCACCTTTTCACCCTTACCTTCTTCCTGTCGGCTTTTCGCCGGGGATGGAAGGCGGTATATTCTCTGTTGCACTAGCCGTCCAGGTGCCTTCACAAGCACCCGTCCCGGACGTTATCCGGCACACTGCCCTGCGGAGTTCGGACTTTCCTCCCCCGGCAAACGCTCTTGCGAACGAAGCCGGCAGCGATCATCCAGCCGCCTGCTTGTACCAGTTTAGCGCGAACGCCGTACACCGTGGGCGTTCTTACCGGCCTTCACAGGCGGAGTCGATGCCGAGTGCTTCGCTTCGAAGCCCGGCAGCACCGTGTCGAGGCCGATGGCGTTCGCCATGGCCAGATATCCGGCGCGGTTGGGGTGCAGCATGTCCCCCGGCCCGCCGATCGTGCTGTTGGGCACGAACTCCGGTTTCAGACCGCCCAACGCCGTATCTACGGTCGCGCGCTCGAAGTCCACATAGCCGTCGAAGATGCCACCCCCGCGGATTGCCTCGTTCACTGCTTTTCTTTTCCGGTCCACGGCTTCTGTCCCGGCGTTGCCTTTCGCGCCGAGCGACGGGGTGATCGTCGCGCCGACAATGCGCACGCCGGGAATCGCCTTCCGCAAGGCAGCGACGCCCGCGCGATAGCCCTCGATCACCACGTCAGGCGAGGGCTCGTCGGCACGAGAGAGGTCGTTGATGCCTTCCAACCACAGGACCGTCGTCACACCGCTCAGCGAAACGACGTCGCGCCCCATGCGTTGGAGCGCGGAAGGGCCACCGTTGGTTGGCTTTTCGAGGCTGTAGGTTTCGGGGCCGGTGACCTGATTGCTCCCGATGCCGGCATTCACCACCGGAACGCCGTTCGGGTAGCGATCGCCAAGACTGCGCTGCAGAATGTCGGGCCAACGGTCATCTCCGTTGAGCGTGCTGTTGGTGCCGTCGGTAATCGAATCACCGAAACAGACTACTAGCGGCGTATCGCCGGGCAAGCGCATATCGACTGCACTGAGGAAGAACCACGCTGTCGTGGATAGGGGAAACGCGCTTTCACTTTCCTCGCCACCATGGGAGCCGGACTGCGGAAAACCGGCGTAGGACGTCTGCAGGGCCTTAGCGTGCCACGTCATGGGGCCGCTCTTTCCATCCACGTGGAAGGACACGGCGATTTTCCGGCCCGCCAGATCCCTCTCCTTCCCATCTGACGCAAACGGCAGGGATACCGGATCGCTCCAGATATCGGTGCCCGGGGCAATGGAGACCTCCCCTCGGCCCGAAAAGAGAACCGGCATGTTCGTGCCATGGACCACCGCAGAGGAGGCCAATTGAAGTCCCACGTACACGGCGTTCAGCTTGACTGGTTGGGTGCCGAAGGCGTTACTGAACCGTACCCTGGTTTGCCCGCCCCAGACCGTGGGGCGGACAATCATGCGGAAGCTCTGGTCGTTTGCGCCCTCCGCCGCAACCGGGAAGGTCAGACTCTGATCGGGAAGGGCAACGGACGAGCCGGCTGGGTATGGTCCCTGAGCAGACGCCGCCCAACTGGTGACCCACTTGCTCTGTTGCTGCGCTCCCGCTGCAAATGGGCTGACGACTGCCCCCAAAAGTATGGCGCTCAGAGCGCACTGATTTATTCGGTTGACCCCCACATTGCCCTCCCGGCGATCGCCGCATGTTGGTACTGTAGGAATACGTTATACACATCAATGCACAAACGCGTCGCAATGGAACCGATTCCGGCTAACCTGCGTAACGATAGATACGGATAGATGCGCCGCGCGGCACGGGGTTATAGGTAAGATTGGGGTTGGACGAAAGAAATGGAACTTAAAGAAGCCCTTAAGCTCGCGATCCAATCCCTGTGGGCCAACAAGCTCCGCACTGTGCTCACCCTGCTTGGCGTGGTCATCGGAGTCACCAGCGTCATCGCCGTCGTCACGCTGGTCAACGGCGCTAACTCGTTTGTTATTGAGAAGTTCTCGCGCTACGGAGCGGACGTCTTTACCGTCACCCGCATGCCGCAGATCGTCACCAACGCGGACGATTACATCAAGTTCCAGAAGCGTAAGGTCATCCTCTACGACGACCTGAAATACATTGAGGAAAACTGCAAACATTGTGTCGGAATCGGCGGCCAGCAGGCATCCGTCGGCAAGCTTGTGCATGGCACCAAGTCCATTACCGACGCCCAGATCCGCGGGTATACGTGGCAGATGCCGACCCTGCAGAATCTCGACATTGTCCAGGGTCGCGGCCTTACCGACGCCGATCAGGAGCACGCGGCGCACGTCGCGGTGATCGGCACGGACGTTGCGGAAAATCTCTTCCCCGGCACCGATCCGCTCGGTCAGGAACTGCGCGCCGACGGCACCCCCTACACCGTGATCGGCATCATCGAAAAGCAGGGCAGCACATTCGGCCAGAGCCAGGACAACTTCATCGGCGTCCCCCTCACCGCATTCCAGCGGGACTACGGCACACAAAAGTCGGTCACCATCTATATCAAGGCCGGCAGCGCAGGCGCACCGCTTGAGACCGCTGCCGACGAGGTTCGCGTCTTGATGCGGGCTCGCCGCCACGATGCACCCGGCCAGCCGAACTCCTTCGAGCTCGACACCAACAACACCCTGGTCGGCTTCGCCAGCCAGCTTACCAACTCCTTCGGCGCGGTCGCCGGAGCGATCGCGCTCATCTCGCTTGTGGTCGGTGGAATCGTCATCATGAACATCATGCTGGTCTCGGTCACCGAGCGAACCCGCGAGATCGGCATTCGCAAGGCCCTCGGAGCCCGCCGCCAGGACATTCTGATCCAGTTCCTGATCGAATCCGCCCTGATGGCTCTGATTGGCGGCTTCATCGGTGTCGCCGGAGGTGTAGGCGTGGCCGAGATCGTCACCTTGGTCTCCGGATTCCCGTCCACCGTCGCCCTGTGGAGCGTTCTCGCGGGCCTGGTGATGGCTACCGGAACCGGCATCTTCTTCGGCGTGTACCCCGCTCGCAAGGCCGCCGAACTCGATCCCATTGTCGCCCTGCGGGCCGATTAGAAGGAGAAGTTATGGCGATGGGACTCTCCGGCGAAACGATCGGCATGGCGCTCGACACCCTGCGCACCAACAAGCTGCGCAGCGGCCTCACCATCCTCGGCATCGTCATCGGTGTCATGACCGTGATCGTCATCTCTTCCGTCGTCACCGGCCTCAATAACAGTGTCTCCGACCTCGTTGAATCACTCGGCTCCAATGTTCTCTTCGTCTTCCGGTTCCCGGTCTTCGCCAACCGGCCCACAACCGAGATGCTCAGCCGCAAGCAGCTTACCTATGACGACTCCCAGGCCATCGGCACCCTGCCCCACGTGGTCGCCGTCGCCCCAATCCTGCAATATGTCGATCGCAGCGCCCCCGGCGGAGTGGGCTCCACTGCCGTCCGCGCTAACGGCCGCTCCATCCAGAGAACCCAGCTGGAGGGCGATACTCCGGACGCTGAGACCGTCAACAACATGAGCATGCTGTCGGGCCGCTTCTTCAACGCCAACGATCTGGAACATGCAACCGACGTGGTCGTCATAGGGCGCGACACCGCCGACGAGCTCTTTGGTTTGAACGATGCAGTAGGGAAGGAAATCGTCGTCAGCGGCGTCACCTTTACCGTCATCGGCGTCGTCGACAAACGCCGAACCGCATTCGGAGGAGGCAAGAATGCCGAAGACAACAAGGCCTACTTCCCGATTACGACCTTCCACAAAATCCACCCGGAGATTCTGGACTACTGGGTGACGCTGAAATACGACGACATCAAAAATGTCGGACTCGTCACCGACGAGGTCACCGAACTGCTGCGCCGCCGCCGCAAGGTCGCCAACGAGAAGCCCGACAACTTCGCCGTCTTCGGCACGGACTCTCTCACCCGCCTCTGGACCTCCGTTACCTTCGGCCTTTTCGGCCTGCTCTTCGCACTCTCCAGCGTCGCGTTGATGGTGGGCGGCGTCGGCGTGATGAACATCATGCTGGTCTCGGTCACCGAGCGAACCCGCGAGATCGGCATACGCAAAGCGATCGGGGCCACCCGAGGCACCATCATGGCCCAGTTCACCCTCGAAGCCGTCACGCTCTGCGCTGTGGGCGGGGTCATCGGAGTCGTGGTTGGCAGCATCATCGGCTTCGCGCTGCACTTTGTCCTGCCCTCGGTTGTCTCCATATTCTGGGTGATCCTGGCGTTCGGATGCTCGTGCGCCATCGGTCTCATCTTCGGGATCTACCCTGCATTCAAGGCCGCCAGCCTCAATCCCATTGAGGCTCTGCGTTACGAATAACCGTGTGGGAAGTTGTGCGTTACGTCAACGGATGTTCGACCGCAACGTAATATCGTGAGTACAGGCAATTCACTATGGCAATGGGACTCTCAGGCGAAACAATCGCGATGGCGCTGGACACACTGCGCACCAATAAGCTGCGCAGCGGCCTCACTATCCTCGGAATCGTCATCGGTGTGATGACGGTCATCGTCATCTCCTCGGTCGTCAACGGTCTGAACAGCAGCGTGCAGGGCGTCATCGAATCGCTTGGTTCAAACGTTTTGTTCATCTTCCGATTCCCCGTCTTCGGCCAGCGCCCCACCACCGAGATGCTCAGCCGCAAGCAGATGACTTACGAAGACGCCGTCGCCATCCGCGAGCTGCCACACGTCGTCGCTGTCTCCCCCGAGCTGCGCTTCCAGGACCAGACCAACCAGTTCCGCAACGGAACGACGGCCATCCGCGGTAACGGGCGCAGTATGCAGAACACCATCCTCGCCGGCAACACTCCCGAAAAGAAGGATGTTAGCGAGCTTGAAATGTTGCGGGGCCGCTTCTTCAACGAGTCCGACCAGGAGCGCTTCGCCAACGTCGTCGTCATCGGCTACGACACCGCCGACCAGCTCTTCGGCGTGGACAATGCCGTGGGCCAGGATGTCGTGGTAGGCGGGATGACCTTTACGGTAGTAGGAGTCGCCGACAAGAAGAAATCGGCATTCGGCGGCGGCAAGAACGCTGAAGACAACATGGCGTACTTCCCAGTCACCACCTTCCATAAGCTGCATCCGGAAGACCTCGACTACTGGATAACCCTGAAGTATGACGACCCCAAGAATCTCTCGGTGGTGCAGGACGAAATCACGGAACTGCTTCGCCGTCGCCGCAAGGTCGCCAACGAAGCCCCGGATAACTTCGCCGTCTTCGGCACCGATTCGCTCACTCGCCTCTGGAACTCCATCACCTTCGGCCTCTTTGGCCTGCTCTTCGCTCTCTCCAGCGTCGCGCTCATGGTCGGCGGAGTCGGCGTGATGAACATCATGCTGGTCAGCGTGACGGAACGAACGCGGGAGATCGGCGTCCGAAAAGCCATCGGTGCCACCCGAGGCACCATCATGGCCCAGTTCACGCTGGAGGCCGTAACCCTGTGCGCCGTAGGCGGCGTCATCGGGGTTGTGGCTGGAAGCGTGATCGGGTTCGGGTTGCACTTCCTGCTGCCCGCCGTTGTATCGGTCTTCTGGGTTCTGCTGGCGTTTACATGCGCCTGTGCCATCGGCCTCATCTTCGGCATCTACCCCGCGTACAAGGCTGCCAGCCTGAATCCAATCGAAGCGCTACGTTACGAGTAGGTTTGCCGATTTCCAGCATCTCTCCCCGTGCGTGGTGAACCTTACGCCTCAGCCGCACGTATCTCATGTCTCAAAGGAGATTCCCGATGCGACCTGGAGCGATTCTCGCGTGCGTTTTCCTTGCTCTTTCCCCTCTTTCCGCACAAACCGCACCATCGCTAACCGGCAAGTGGAGCATCACAGCCGACTACTTCGGCACCCCGCGATACTTCGGCCTCAACCTCACGCAGCAGGGCGACAAACTCACCGGCACGCTGAATAGCTCGAAACTCGAAGGCATCGTCGCCGGGACCACCGTGACTGTCTCGGCTCCGTGGGGCGACGGCAAGCTCGACCTGAAGAGCACACTATTGCCGACGGGCGAGCTGTCGGGAACCGTCACCGCCATGTTTCCTGACGATCCAACGCACACGACCGTCTACCCGTTCCGAGCCACGCGCGTTCCGGCTCGCAGCACCGCGCCGCTGCAGCGCCACGATTTCGTTCCCACCGTCTACTATCGCCAGTACTCCGCCCTCAACCCGCCCGTGCTCCATGTCAATCCTGGCGACACTATCCACACCACAACCGTCGATGCGGGCGGTCAGGATGAGAAGAGCGTCACCCGCGTCGCCGGCGGCAATCCCGAAACCGGACCCTTCTACATCGAGACTGCCATGCCCGGCGACACGCTCGTCGTCCACCTCGTCAGCCTGAAGCTGAACCGCGATTGGGCTGGCACCGACGACGGTGTTGTAGAGAGCGCGATGGACAGCAGCCTCGCCGTCAAGATGAAGGACACCGGAAAATCCATCCGCTGGCACCTTGATCCCGCCGCCGGCGTTGCCACGCTCGTCACCCCAAGCGAACACCTGCGTCACTACACCGTTCCGCTTAGGCCCATGCTCGGCTGCATTGCGACGGCAAACGCCGCTGGCTCCGCCCCACTCGGCGCAGGCGACTCCAGCTTCAATGGCGGCAACATGGACTTCAACGAAATCATCGAAGGTGCGACCATCTACCTCCCCGTCTCCAATCCCGGCGCGCTCCTCTACCTGGGCGACGCTCACGCCGCCATGGGCGATGGCGAGATCAACGGCAACGCGCTCGAGACCTCCATGGACGTCGAGTTCACCGTCGACGTCCTCCCGGGCAAGCGGGTGAACGGTCCGCGCATCGAAAATGCGACGCACATCATGACTATGGGCCTCTACGGTTCGCTTGACGATGCCTTCAAGGAGGCCACCTCCGGCATGGCGCAGTGGCTCGCCGAAGACTACAAGCTCACGCCGTCCGAAGTCGCCCAGGTGATCGGTACTGCCGCGGAGTACAAGGTCAGTGAGGTAGCCGACCGAAACTCCGGCATTGTCCTGAAGCTGAGTAAGGACCGCCTGAAAACCCTAAACCCCTCAACTAAATAGCCCTCTGGACAGACGTTTCGCTAAACTAACAACATGGCCACTGCGATTGAGGGGTTGGCGGCGCTGCTGACGGTGGCTGGTATGGCATACATGGTTCTGGCCCTGCTCGGGTCGAGAGCCTTCGTCGCTGCCACGAAACGCGCACGCGAATCGCCTGAGTACGCTCCGCCGGTCAGCCTGCTCAAGCCGCTCAAAGGGGTTGACCCGCGCATGTACGCTGGTCTCGCCAGCCACTGCCGCCAAGTGTATCCCGCGCCGTTTGAGCTGGTTTTCGGGGTCCACAAACTCGACGATCCGGCTGTTGCCGAAGTAGAGCGTCTGCGCGACGAGTTCCCCGGCGTCGCCATCAAGCTGGTGGAATGCCCGCAACGCCTCGGCACCAGCGGCAAGGTCTCGAACCTCGTCCAGATGCTGCCTCACGCCAGCCACGAGCACATCATCATCAACGACAGCGACATCTTCGTCTCGCCCGCGTACCTCGCCGGAGTTATGCGCTGCTTCCGCGATCTCCCCGATCAAAAACCTGTCGGCATGGTGACCGCGCCATACATAGGCCGCACCGGCGTCGGCAATCGCGGCACGACCATCTGGGCCCGGCTTGAAGCCTTGGGCATCTCCACCGACTTCATGCCCGGCGTCCTGACCGCGCGGATGCTCGAAGGCGGCATCCACTTCGGCCTTGGCTCCACGTTGGCGATGACGCAGTCTGCGCTCGCAGCCGGGGGCGGCCTCCAGCCGCTGGTCGAGTACCTCGCCGACGACTACGAGATGGGCAAGCGAATTGCCATGGCAGGTTTTCGTGTCGAGCTCTGCGGCGAAGTCGTCGAGACCACCGTCCCGGGCTACGGCATCAAGGGCTTCTGGGATCACCAGATGCGCTGGGCACGCTCCACCCGTGACTCGCGCAAGATGGGCTACGTCGGGCTCGGCCTCACCTATTGCGTGCCCTGGGGGGTGCTCACGGTGGTTGCCAGTGGCGGAGCTCTCTGGAGCTTCACCCTGCTCACGATGGCCGTCCTCGCCCGCGTTTCGGTCGCCCTCACGGTCGGCGTCGGCCTGCTGCGCGACGATCAGGTTCTCCGCGATCTGTGGTTACTGCCCCTGCGCGATTGTTTCGGTCTGCTCGTCTGGCTCTGGAGCTTCGCCGGCGACACTGTCGTCTGGCGCGGAGAGTCCTTCCACCTCCGCGACGGCCGCATCACCCGCGTCTAAAAGCCACCAGTCTCCGGGTGCCCCATCTCAATCGGCTCCATGATTGAGGTGGGGTTCCAACCCACCTAACCCATATTTGTCATTGCGTTCCCGAAACCTGCCAGTATGCTGGGTCGATGCCCGGTATCGAAGCAGCTCTGATCGTCGTCGCCTTGGCCGGAGCCGTATACCCCTTGCTCGGCCGCACGCTGGCGCGTCCGCTGCGGGCTTTTTACATCGCGATCGCCGGACTTTCGCTGGCCGCCCAGCTCTATCTGGTCGGAGCGCATTGGCAGATGTTCCCGGCCTACGCTGCCTTGGTCCTGATGACCTTGGTGATCTGGCATCACCAGCCCGGCCGAGCTTTCCGGCTCGTCGCTCTTGTCGCAGACGCTCTATGCGTTACCACCGTAGCCGCTCTCTGGGTATTCCAAATGTTCACCCTGCCACGCCCCACCGGACCCCATCCTGTCGGCACCACCGGGCCATTCAGTTGGACTGACGCCTCCCGCAACCAGCGTGGCGAAGCAACGTCCGAAGGTGCTCGCCGCGAACTCGTCGTTCAGATCTGGTATCCCGCGGCGCCCTCGCCGCGCTCGGCAGAGACCGCCCGATACGCACGCTTCAAAGAGCTGAGCCTCGCCCATTCCTGCTTCTCGGCCGTCCGCACAAACTCCGTCCAAAACGCCCCAATCCAGGACGAAGGCTCGCCGTATCCGGTGCTGATCTTCGGCCACCGCTGGGGAGGCTCCCGCACCCAGAACACCTTCCTGACCGAAGACCTCGCAAGCCACGGGTACATCGTTGTCGCTGTCGACCACCCGCTCAACGCCGCCCGGACCCTGCTCAGCGACGGCACAGTCCTGCGCAGCGATCGCGCCGACACCCTTTTCAACCTCGCAGCGACCTCCGCGGCCGCCACCGAAGCGGCGTGGGGCAAGGAGCTCGACATGTGGCTTGCCGACGACCGCTTCGTCCTCGACAAGCTCCAACAGGGCAACGCCCTCCCTATCCCCCGGATGGACTTGACCCGCGTCGGAGCCGTCGGCCACTCCTTCGGCGGTTCCGCATCCTTCAACCTGCTTGGGCGCGATCCCCGCGTCAAATCTGCCGTCAACCTCGATGGCTGGACCTTCCAGGGCCTCGGCCACCGCACCAACCAGCCGATCCTGGTGGTCTACGAAGGTGTCGCCGCCCCCCCGCATCCCCAGACGGGAATCGAAGGCACTCTGAACACTGACGACACCTTCACTGTCGAAGCCAGCCTCAAGCAATTCGGCGGCATCCGAGCCTACGTCGCGGACACCCAGCACCTCGACTTCACCGACCAAACCCTCTTCTCCCCGCTCCAGCGGCTCACCTTCACCGGCCCCATCGCCGGCATCCGAGCCCGCGAGATCACCCGCGGCGTCGTGCTCGGGTTCTTCGACCAGACCCTCCGCCACGCCGGCGAAATCCCCACCTACCCCGAGGTCAAACTGGAACGCTGGCCTGCCCACTGAGGTCATTCTGAGCAAAGCGAAGAATCCCAGTATTTCGTCGTTGCCTGTTCTGCCCTACCCCTACTCTTTCCCTTTCCGCAGCAACTCATCCACATCATCCACCTTGTGGTGCAACTCTTTCAGCCGCCGCGACAGGGCCTGAATCTCGCTCTCGGCCCGCACATTCACATCAAAATCCAGCTCACTCCGCAGCCGGTCCTTCTTGTCCTGGCGGTTCTGGCTCATCATGATCACCGGTGCCTGAATCGCTGCCAGCATCGACAAAAAGAGGTTCAGCAGGATGAACGGATACGGGTCCCAGGCCTTGCCCCTCAACACGATGTTGGTCGCCGTATAGCTCACCAGCACCACGCCAAACAGGATAATGAACGTCCACGATCCGCCGAAACTCGCCACCACGTCGGCGATCTTTTCGCCAAACGTCTCTTCGTCCTCAATCATCTCGTTCGGATTCCGCGCGGCCCTCACCCGAATCAGCTCCTGCGAGGCATGGAACTGCCGGGCGAGGACGGTCATCATGTCGAGCCCCGCCATGGGCTTCTTCTCCACCAGGGCGGCGATGTCGTTGCGATCAACCTCCAGGCAAACGCTCTCCTGAGTTGCGACGGCAGTCGTCTGGTGCACAGTCTGCTCCAGCATCGAGGCAAAGCCGAAGAATTCCCCGTGACTGGGCTCATGCACCACGACTTCCTGCCCATCCTCATCTACCGTGGTAACGGACACGCCACCGGAGAGAAGAATGTAGGCCCGTCCGCCAGACTCGCCGGTCTTGTAAATGCGCTGCCGAGCCGCAAACGTTTTAAGCTCGACCTGACTGGCGAGCACGCAAAGTTCCTCATCATCCAGCAATTCAAAGAGCGGTACGTGGCGGAGTTCGTGAGCTTCACAAGGCATAGTGCCACCGAGTGTAAGCGACCAGACCAAGACTTGTGATGACAGAACACCGCGCTGCCCCTTTACAGCTCGAAAGCGAGTACCTCGTGGTCCAGAATCGAAGGAATCGTCACGGAAAGCATCGAACCAGACCGTTCCATCGGAATGGCCTTTTCCGCCACCAGCAGTCGCGCCTGTTTCACCCGCACATCGGCGGGCAGGCGAAGCTTCACCGTCTGCGCCCCAACCGGGAAGAAATCGCGATACGGCCCCTTCATCGCCATCGGGTTCGTGAGGTTCACCAGGTGGACAGTGATGGCTGCCTTGTTACGCCACATCGTCACGTCCAGCATGCCCGGCCCGTCCACCGCAAGCATCGGCTCGGTGGCGTCAGCCCAGCGGACCGTGTTGCGCATCACCTTCAGGTGATCCTCGTTCAGCACCTCCCAGAAGGTGCGATCGATATCGAACGGGAAGTACGCCACCCGGCCCTTCGGCTGGCGCAGGTAGAGACACGAGACATCCGTCTTACCGACACGCGGATACACCTTCTCCATCGGCAGATCGGGGTAGCTGGGCATCAGCGTCAGCGGCGTTTCGGCAAACTTCTCCCTCGGCTTCACCTCCAGGCGCGACACCCCGTTGATGATGCGCGGAGCATCCTCAAGCCCCGTAAACACGATATGTTTCGGAAACCCCTTGTGATCCAGATCGATGTACGAGTTCAGCATCCGATCCTCGGACTTCCCGCTCCAGTCCACGCCGAATAAATCCGCCAGCGCAAAGTTGCTGCGCCGCTTCCCGGTCTCGTCATACAGGCTCGTCTCATGCGTGGCAATCAGGTTCCCGCCGCGAGCCACAAAGGCCCGCAACTGATCGCATTGCGCATCGCTGAGCGCGGCGATGTTGGGCAAAATAAGCGTCCTGAAGCGCGCCATCGAAGCTGCATCCAGCAGCCGGTCATGCACCATGTCGAACGGAATCCGCGACTCGACCAGCGCCTGGTTCCAGCCCAGCGCATAGTCTTCCACCTTGCTATCGGCATGCGAGCCCCCGTAGTACCACGCCGTCTGCTGCGAGTAGACCATCCCTATATCAGCCATGGAGCGACGCCCGTCAAAGTAGCGCTGATGCTTATCCGTCCAGACGTACAGGTCTTCCACGCCGCGCAGCCAGCGTTCGTCATGCAGTGTTGCCGAGAACTTGCTGAACCACGGACGCATTCCGTTCGCCAAAGCGTCAAGCGCCCAAATCCGGATTTCAACCGGGCTGGTAACGCTGTCCTTCCAGCGATAAGGCTCTTCCAGCCCCACGCCAAACAGCCCGACCACCGGCTTGTCGCCCATGGTCGCGCGATATTCCTTGGCCGTCTTGCCCATCAGCCACGGCGCCGCCAGGCCATGCCGAGCCTGACGATCCGCCACCAGCAGCGGTGCCCTTGCGCTGGTCTCCAGCGTGTCCAGCGGGTTGCGTGCGCCGCTCCCGTTATTCGGGATCATGCTCGCTTCCGGGTTGATCCGGCGAATCTCCGTATTCCAGGTATCGAGCACGCTGATCAGCCGCCCACGGCTCCAGATCATATGTGCGTGGCGCGCCGGGTCCTGCGGATCGGCGGTCGTAGGCAGTTCAAATCCGGTCGCTGTCTTGAAGTCGCTGCGACAATGCTGGCAGTAGCACTCGCCCGACCCATCCCAGCGATTCAGGAAGATTCCATCCGGCCGGTAGCGAGTCATGATCTCGCGATGCACCGCCGTCATGAACTCGAAGTTGTACGGCCCCAACCCGCACGTCACCCACATCTCCGGCGACGACCAGTGGCGGCGCGGCTTCCCGCTGGCCTCGACCGCGATCCAGTCCGGATGCGCAGCCTTCACATCGTCATACGTCCCATGCGGATCGGTCCGGATCAGGACGGACATTCCCAGCTTGCGGCACCCCGTCACCAACTCCCCGACAATGTCCCGGTCGCCGAGCCACGCACTCCGGTGATGGTACGGAACTGCGGTCGGATAGTACGCTACGCACCCGCCCCCGCTGATGCACACAGCATCGGACTTCGTCCGCTTGAAATAGTCCAGCCAGAAGTTGGTGTCGAAGTGCGCGGCATCATCTTCCACCAGCGTCAGTTGCGCCCAGCGCATCGCCCTGGTCGCCCAGTTGGGCGAGGCAGCAGGATCGGAAGCCGGCAAAGCCTGTCCCCAGATTGCAGGCGCAGCGTTGGCCAACACAACTCCCGTTGCGGTTGCGGCAGTCGATTGCAGAAAGTCGCGACGGCTCATAGCGGTGATTCTCATCCTGAACTCTCCGGAGTCTTTCAGTGAACTTTGTTCGCCGCATTTTGCAGCAGCACGTTCGAGACGATCGCCTTGTCGGTCTTGTCCGGCATGTGCGAACAGAAGCCGATCCCGACATAGAACGGCCCATCCAGATGCAGGTGGATGGGCGGCCCGAACTGGTGCATCGGCTCGCCCTCTACACTCACAAACAGTGCGAAGTCGTCCCCGCGCTTCTCAATGCCAATTCTCTTGGCCATGGCAACCACCAGGCTGTCGGGACTCGCGCCTCCGCGCAGTCCACGTCCGCCGATACGGTACTCGAGGTCCGCGACGCGGGTGTTCGGCACGTCGCGGTGCGCCAGGTGAACCATACCCGCACCGTGCAACGCGACGATCGCTTCCTTCGCGTCATCATTCAGGCTCTGACGAATCACCAGCACAGCCTTCCTGTCTTCGTAGCCCTTGGGATCCGGAAACGCGACGTCGGCCGCCAGAGAAACATCGCCGGACATCTTCTTCCAAAGCAAGCGGAACTCGTCGCGGTTGTACCAGACGTTATAGCCCGCCGATTGGATGGTGTATGCCTTCGTGGTCGCATCGTAGCTAGCTGACCCCGGAATCACCGCGCTGCCCACATCGGATTGCCCCTCGAAGATTCCAATC
>JANXWZ010000118.1 GCA_025350865.1 Rhodanobacteraceae bacterium
CCGCTGCATCGCCTCGCTCGCCAGAGCCTTATCGATGCTGGTAAGCCCACGCCCCTCAGCCAGCCTCGAAGCAACCTCCAGCGCATTCAGCGCGGTCCGCGCATCGCCGCTCGCATAAGCCGCCATCGTCGCAAGAGCTTCGTCGTCCGCCTCAATCCCCGATGCCCCGAGCCCGCGCTCCGTATCCGCCAACGCCCGCCGCAGCAGCGCAACCACCTCGTCCTCGGTTAGCGCAACCAGCGTATAAACTCGGCACCGGCTCAGCAGCGCGGCGTTGATCTCAAACGAGGGATTCTCCGTCGTAGCCCCAATCAGCCGGATCGTCCCACGCTCCACATACGGCAGAAACGCATCCTGCTGCGCCTTGTTGAAGCGATGAATCTCATCCACAAACAGTATGGTGCGCGACCCGAACTCCGCCGCTTTCTCAGCATCCACCATGACCGCTTTGATCTCTTTGATTCCCGACAGAACTGCCGAAAACTCGATGAAGCTAGCCTCGGTCATCTGCGCAATGATCTTCGCCAGCGTAGTCTTCCCCACACCCGGCGGCCCCCAGAAGATCATTGACGAAGCATCGTCCCGCTCGATAGCCAACCGCAGCGGCTTGCCCTCGCCCAACAGGTGCTGCTGGCCGGAGTACTCCGCAATCGTCCGCGGCCGCATCCGCTCCGCCAGCGGCGTCTGCTTCGTATGCCTCGGCCCAGCCACCGGCGCTGTATCAAACAAACCCATGCCTGACTCTCAACTCTCAACTCAAAAATTCATGACTCGTAGATCGGCCCTTGTTCTAACGATTGCGACGCTGCCTGCTCGCCTCATACAACAACAAACTTCCCGCCACCGCCGCATTCAAACTCTCCACCCACCCAGGGCAGGGAATCGTCACCCGCTCATCCGCCATCCGAACCCAATCCGCGCTCAACCCAGACCCTTCATTCCCAACCAGCAACGCACAGGCCCCGCGCAAATCCACGTCCTCCACACTGCGAGCCTCATCCTTCATCGCCGCCAAAAGCCGAACCCCCTGCTGCTCCAGAATCTCCATCGCAGCCGCATCCGCACTAGCGACCTGCACCCTGAACACCGATCCAGCTGAAGCCCGGATCGCCTTCTGATTCCACACACTCACCGTCCCCGGCGTAGTCATCACGCCGGTCGCACCAAACGCCTCCGCCGACCGCACCAGCGTCCCCAGATTCCCCGGATCCTGCAATCCCACTGCAATCAAAATCAGCGGGTTTCCACGCAGCATCTCTGCCACATCAGAAACCGGGGGCACCAGCAAAGCCGCAACCCCCTGCGGAGTCTGTGTCTCGACACAACTCTGAAACACATCAGTCGCCAGCCGAACCACCTCAACCCCACCCGGAACAAACGACGGCACCTCCCGCCGCTCGCTCACGAACACGGTCTTCAGCGCCTGCCCACTCTTCAACGCTTCTTCCAGCAGATGTTCGCCCTCAATCGCAATCAGCCCGCTAGCCAGCCGAGCCTGCCCCGCAAACGCCGCTCGCAACTGCTTCACCCGAGCATTCGCCCGACTCGTAACAACCTCATTCCCCATCCTCAAAGTCTACGCCGAGCCGCACCCGAAAAGGCATAACTCGGATCGGACGGATAAGTCGGACAAGACGGATCAGTGCCTTGTTCTGGTCTTGAACAGTCTTGCGCTTTGCCCTGTCTTATCCGCCTTCATCCGTCTTGTCCCCCTTATCCGCGTTACGCCTTTGTACTTTTACGCGGTATGCTAATCCAATCCAAGGAGCCAGCATTTGACGGCAGAGATCCTCCGCATCCATCCCGACGAGCCAGAGTCCGAGCTGATCGACCGCGTCGCCAAGGCCCTCGACTCCGGCCAGGTAGTCGCACTCCCCACCGACACCTTCTACGGACTCGCCGTCGACCCCGTCAATCTCCACGCCGTCGACCGCATCTACGACATCAAGACCCGCGCCCGACACAAGCCGCTTTCGCTCCTCATCGCCGACGTCTCCCAGGCCTACGCCCTGGCCCGCAACTGCGACACCGCCTTCGACCGCCTCGCCGAACGCTTCTGGCCCGGCCCCCTCACAATCATCGTCAAGGCCGGCTCCAAGCTGCCCCTTCGCGTCACCGCCAACACCGGCAACGTCGCCCTCCGCGTCCCCGAAGCCCCCATTGCCCGCGCCATCGTCGAAAAGCTCGGCCTCCCCATCACTGCCACCTCGGCCAATCTCAGCGGCCATCCCGAATGTACCTCCGCTATGTCGGTCTTCCAGCAACTCGGCGACATGCTCCCCCTCATCATCGACGGCGGCCCCACCGCCCGTACCATCGCCACGACGATCGTCGATCTCTCTGCCGGCGACGGCTCCTGGTCCATCATCCGCGAGGGCGCCATCCCCACCCACGAGATCGCCCTCTGCCTGCACCCCTGACGCCGCCACATTCTGGGTGCCGCATCTTCGCGACGGCTTCATCGTCGCTAAGGTGGGCATCGACAAAGTCGACCGCCTTTGCAATCCTCAACCTAGCCCCAACCCCGTCCCGCAAGTCATACTGATTCCAACGTCTTCCATGCCACCTGCCTCCAACCCGAGCCCACCGCGCCGCTCCTGGTTCCGCCGCGAAGCCATGCCGCGCCCCGCTGCCCCCCCTCGGCCTCCTCGCCCGTTCCGGAAATTCCTCCGCCGCGCCACTGCCCTTGCTCTCCTCGTCACCCTTGCCTGGAGCGTCTACGTCGTCCACCGCATCAACAAGCTGGCCGCTGAAGATCAGGCCCAGTCCGCCGACGCCATCGCCGTCTTCGGTGCCGCCGAATACAGCGGCCACCCCAGCCCGGTCTACCACGCGCGTCTGGACCACGCTGCCTCGCTCTACCAGCGCCAGATCGCCCCACTGGTAATTACCCTCGGCGGCGGCAGCGACCGCGACTCCGGCAACACCGAGGGTGGCGTAGGCCGCGACTATCTGCTCGCTCAGGGCGTACCGTTCAAAGCGATCATCGCGGAAACCAACTCCTTCTCCACAGGCCAGCAGGCCCGCCGTCTCGCCGAGATCGCCCAGACCCACAATCTGCACCACATCGTCGTAGTCTCGGATGCCACCCACCTCTTCCGAATCCAGCAACTCTGCCAGCAGCAGGGGCTCGACATTTACACCTCGCCCCGCACCGCCCTCGGCCACATCGACGCCTACGACCGCGACATGCGCTACCTCCACGAGGTCCTCAGCTACACCGCCCTCCGCCTGCACCTCGCCGACACCCGCCTCTACCGCGCCCTCAACGGCAAAGCCGACGACTAAGTCCTCTGGGTGTGCTCCCCACCTTGTTTGTCATTCCGCAGCGCAGCGGAGGAATCTGCTGTTGCCTCTGCCGTTGCCTGTTTCAAGCTCATAGCTCACAGCTGACAAGCTGACAGCTCATAATTCCTGCCGTTGTCTGTTCCACCGTCATTCATGCCAACTAAAACACCACCGCCAACCCCAAAGCCACCAGCACCGCAAACATCGTCGAGGAGAAATTCACCAAATCATTCCCCAACCACCCCTTCCGCTCCACCGTAGCCCCCAGCAAGCTATCGAAGAATAACCCCGCCGCGCCGCCCGTAAACCCAATGCCCACCCCGCGGAAACCCATCCGCATGGCCCACATCCCAACTGCTGCAACCACCGCCGCCCCTAAAATCCCCGCGACTGTCCCCAGTACGGTCACCGCTCCATCCGTCCCAGCCTCCACCCGCCCAAGCGTCGTCAACAGGAACGGCGTCCCGCCAAAGGCCTGTCCAATCTCGGAAGAAACCGTATCGGCTGTGGCCTCACATAATGCCGCAACGAGTGCTATGGGAACGGCATATACCGAGAATCCATATTCTCCCGACACGCCCCGACAGCACAAAACGTCGAACAAAGTGAAGACCCCGCCGACGATGACCAAGCCAGCGATCCCCAGATTCGCAACTATCTGCGCCGCATTCCGCCCGCGCTTTGCTTCCGCCACGCCGAGCTGAACCTTACGTCGCTTGCCGGCCTTCGTGGATGCAAATGTAAGCAGAAACAGCGTCATCAGCGGTGCAAGCCCGGATCGAAAGGGCGACGTGACGAAACTGCCTGTCCAAGCTGTAACTTGGAAACATACGATGCCGCCAAGAAATGCTGCCATCGGAGTCGCTGCCCTCAGCGCCCAAACCAGCACTCCAAACGTCAAACTGGTTACAGCGCACTTCAGTACCCATGCACCCGTAGTAGCCGGAGAGTGAATTGCCATGTTCAGGATGGTCGGGAGTGGCAAAGCCAACACGACCCCCACCACCCAAACCAACACCCGACTCTGCAACCGATCCCGACTCTCAGGAATCACCTTCCGCCACTCCGCCAAGCCGCACCTCACGTCGCAATCATTTACAATCAAGCCTTGAACATCATCGCAGTTAGCCCCAAGAATCTCAGAAAAAGCATCGCAGTGGGAGCAGTTTTGCATTCAGATCGCAAGCCAGTAGCCGCAGTACGCCTCCGCACCTCAAGCCGGACCATCGCCGCCGCCGTTGCCGCTACCGCCGCGACGCTTGCGCTCGCCGCCTGCGGCAGCACCTATCGGCCCGTCGTCAGCTCCATCAATCCCGTCGGCCCCGCCGGCCAGCCGACCAAGTACGCGGTCGCGATCTCCTCCACCGGCCCCACCACCAAGGGTCTGGTCACGCTGGTCGACTTCTCCGGCGACACCGTCGTCAATACCACCCTCATCGGCGTCAATCCGAAGTATTTCCAGCTCGCAGCCAATGGCTTCGAGGGTTACACCATCAACAGCGATGGAACGCTCAACAGCTTCTCCATCTCTTCGTCGCTGCTCGCCAGCGAAGTGCTCCAGAGCACCCTGTATCCCAACTCCAATCCGGTCAGCCTCTACAACTCCGGAACCAACACCTACATCGCCGAGGCTGGCCGCAACTCCGTCGCCCAGCTCTCCGGTCTGCCCCCCGCCATCCAGCAGGAGCTCCCCACCGGCGCAAACACAATCTACACCGTGGGCGCCAGCCAGTCGCCACGCGCCTATGCCATCGCGCAGGGCTCCACCCCTGGTGGCAACGGCGTAGTCGTCCCCATTGAGGCCGCAAGCAATACCATCGACTCTCCCATCCCGGTCGGTGTCAAGCCGGTCTACGGCGTCATGACCGCCGACTCGCGCCGCGCCTTTATCCTCAATTCCGGTTCCAACAACGTCACCGTTATCAACGCGCAGACCAACGCGCTCGACACCTACAACCTGCCCAACCCCATCCCGGTCGGTGTCTCCCCCATCTGGGCTGACTTCTCGCCCGGCAAGAACGAGCTGCTGGTAGCCAACGCCGGAAACGGTGTCACCCCCGGCTCAGTCACCATCATCAGTATCCCTCTCTGCTCGGTCACGGTCATCACCTCCAATCCGCTCTGCAACGTCACCAACCCGGTCGACGCAGTCGGCTTCGGCCAGGTCGTCGCAAACATTCCGGTCGGCATCAATCCCATCATGATTGCCGTTATGCAGGATGGCACGGAAGCTTTCGTCGCCAACGCCGGCAACCCCAGCCTGCCCTGCGTGCTGCCCACCGCCGGCAACGCCCCCAACTGCAGCATCAGCGTCATCAATCTGGAGACCAACACCGTCATCGCGACGGTGCCGGCAATCGCCAGCACCAACCAGGCCGACGCGTACGTCCATGGTCGTCCCAACTACATCGGCGTCACTACTGGCACACCTACCGGCAAGGCCTACATCACCGCCGGCGATTCCACTGACATCTCCATCATCCGCAGCGACATCAACATCATCCAGACCCACCTCCCGCTGCAGGGCTTTGGCGTCTCCGTCCGGATGAACCAGCCGTAAAGCCAGGGTGTAGGGTGTAGGGATTAGAGGCTAGGCTAGCAGATAAGACCATGGCCGCTCCACCACCGCTGTCATTCTGGCAAAGCCACAATCTCGGTAGTTGCTTTTCCAGACGGCACACCTTCGCGGCATTCGCCATGCCTCATACCCACCACGTACTAAAAACGGCGGCCACCTCAACTTGAGGTAGCCGCCGTTTTCCTACACCCTACACCCTGGCCCCTACACCCTGCCCTTAACTGCTCTGCCCCTTCAACACAATCGGCATTGTCGGCGTCGAAGACCCTTCGCCATCCTCGATCGTCACGCCAAACGTCTTGGCTACGATCCCCTTCGGCAGCTCCGGCATCACCACGCTGGCAAACCCCCGACCATCCGGCCGGAACGTCCCTGCCGGAATTGGATCGCGTCCATCCTCCGGAATCAGCCATAGCTCGTAGATCTTGTACGGCGGCAGCTTGTCCAGGTTGCTGGCGATCAGCACCAGCGATCCCTTATCCGCCACATAGGTAATGCGCCCTGCCGGTGGCGGCTTTACTTCCGAACTCGTCATCGTAAAGTGCGCCGCAGTCGGATCCTTCATCGTCTCCATCAGCGTGCTCGCCAGTTGGGCGGATGCCGTGGTCTTGGCCATCGCCGCCTCGTTCGCGGCCAGCGTCGATTTCATCTCCGTCTTCTGCTGGTTCTGCATGTACGACAAGCCGGCCATGCCCGCAGCAAGCGCCCAACCAGCCCACGGGAGAACCTTCGCCACCAGGCTAGGCTGTGCCACCTCTTCCTCGAACAGGCTTACCGTTCCGCGCGGAGCGTACGAGCCCACCACCGGATCAACCACAACAGCCTTTTTCTCGCGAGCTACATGCTTCATCAGCCGCTGCCGAGCCAGTGCCGGCGGGCTATGCATCTCCGCCGAATGCGCAAAGATAGACAGATCGCTGTAAATCTCCGACAGCACTCGCCGCGCCTCCGCGCTGTGCTGCAAATGCAGCGCCATCTCTTCTGTCTCATCTGGCGGCAGCAACTGCATTGCGTACAACGCAAGGTCGTCCGGATCGATGTGTTTGACAGGAATCATGATTGAAATGCCTTTCTCAGCGACAACAGCGCTGTCCTAACCCGTGTCTTGACCGTACCCAGCGGGTCTCCCGTCATCTCTGCGATCTCGGAATGTGTCAGTCCATCGAAAAATGCCATCTCCAGCGTCTTGCGCTGCTCATGCGGCAAGGTCGCAATCACCCCGCGAGCCCGTTCAATCATGATGTTGCGCTCAGACTCGTCCGCCAGATTGTAGGCAGACGCCAGCGCAATTCCATCCACCTGCTCGGTCGGCCGCTTCCGCCGCAACTGGTCAATCGAGCGGTTCCGGCTCACGACCGCCAGCCAGCCGCCCAGGCTGCCCCGCGTCGCGATAAAACTGTCCGGACTCCGCCAAATCTGCATAAAAATCTCCTGCAACACATCCTCAGCCGACGACGGATCCCGAAGAACCCGCAACGCTACCGAGTACACCACCTTCGAATACCGGTCGAACAGCGACGCCATCGCCTGCTCATCGCCCCGCTGCACCAGTGCCAGCAGCGTCGCGTCATCCTCGGCGGATGGTGGCGGCATGTTCAACACTCCCGTTTCTCTATACATAGAACGCAATTCCCTCGGAAACAGATTGCCTGCAAGCGACATAACCAAACCACGGCTCTCCGCTGCTTGTTGAACTCTATCGAGTTTATCGCGTTTGCGGTAGTGAACCCATCACAACCCGCACGCTGGTCATCCTCAGCGAAGTCTGGCGAGCACTGGCACCGGACGCAGACGAATGACCACTCCAATCCTTTTCTCCCAACTTCCATCCTGCAACGACATACACTGAAATCAGCCCATGCCTGACCCCGCCCCCAACCGCAAAATCCGCGTCCGCCTCGACAAGCTCCTCGTAGACCGCGCCCTCGTCCAATCCCGCGAGCGGGCCCACGCCCTGATCCTCGCTGGCCGCGTCCTCGTCGACGAGCAAAAAGTTGAGAAACCCGGCACCCCCATTGACGATACGGCCGCCCTCCGCCTCCTCGGCGACGACCTAAAATACGTCAGCCGTGGCGGCCTCAAGCTCGAAAAAGCCCTCGACCACTGGGCCATCGACCTCACAGGCAAGACCTGTATGGACATCGGTGCCTCCACCGGCGGCTTCACCGACTGCATGCTGCAGCACGGGGCTTCTTCCGTGCTGGCGGTAGACACCGGCTACGGCCAGATCGCCCAGAAGCTCCGCTCCGACCCCCGCGTCTCACTCATGGAGCGCACCAACGCCCGCCTCCTCGAGCCCCACTCGCTCTCCACCCTGCAGCCCGCATTCTTCTGCATGGACGTCTCCTTCATCTCCGCCACCCTTGTCCTCCCCGCCGTCCTCAACGCCCTCGCAACGCCCGACACCCCGTGGCAGGGAACCGCCGTCATCCTCATCAAACCTCAGTTCGAAGCCGGTCGCAAAAACGTAGGCAAGGGCGGCATCGTACGCGACCCCGCCGCTCGCCAGCTAGCCATCGACCGAGTCACCCAAGCCGCCAAGTCCCTCGGCGCGACCGACCTCGATCTCATCGACTCGCCCATCCGCGGCATGGAAGGTAACCACGAATACCTCCTCCAGTCCCGCTTTCACAAGAACAAGGCGTTACGCGGATCAGACGGACAAGACGGATAAAGGCTCCAAGCCCTATCCGTCCTATCCCTTTTATCCGTCCGATCCGCGTAACGCCTTTCTTTCGGGCGGTACACTGGATTCCAATGTTCACAACAGCCATCATCTCGAAGCCGCAGAAGCCCGAGGTAGCCACCCTCCTCCCCGAGCTCATCGCCTGGCTGCGCGACCACGACTACGAAGCCCTGCTCGACACCGACTCCGCCGCCTACCTCAATCAGCCCGGAATCGACCGCAATGAGCTTCCCGCCCACGCGCCAACGCTCGTCATCGTCCTGGGCGGTGACGGCACGCTCCTCCACGCCGCACGCCTCTTCGCCAGCTCTAACACGCCCATTCTTTCGGTCAACCTGGGCTCGCTGGGGTTCCTCACCGAAACCCCGCTCTCCGACCTCTACATCACCCTCGAAAACTGGATCAAGGGCGTCGCCGAAACCGACCTCCGCGCCATGATGCACACCTGCCTGGTCCGCGACGGCGCCGTCCTCCGCGAGTGGGACGCCCTCAACGACGTCGTCGTCGCCAAGGGAACCATCGCCCGCATGGCCGACTACACCGTCCGCATCGACGGCCAATTGGTCGCCACCTTCCGCGCCGACGGCATCATCGTCTCCACCCCTACCGGCTCGACGGCCTACAATCTTGCCGCCAACGGCCCCATCGTGATGCCCCAAGTCTCCTGCATGGTCGTCACACCAATCTGCCCGCACCTGCTGACGATCCGACCCATCGTCATGCCCGGAGACTCCAGCGTCACCATCCTCGTTGAAGGCGTCCCCAACCAGATCTACCTCACCGTAGACGGCCAGGAGGCAGTCGAACTGCTGCTCAACGACGAAGTCCGCTGCTACCGCTCCACCTCCAGCGTCCGCCTGCTCCGCCTCCACCCCAACGGCCTCTTCAACGTCCTCCGCTCCAAACTCAAGTGGGGCGTCCGCTAGACCCATGCGCCGCCGTCATTCTGGCGCAGCCAGAATCTCCGTAGTTGCATTTGCCTGTTCCAGGCTGACAGCTATCAGCTCCCCAGCTCAAAGCTGACAATTCATCGCCGTTGCCTCACTCCGCGAACCTTTGCGCCTTCTCCGCGCCCTTTGCGTTCCGCTTTCGCCTTTGCGTTACCGCAACCTCACCACATTCACCGGCGCACAAAACACCTTGCCATGGCTCAGCGCGATCTTCCGCCCGGCCAGTGCCGCCATCTCCGGATCATGCGTCACCATCACGATCGTGTGCCCCGCCGCGTGCAGCCCCTTCAGCAACTCCGCCACAATCTTCTGATTCGCCTGGTCCAGATTCCCTGTCGGCTCATCCGCCAGCAGAATCGGCGGATTATTGATCAGTGCCCGGGCAATACACACCCGCTGCTGCTCGCCCCCCGATAACTCGCTCGGCAAGTGCGCCACCCGATCCCCCAGCCCGACCTTCTCCAGCGCCGCCCTCGCCTCGCCTTCATCTGTCATCGAGTGAAAATACTGCGCCAGCATCACGTT
>JANXWZ010000165.1 GCA_025350865.1 Rhodanobacteraceae bacterium
TTAGAACAGAACGGAATGCTCTCAATGAGAGTCGGGAACTCGCAGAAGCGGTCAAGAGCAAATCGGCATTGATTGAGCTTGAGTCGATGAAACGTCAAGAGGTAGTTCAGGGAATTCAGAATTTGTTGCAACACGGAGGAACGGACGCCGATCTGAAAAGCTGTGAGGAACAGCTAGTTGCCCTTCGTCGCGCCAGGCGACGTATCGAGGTGATTCTGACAGCACCCAAGATGCAACAGGAGGCCCAAGATGAGCTGCGGTGGACACAGGCGCTTTTGGAAGAGGTCGGCACCGATGAAGATCGGGCAAAGTTTATTGACCTGAAGCGAAACACCGAACTTGCGCTTACAGCCGATCCAGCGATTTTGCGGAAAGCGTTAGATGCGTTAGCAGCGCAAAGAATTGAACTGTGGCTGCGGACACCTGAATACTGGCTGGGATACCGCGAGTATCTAGCAGGCGAAAAAGCGAAAATGACAGATGAGACGCAGGCAGATCGTTGGCTAGTCCATGCTGATCGCGCAATCGCAAGCGGCGATACCGAAGCTCTCAAGGTTGCTTGCCGCCAACTAAATGCATTGTTGCCGCGTGATGTACAGACTGTTGGCTACGGCGGCAGTACCCTCCGAGCAAGATAGAGACTACGACCATTGGCAGATGTGAACAAGCAAAAGCAACTCGCCAGTACGCTTGACGACCTAGCGGTTACAGGTCGTCTGCAGGACCTCGCTTTGTTCACGGTAGAGGGACGTTCCGACCGAGCAGCGAAGATCAGTCAGGTACTTTCCACCCTCGATGTCGGCGTCTACCTTTTAGGAGCAGGTCCATATTCTCAAGCTATCGTCCCGCTGCGATCCGACGAAATCGTCATGGGTCGGCTGGCAACGCCATTGGAGCCGATTCTGGATAAGGCCGTCGATGTCTTTGTGAACGATGCCGTGGGACTGCTGCCGCGCGAGGTTTCACGGGTTCATTGTGCCGTCTATAGACGCGAGGGAGTGGAAAGCCATGATTACTGGCTCATCGACAAAGGGAGTTCATGCGGCACATTTCTGAACGGAGAGCGGCTGGATCAGCCGTCATCCGACGCGGAGCAAGAATTGATTCGTGCCAGTCGACCGTTGGCTCATGGTGATGTCATCTCACTCGGGCCATCAAAGATCAACACATTTCTCTTTGCCGATTTGAGAGGTTAGCGATGTATTGCGTGGGATGTAGCGCTCAAAATCCCGATGCTGGCGTGTTTTGCTTCAACTGCGGCAGAGAGCTATTCGTATCGCCCGCTGCTGTCGCGGTTCAACAGTCCACTCCGGTCACAGATGGGATACCGATGCATCCACCGGTATCCAGGCAATCGCCCGAATCCCCAGCTGCGTTGGCGGTGGAGGCTATTCGCAATGAGTATCCTAATCTAAACGGAGTGGGTGGCTGGCTTCTCTGGTTTTGTATCGTCACCACGGTCATTTCGCCGGCAATGGTTCTGGTTTCCACTCTCTCTCACCCATCGGGCTATTCGCTGATAGATATTTGCCTTGCGGCTTTTTCTATGTTTACCGGAGTTAGCCTCTGGAAGGCTAGGCCTCGGGCATTGCGTTTTACGAAGATTCTTTTGATCATTCAGTTTTGTATCGGCGCGCTGCTCCTCATCGGCGAGCTAATTAACTCCACCGGCGATTCATCCGCGAGTAGTGCCGCTGACCCGAGCGGCATGAGGATGCTAGTTGGCTCTCTTATATGGTTCCTCTACTTCAAGAAGTCAAAACGTGTTCGGGTCGTTTATGGGCGTTCGATTTGATCGCGGAGGTTTCGAGAGGTTTCCACCCTCATGGTTTGCGGTTTGCTTGAAATGCCCAGGGCCGGACACACCGCTGCGCGGCGACCAGTGGCCTTCGCTTTTTTTGCGCCTAAAGAGTGTTCCGCGATAAGATTTCAGGTGCGCCCCAACAAGCAGAAAGACTACGAACCCATGGGTAGCTTTTCAGGGAAGCGCCAAGGACTTGCCTTTCACAGTTGACGGGGCTTTAGATGAGGCAGCAACATTGAGCTTTTTGTCAGCAAATACGATAGCCCCTAAGGTCTGGCAGCGCCGACCGGATAGCGGGCAAGGATGACAGACGCAGCTTCACTCGTCCTCGATCTGCTTACCTATATTGAGCAAGTCGAAAAGCTAAAGACAAAACCTGCCTTCTCGGTCCCAACCGAATATTTTGTCGCCTATCAGCACGACCTCAAGGGCCTGCCAGAATTGCAATTCAATCTTCAGAGGGCGGGAGAAGATATTTGGTTGCGCGTGCCTCGGCTGCAGGAAGTCCCGCCGCCACCGCTCGATGGACGACTGAGCGTTTGGGGAACGCTGTCGAAATCGCCTAGCAAGACGCCAGAGATCAAAGGGCAGATACCAGTTTTCAAAGGAGAAGTGCAAACAGGTGTCGCAAATCTGCAAGATCATCCCGACATTCAAGAGCTCTTCGACTGGTACGTTGAAAACCAATGGAATCCTTGGGCGGCTGCCGAGTGTCCGCGCCGCGAAAGCATCAAGCGCTATAACCAGCTTTTCGCACTGCAACAGGCCATTGCCTCCGATGGTGCCGACACTCCCCTAGAACTTGTCTGGGGTATTGGCTTTGCGACGTGGAAGAAAGATGGTTTTGGTACGCCCCTGCGCTACCCGCTCATCGTGCAAGCGTGCGAGGTCACACTGAACGAAGCCATCTTCGATTTGGAAATCCGCCCGCGCGATGTCGAGCCGCGCCTAGAAGCCGATACTTACACGGAGATGGAACTGCCCGGCGTTAGGCCGCTTGAGGCCTTTTGGAAAAGCTTTTTGACGAACGGCGCAAGCCGCGTCAACCCTTTTGAAGCGTCTACCTTTGACGGTGTCTTGATGGCGGCGGTAGGCCATCTTGATTCAACAGGTTCTTATGAAGTTCTGGTTGACGACGTAACGCCGCCACGTGCCAGCGACAAGCTCAAGATTACGAACTCGTGGGTTTTGTATGCGCGGAAGCGCTCGACCGGAAACCTTCTAGAGGACATTAAGCGGCTCAAGCAGAATGTTGAAGCGGCTACTAATCTACCGGATGTTATCCGCGGGTTCGTGGAAATCGGCGATTCAACCATTCGCGTCCAAATCGAAAAAGCCTTTCGTGGCCTCTCGTCGAGCGAAAGCTCATCGGATGCATCCGAGCTTTATTTCCCGATGGCCTATAACGAAGAACAAGTCTCCATCATTCAAAAGCTCGAACACGGCAACGGCGTTGTGGTGCAAGGGCCGCCGGGAACCGGCAAAACTCACACCATTGCTAACATCATTTGCCATTATTTAGCGCAAGGTAAGAGCGTTCTCGTCACGTCAAAGGGCGAATCCGCCCTGACGGAAGTTCTCGGCAAATTGCCGGAGCGCATTCGTCCCTTGTGCGTCGCGCTGCTCTCGAATGAACGCGACGGCATGAGGCAATTCGAGCACTCAATTCAAACGATTTCTTCAAGCGTTGCGGCCATGAATCCAACCCGCACCGCCGCCGACATTACGATACTGGAAGAAAAGCTAAATCAGCTTCATGCCAAGATTTCACATGTCGATCACGCGGTCGGTGATTTCGCGAATAAGCATATGCGGAACTACACATTTCAAGGGCAAGAAGTGTCGCCTGAAGACATCGCCAAGATGGTCATTTTACAAGCCGATCAGCACCAATGGATGGATGACGATCTGCCCTCAGATGAGTTTGAAAGCACGCTCCCATTCGATGAAGGCGGCATCGGAGCTCTCCGGCAAGCACGTATTAAGGTCGGCCCAAGTCTTGTCTACCTGAATTGCTCTCTGCCAATCGCTGACGACTTCCCTGCCTGGTCGAACATTTTAGAATTGCACCGCGATCTCATTCGCGCGCGAACGATTGAAAAGGATCTGGCGGTCGGCGCGGTCCTCAATCTGGCCGACTCGACATACGAGACTTTTGAGAAGGCTAAGGAGTTGATTGGCTTTCTCGATCGGCGGCAAGAACTCAAGCAAAAGTTAGCTCAAACGACGGAGCCGGTACTCGACATGGTCGGCAGACACCTTGGCAATATGAAGGCCGACGATCTGCTGCTCACGTCGCTTTTGCAATCGTGCCAGGACATCGCCAGCCTGGAAGACCGCCGCCATCGTCTTGTCACGAAGGCGGTCGAAGTACCGGAGAACGCCGAACTCAACCCTGACTTCAAAGATGCCGTCGCACGGCAGGTGGACGGCAAGAGCGCCTTTGCTCTGCCCTTTGGCAAGGGCGAAGCTCGCAAGCTCATTGCTGTCGTCACTGTTCTGGGTTCACAGCCCAAGAGCGCCGCCGATTGGAAACTTGTGCACGAGGCTGTCGATTGGCGCGTCAAAACGAAGCAATGCGTCGCGCAATGGAACGCCGTTGCCGCTGAATTCGGAGTCGGGCAACAGACCGGCTCTACCGATAGCGCCTTCAAACGCATTAACCAATTGCAGAGCCGCGTAACAGACCTTCACCGCCTTGCGTTTGAATACGACGCTAAGCTGCATGGCGGGTTCGAGCGCGTATTTGGCCAGCTGACCGCCGACAAGATGTGGGATATGGGCGAGTCCTTTGTCGCCACCGCCAAAGAGTCCCTGCAAACCCATGTTGATAAGGGGCGGCTTGCTTATGCGCTGAACCGCGTCGGTGAGCTCGTCCGCAAGCTGGAGGGGCACGACGGGGCTATCGTCGATGAGCTCAAGGCCTTCCTGACGGAGCGCATTGGCGAACAGAGCGCGGATGAGAACGAACTGCATAAACTATGGCTAACGCTGCAAGCTGAGCTGACGCGCCTTTCCAGCCTTCGTCCCGCGCTGAATGATATTGAGCGCGCGTCCGGGCTCATCGAGATGGCCGGCGCTCTCAAGTGGGCCAAGCGCATCCGCACGGAAGCTGCTGCTGACGACCACGATCCCGTCGTCCCTTCGGCATGGCGCGAAGCATGGAACTGGCGTTGCGCTGTGATGTTCCTGGAGCGTATTGACGGTCACCAAAAGATGCGCGATCTCTTCGCGCAGCGGAAGACGCTGACAACGACGTTGGCGCGGACCTACCAAGACCTCATTGCGGAGAAGACCTGGCTTGGCGTTTACCTAAAATCCCCGGATGAAATCAAGCAGGCTTTACAGGCATACCTCAACGCAATTCAAGCGATGGGGCAAGGCACTGGTGTTCGTGCCGTCTGGCACCGGAAGGTCGCTCGCGAAGCCATGACCCGCGCATACAAAGCTGTTCCCTGCTGGATATTGCCGGAATGGCGCATCTCCGAAACCATTCCTGCCGAGATCGGACTGTTCGATCTTGTCATCATTGACGAGGCTTCGCAGTCCGATATCGGGTCATTTCCCGCGATGCTACGAGGCAAGAAGTTGCTTGTCGTTGGCGACCATAAACAGGTATCACCATCCGCGATTGGCATCCCGGAAGAAAGGATTGTAGACCTCAGCGCGCGTTTCCTAGCCAATCAACCCCACAAATCAGAAATGAGGCCGGACAAGTCGATCTATGACTTTGCGCGGGTCGTGTTCGCCGGAAACTCGGTCATGCTCAAAGAGCATTTCCGCTGCGTTCCCGCCATCATCGAATTCTCTAATCGTGAGTTTTACCAAGGCGATATCAAGCCTCTGCGCTTGCCGCATGCAAATGAGCGCCTTGACCCGCCTTTGATTGACGTTTTCGTACAGGGCGGGTTCCGCGATGGCGACGTTAACCGGCCAGAAGCCAAAGCCATCGTCGATGAAATAGAAGCTATACTCGCGGACGACGAACTCGCCGGTCGCAGCATCGGCGTCGTCACACTGCTCGGTATAAAGCAGTCCGCCTACATTCAACAATTGATCGGTCAACGCATATCTCCGATTGACGTCGTGGCGCGTAGTCTCGCGGTCGGGCCACCGCCTGTGTTTCAGGGACGGGAGCGGGACATCATGCTCGTCTCGATGGTGCTTGGCCCCGGCGACCATGCGGCTCAAAATCGAATTGACCAGAACCAACGGTTTAACGTTGCGCTGTCCCGCGCCCGCGACCGCATGTATTTGTTCCGCTCGGTCGAAAGCAACGCCTTCGCAGAAGGCACGCTGAACGGCAAGCTCATTCGTCACTTCAAAGAGCCGTTCCGACAGGATGCCCGTCGCACTCAAGTCTTGCGAGATCGTTGCGAGTCCGGCTTTGAACTCGAGATGTTTGATGAACTGGTGAAGAACAGCTACCGCTTTGAGCCGCAAGTGAAATGCGGCTCGTACCGTATCGACTTCGTGGTTGAAGGGCGCGAAGGACGGCGTCTGGCGGTTGAGTGCGACGGTGACCGCTTCCACGGCCCCGGCCAGTGGTCGGATGACATGGCCCGGCAGCGCGTTTTGGAGCGTGCGGGCTGGACGTTTTGGCGTTGCTTTGCTTCCAGCTTTACCCGCCGCCGCGAGGCAGTCGTCGCCGATCTCCGCCAGACGCTTGACGCTTTGGGTATTGAACCGCTCGGCTCTGAATTCGTGGATAACACTGTTTGGGTTCACGCCAAAGAAGTTGACCCGTATGCTGTGACGGAAGCGGTTAGCGAGGTCGTATGACGGCGCGGCCCTTATTGCGCCATACAGTCGCACAGCTCGAAGAGATGTTCGTGGCGAAGCCCTTAGACACGGGCACCTTGAAGGCTCTCGATACCGAGTTGCAATTCCGCAATGTTCCCCGCGCCACGGCCTTGCTGCGAAAAGTTAAGTCTGCCATCTCTGACGGAAGTCTCTTAATCCCTTCGGCACAGCCAGAACTCTTCACGCCCGCACGAACCCCGATCCACGCTATCGCCCAACCTCAACCAATTATGACACCGCCGGCTGTGATCCTTCCCAAAGCTGCGGCGAAGCCTGCACCGGCCGTTGCGGAGATTCCGCCGATGGCGTTAGATGAGGCGTATAAGGCTCTCCGCGTGACGGTGGGTGCGTCCTGGGCGGAGGTCGAGCAATCACGCTTCAAGATTGTGCAACGCGCTCATCCCGACACGGTCGCAGAATTAAGCGCGGAAAAACGCATCGCAGCTCAAACAGAGGCGAAGCGTGCGAATGCTGCTTATACAGTGCTTTTAGGAACTTGTTGAAATAGCTTCTGTGCTTGGCGAGTTTAAGACTTTTCGCGCGGGTTGTTCGTCTTTGGATCATGCGTGGTGATGAGCGGGTTCAAGACGAGATGTTCAGTAGTGTGACGTTGGAGCAGCGAGTTCCTCA
>JANXWZ010000169.1 GCA_025350865.1 Rhodanobacteraceae bacterium
GATTCGCTTGGAATCTACGTGTCAGTGCCGTTCTGCAAGGCGAAGTGCAGCTTCTGCAACTTCGCCTCCGGCGTCTTCGCCGACGCGCGGATCGACGGCTACGTCGCTCGCCTGACCGACGAGATGCGCGCCGCTCGCGCCTACGCCGTGCAGCTAGGTGGCGACCTCCCGGAGCGAGTGGACTCCGTCTACTTCGGCGGCGGAACCCCGTCGCTGCTCGAGCCGCAGGTGATTGCCCGCATTTTCGCCGGCTTGCAGGCCGAGTTCGCCATCGCCTCCGACGCGGAGATCACCGTGGAGTGTGCCCCCGGTCAAATGTCCGACGCCGGCCTCGACGCCTGGCAACTCCACGGCGTCAACCGCCTCAGCTTCGGCGTGCAGAGCTTTGTCGACCGCGAATGTGCCGCAGTGGGCCGTCTCCACACCGCCGCCGAGTGCCGCGCGGAGCTCCGCCGCATGCACGCCGCCGGCGTTCCGCGTCTGGGCATCGATCTCATCGTCGGCCTGCCGCACCAGACAGCCGAGAGCTGGCGCTTCTCGGTGGACGAGGCCATCGCCAGCGGCGTCGAGCACGTCAGCCTCTACATGCTCGAAGTCGATGAGGATTCGCGACTCGGCCGCGAAGCCATCGCCGGAGGTGTGCGCTACGGAGCAGTAGCCCTGCCGGATGAGGATCGCGTGGCCGATTGGTACCAGGCCGGGTGCGAATGGCTCGACGCGGCCGGCCTGCGCCAGTACGAAATCTCGAACTTCGCCCGCAGCGGCGGCCAGTCCCGCCACAACCGCAAATATTGGGAGCGCAAGCCGTACCTCGGGTTCGGCCTCGATGCCCACTCCATGCTGCGGACCGGCCTCGGCGGAGTGCGCTGGGCCAACCCGGACGAGATGAACGAGTACGTCGGGCTCATGGGTCAACGCGGCTTCGCGCGCACCGTCGATGTCGTCGCGAAGGAAGCAGCGTTCGAAGAGGCGCTGTTTCTCGGCCTGCGTCTGCTGGAGGGCGTAAACCTCCCAGACCTCGAAGCAACCTTCGGGATGAACGGCCTGATCGCTGAGCCAATCGCAGAGATGGTGCAGGCTGGCTTGGCTGTCGTCCAAGCAGACCAGCTAAGGCTCACCGCTCGCGGGCGCATGGCCTCAAACGAGGTCTTCGGACGACTCCTGATCGGGGCCGAGGTTTAGTCGGCGCTGTCAGCTCAAAGCTCCATAGCTCACAGCTGACAGATCATGCTTTTTCCCGCTCCAGTGCCCCATTCATGACGCGGCCCCATCGCAGCATGAATGGGATCGCAAAGTTCCTACAACAGCGTTTATCACGAGTAGTCTCCGAGACAAAGCGATGTTGCCGAAGCGCGACTTTTGGGGAAGTTGAAGGCGACAGAAGATGGGATTCGAAGCAAAGGAGTTAGCGGCTATTTTGTCCCCGGCCGTAACTCCTAGTAGCACCAGTTCTGAGTGACCTGCTTCCCGGAAATCTCTACGATTAAGTCCCCCTTAGCCCCCTTGGGTTCGCTTGCGTCAGAGCAGCCTAAAGTGCCCTCGACTTGATAGCGCACGTTGCCAGAGGTGAATGCATACACCGGGTGAGAGCATGGTCCTGTTCCTTCTATGTTATCCGTACCCATGAGATCTACGTCTGGCGCGTCGGTTAGCTGTTTCGGGACATTCCAAGAACGATATCGAACCTTCCCGTCAGCAACTCTGTCAATGACAATGTGATGTTTCGGGACTTGACACGAGAAAACTGCATTATCACTTTGTGGCGTACTAGGGTCACGGCGTTCGATAGGGGCCGGTAGCTGCTGAACGTCAGCAGACGAGGCCTGGGAGGTCACTTCATTTTCAACCGTGTTCACCGGTGTTGATGTTTTATCAGACTGTGAAGGTGAGGCGACTTGCGGCGGCGGTTGGGAGATACTCGAAGTCGTTACTGCCGGTGCGGAAGGAACGTATTCACCCTCAAACGTGACCTCCGGGATCCTGATATCCGCGCCCAATCCATTCTTAAAATCATCTGGGCCATTGACGTACACTCGCCAATAGTTGAGGTGCTCCGGTGGAAGATTGTCCGCTACCCGGACAGCTAACTGATCGTTTATCGCGAACTCAAAGAGGCTAGTCTTGTAGATCGCGAGATTGTCTCCAGCCATGTGATCAAAGGTAAAGAATCGCGCATCAAGCACTCCAGACTGACCTTGAAACTTGTAAGCATTCTTCATAAGCTCAACGGTCGATATTTCCTTGTCCGAACGATGGTATCCCCCGCCCGAGTCCCTCACGAGTACGAATCCGAATGCCATGAGGATGAGAGATGCGACGACAATGAGGATTTTGACAGGGAGAGACATGCTACCTCTAGATGTGTGGATTAGGGATCGAACTACGATGCCATAGCTGAGGTCATCACCATGCAACGCCGTTTCCGGCTGTCATCTGATTTTGACTTAGTTTCCTAAAACGGCATTTTCGGCAACTGCCGATTAGCTACGGTAAGTCGCCTTCTCGTCAGTAACGATGCCAGAGCGTTTGTTAGCACGGTAGTGACCGTAGCTGTTCACGGTAGCGGCCCAGTCCATCCCGAAATCTTCCACAAGCGCGCCTCGGGCCGGATCTCATCGAGCTTTAAAGCAAATTTCTCGTTGCTGTACAGTCGAACCAACCACCGACGTCGTTCTGGCGAAGCCAGAATCTCCGTAGTTGTCTTTCTGGGGCAACACACCTTTGCGAAATCCGCTCTACACCCTGCTGATCCACCAACACGGCGACGAGGCAATCCCATGCGCTTTGCGATGACAAAGGCAGGGCCTCGGACGGCGGCGGCAGCGGAGTGTGTTTAACCAGGAAACCTCGCTAGTCTCTCCGCCTGAATCTCAAAACCCGCTCGAAAGCCCCCAACAGACAAAATTGAGTTGCTCCGTACCCTTCATTGCGAGACACAATCGCGCGATGAACCAGCATCCAGGATCACCGACTCACCCCATAGCCTAAACTCAAACCAAATGCTCAACCGGGGCTACGCCTACACCTCCATCATCGCCACCCAACACCACGGACGCCCCCTGCTCTCCCACCTCGCGAGCCTGTACCCCCACTCCACCCCCCAAGCCTGGCAGCAAAATCTGAGCAGCGGCGAAGTCACCCTCGACGGCGTCGCCGCCGCCGGAAGCGAGTCGCTCCGTTCCGGCCAAACCCTCATCTGGACCCGTCCTCCCTGGATCGAACCCGACGCTCCCCAGCACTTCCAAGTCCTGTTCGACGACCCCCATCTGCTAGCCGTCAACAAACCCAGCGGCCTCCCCACCCTCCCCGGCGGCGGCTTCTTCGAAAACACCCTCCTGCGCCTGGTCCAGAAGCAGAACCCCACCGCGAACCCTGTTCACCGGTTAGGCCGAGCAACGAGCGGCATCGTCCTCTTCGCCAAAACACCGGAGGCGGCGGCGATCCTGACGGCCAACTGGAACACCCCTGCAGTCGAAAAGATCTACATAGCGCGGGCGCAAGGCATCGCATCGCACGACTCGTACGAAATCCTAACGCCCATCGGACTTGTTCCGCACCCGCTCATCGGTTCCGTGTGGGCCGCTAACCCCACAGGCAAGCCGTCAAAGTCATTGGCGAAGGTGCTCTCTCGCAGGGTAAACAGTACGACCTTTGAGGTAACCCTGCACTCGGGCCGCCCTCACCAAATCAGAATCCATCTGGCATCCATCGGGCATCCGCTGGTTGGCGATCCTCTGTACGGCTTCGCTGGCAAGCCGCTGGAACACCTGCCCGGCCTCCCCGGAGACGGCGGTTATCTCCTGCACGCCCAATTCCTGAAATTCCGACACCCCATCAACGAGGAACAGATCGACCTTGAGGCGGCGTTGGACCGCAATTGGGGAATCCAGGTCGCTTCGGATTTCGTCAAATCCATGGAGATTGAAACATGTTCGATTCGGATGTCAGCAAAGATGAGCGGGCGGACAAGGTGACTCGGCGAGGGTTTGTGCTGGGCGGAGCGGCTGTGGCCATTTCGGCCACGGTGCTGGTTTTGCGCAAGGGCCCCGGCGTGGAGGCGAGCGTCGCCGTGCATGGGACGCCGGGCAATGTGACCATCATCGAGTATTCCGATGCAGGCACGAAGCTCGGGCCGAAGACAGTCGCCAAGGTGGTGAAGACCGATGGTGAATGGTTCAAGCAACTGGGTAAAAACTCGTTTGAGATCACGCGGCAGGCCGATACAGAAATGCCATTCTCCGGTGTCAGTTGGAAGGAACACGGGAATGGAATTTTCCGCTGCATCTGTTGCGACAATGCGCTTTTCAGTTCCGCGACCAAGTTCGAGTCGGGCACGGGATGGCCGAGCTTCTGGGCTCCACTGGCGAAGGAAAACGTGCAACAGATTACAGACAGTTCGCTGGGGATGGACCGTACCGAAGTCCGGTGCACGCTGTGCGAGGGGCACCTCGGCCACGTCTTCAACGATGGACCGCAGCCGACCGGCCTGCGCTACTGTATGAACTCTGCTTCCATGCGATTCGTGAAGGCCGTTGCGTAGGAATGACTGAGCTGGAGGTTACGGCTTCAGGCAGGCGAAGACTTCGCGATAAAAATCGGGGTGCGATTGCCAGGTCTGGCCGGTAACGATGCGGCCATCCCGAACCGCCTGCTGGTCCACAAATATCCCGCCAGCCAACTCCGCGTCGAACCGCACGTGTTCGTAGCAGGTAACGCGTTTGCCCTTCGCAAGCCCGGCGGCGGCAAGGATCTGGACGCCGTGGCAAATCGCAAAGACCCACTTCTGCTGCGCGTCGAACTCGCGCACAATCTCCAGCAGGCGCCGATCGTTGCGAAGGTACTCGGGGGCGCGGCCGCCCAGGATGAGGATGGCATCGTAGTCTGCCACCTTCACCTGCTCAAACGTAATGTCGGATGCCAGGCCATACCCGGGCCGTTCCACATAGGTATCCCACCCCGGCTCAAAGTCGTGGATGACAAGATGGAGTCGGCGAACCGACGGTGCGGCGACGGCGGTGTGCCAGTTGGCTTCCTGAAAACGATGAACCGCATAAAGCGCCTCGTAGGATTCGCCTGCGTCTCCGGTAACGATCAGTATCTGTGGCATATTTGATCGCCAGTCTACCATCCAAGACACGCCGCTGGTTTTGGCGCTGGAAACCTGAAATGATGGGGGAAACGACATCCAGGGGTGAAGGCATCATGATTGATTTGCGTAGCGATACGGTGACGAAGCCGTCCAAGGCGATGCGACAGGCGATGGCCGAGGCGGAAGTTGGCGACGATGTATACGGGGAAGACCCCACCATCAACAAGCTGGAGGCGCGAGCCGCCGAGGTGTTTGGGCGGCAGGCTTCGATCTTTGTGCCAACGGGGTCGATGGGAAATCTGATCGCCGCGCGAATCCATACCCAGCATGGGCAGGAAGTGATCTGCGAGTCCCGGGCGCACATTCTGGATTGGGAGATGGCGATGATCGCGGCTTTTTGCGGTTGTATTCCGCGGACGGTGTATGCGGACCGCGGAATCCTGACCTGGGAGGCGATCAAGTCAGCGATTGCCCCCAAGATTTACTACCGGGCGCAGACGTCGCTGGTGTGGTGCGAGAATTCAGCGAATATCGCTGGCGGCACGGTCAGTTCACTTGCAATCAACGAGGAAATTTGGGCGGGCGCAAAGGCGTCTGGGCTGAAGACACACCTCGACGGCGCCCGGGTATTCAACGCCGCGGCTGCCCTGGGAATCGATGTCGCGACGCTGACCAGCGGGTTCGACACGGTGATGTTTTGCCTGTCGAAGGGGCTCGGCGCGCCGGTTGGGTCGATGCTGGTAGGGAGCAAGGAGACGATTGCGCAAGCCCGGATATTCCGCAAGGCGCTTGGCGGCGGGATGCGGCAGGCAGGAGTGCTGGCGGCAGCGGGTCTGATCGCGCTGGAAGAAGGGCCGAAGGGGATTGTCGAGGATCATGCCAATGCGCGGCTGCTGGCAGAATCGTTGAGCCAGGTCCCGGGGATTGAGATCGATCTGGCGACCGTGGAGACCAATATCGTGGTAGCGAAGCTGATGGGCGGCGACTCGGCTGGCTTTGCAGCGGAGATGAAGCGGAAGGGGGTCATCGTCAGCGTGATCAACAACGATACGATCCGGTTTGTGACGCATTGCGACGTCAGCCGCCAGGATTGCGTGAAGGCCGTGCAGTTAGTGGTGGAAGTACTTCAGGCTTCCGTGGTTGCCTAAGTTTTGCTCTACTCGCCGCCGGCGTTCATGGTCGGGTTGATGGCGAGGAAGACGCTGGCCGTGGTGCCGTGGTCTTCGGGTTCGACGCTGCTCGCGAGCGAGATGGAGCCGCCGTGTTTGGTCACGATGCCGCGGCTGATCCACAGCCCCAGGCCGGTTCCGCGTTCGCCCTTGGTCGTGAAAAATGGCGTGAAGAGGTGGCTGAGTGCCTCGTCGGGGATCCCGTTGCCGTGATCGTCGATGGTAACCTGAACTCCGGCGGGGCGCGGAAGTCCCTCGGGCGTCATACCAGCCGGGCAAGCTACGGCTGAGACGTGCACGATAGCGTCCTCATGCGCCGGCGGCGGATCCGCCATACGTGCGTCAATAACGGCTGGCTCTACTGGCTGGGTGACGCCGATCCGGGCCGATGCAGCTTCGGCGGCGTTGGTGAGCAAATTGGTAAATACCTGGCGCAATTCAGCCGGAAAGCCGTGGATGACCAGGCCTTCCGGAAGATCCTGCACGACAACGACGCCCAGGCTGACAAATCTCCGCTCCATCAGCAGGAGAATCGACCGGAGCATTTCGCCGATATCGATGGCAACGGGCGCCTTGGATTCCCGGTACAGGGAGAGCATGGCGCGGCTGATCTGGGTAACCCGCGCGATCTCGCCCTTGGCGAGTTGGAGGAAGTGGTGGCTCTCATCCGGGGTGGACTGGCCATCCATCAGGAAGAGGAGGTTGGAGACGGAGTCGAGCGGGTTGTGGATTTCGTGCGCGATGGTAGCGGCAAGACGTCCGGCGACAGCCAGCTTTTCGTTCGCGAGCAGAGCTTCCTGGCTCTTGATCTGGAGCGTAATGTCGCGGAAGACGAGCACGACGCCGATCAGTTTGCTTTCCTTATTGCGGATGGGCGAGGCGCTATCGTCAATGATGATTTCACTTCCGTCTTTGCGGAAGAGGATCGTGTGGTCAGCGAAAGTGACGATGGAATTCAGCCGCTGAACCTTGGCAACCGGGTTCTCGATCGGTTCGCGGGTCGTCTGGTTGACGATGCGGAAGACCTGGTCGAGAGGGAGATGGCGCGCTTCGCTGGCCGTCCAGCCGGTAAGCCGCTGCGCAACGTCGTTCATGGTTTCGATCCGGCTTTCGGCATCGCAGGTGATAACTCCGTCGCCGATGGACTGGAGTGTGGTGCGGAGTTTTTGCTCGGAGCGGAAAGCCTGCTCGGCCCGCGAGCGGAGAATGTTGTGCGCCTGGCGGAAGGCGTTCGAGACATCCTGCAGCTGACGCCGCGTGTAAAGACCGATCACGAGGCCGATCCCGACGGCAAGCGTCAGTAGCGCGACCAGCATGACGCGAACCTGATGGCGCCACCGCTCAATGTAGCCTTTGCGCTCTGCGGTGGCAGCGGCGGAGAGCGCCGTCACGCGCTGGCGGATGGCATCCATCTCCCGTCGCCCGACCCGATTCAGATCTGCGTCGGAGGTTTGACCGCCTGCCTCCAGGGTGGACATCAGAGGTTGGGCAAAGGTGTCTTCCCACAATTGGTGGGCGGCTTCAAGATCTGCTACAGCGGCACGATACGCGGGGTCTCGGTTTGCGACCCTTAGCTCCTGAAAGACCTTGGGAATCTCAACGGCCGCGTTCGTGTAGGGATTCAGGAAGTCAGAGTCGCCGGTCGTTTGGTAGCCGCGCAGGCCGGTTTCCTGGTCAACGATCAGGGCAGCGAGGCTGTCGGTGCGAGCGATTGTGGCGTCGGATGCCTCAATCCGCGCGACGGTGGTCGAGGCCTGCCGAATCTGCCAGGCCAGCGCACCGGCACCCAGCAGCACTGCGATCATGGGCACGATGAAGACCTGGCGGAGAATCTGGTCGAAGCTGGATGAGTTCACGTACCTCTCCGCAAATCTATGGACACTTGGCCCGGTGCAACTTACTTAGATGCAACTCCGTCGACAAGGCTGCCCAGCTTCCTCAGCAAAGCTGGCGCTCCTTCGCCTTTTGTCATCGTTAAGTTAACCAGGTCGTGAACTTCGGGCGGGAGGCTGGTGTAGGCCGAGAGCATCAGGATGGGAACGGTGGGCTTGACGCCGCGCATGTTACTGGCCACCTCTCCGCCGTTCATACCGGGCATGGCAAAGTCCAGAACGACGGCTTCAATGGGTTCGCGGGCAAAGATTTCCAAGCCGGACACCCCATCCAGGGCGGTAAAAACTCTGTACCCGGCGCGCTCGAGCAACATGCGCCGGACTTCGAGGCCTACGGGCTCATCATCGACGCACAGAATCGTATGCTGCTCGGCGGTCATGGTGGGGAGTCCTTCCGTCATCACTGATTGGTCGCTTCTACCAAGATACGCCAGAAGGTCGCTGAGGGGAATTGTGACAGTAGGGTAACGATTCATCGAACGTTCGCAAAATAGAGGGGTTGAGTGGGCTAAGCTAGTCGAGTCAAGGTTGCTAAGGCAGGTTGTGGCTGCCACCATCCAAACGAGGCGAGCGAATTTTGAGTCAGACGATTTTTGTGCTGGAAGATGAAGCGGACATCTCCCGCCTGGTGCAGTATCACCTGGAAGGGGCCGGTTTCACCGTTCGACCCTACGCCGCTATCGGCACCATTCTGGCCGATGCCGAGCGCCAGCCACCCGCGCTTTTCCTGTTGGACATTATGGTACCGGGCGGCGATGGGTTGGATTTGTGCCGCCGTCTCAGGCAAAACCCGCTGCTGAGCATTGTGCCGATCATCTTTTTGACGGCGCGCGCAGCGGAGAATGATCGCGTCCACGGTTTGGAGCTCGGTGCCGACGACTACATCACCAAGCCGTTTGCGACCCGCGAACTGGTGGCCCGGGTGAAGGCTGTGCTGCGGCGGTTCGAGCGGCCCAGCACCCCGTCGGTGGTCAAATTCGAAGAAATCGAGATCGACGCGAGCGCCATGCAGCTCCGCGTCCACGGCGAGCTGGTCACCACCACCGCCACCGAGTTCCGCCTGCTCGATTACCTGGCGCGCCATCCCGGCCGCGTCTTCAGCCGCGATCACCTTCTGGATGCAGTGTGGGGCGATGCCCGATTTGTAACGCCGCGCTCGGTGGATGTGTACGTTCGGCGAATTCGAGAGAAGATTGAAGAGGACGCTGAGACTCCGCGCTATCTTAAGACTATGCGCGGCGCCGGGTATCGGTTCGAGATACCCAAGGCAATGCCGAGCGCCAGCTAAAGATTCGCCCCGGGAGTAGACGTGCGCCGTTTATCGCTGACCGAGCTGAGTGTTGCGTCGTCTGCGGTGACCGGGGCGGTCGTCGCGGCGATCATGCTGGCCACCCACGCCAATCGCCAGGTGTTCGCGGTCGTCGCAGGTGCTGTCTGCGTCGCTCTGTTTGCTGTCTACTTCCGTTGGCAGCTCGGCGTAGAAACCCTGAACCTCCGCATGCGAATTTATAAGCTGCCCATCCAGGCCGAATCGCAGGAAGAGCCAATTTCCCCTGAATTCGTCGAGCTCGCCGCCAGTGTGCAGGACGCATCCCGCAGCCTGCAGTCTCGGTTGAGTCTCGCCGGCGAGGAGCGAAAGCAGCTCGAAGCCTTGCTCGACAGCATGCAGGATGCGGTCGTCGCCGTCGACGCCGCAGGCCGAATTCAGTGGACCAACGAACGCATGCAGCGCCTCATACCCGGCGGTGCCGCCATGAGCGGTGCCCGGGGTGCCGTGCGTGTCGGACACGCACTGGTCCAGACCATTCGCGATCCCGACGTGCTGCAGTGCGTGCGCCTCGCTCTCGAAGGGAAGCCGACAACTCTGCGCGGTGCGACCACCTTGATGCCGGGGCGAACCTTCGAGGTCAACTCCTCCCTCATGCCCGGCGGCGGCGCCGTGGCGGTGCTGCATGACATCACCCGGATCGAAGAGGTGGAGCGAACCCAGCGCGACTTCGTGGCCAATGTCTCTCATGAGTTGCGGACGCCGTTGACCTCGATTTCCGGCTACGTGGAGACCCTGCTCGACCATGAAGCGGGTTTGAGCCCCATGGCACGGGAGTTTCTCACTACTATTCTCAAAAATGCGACGCGCATGAACCGCCTGACCGAGGACCTGTTGGTGATGGCGCGGGTGGAAGGCCCAAGCGGGGAACTGAATCCGGTGCCCGTGCGGTCCGATGCGCTGGTACGCGACGCGGTGAAGGCGATGCGCGGGATGCTGCAGGAGAATCAGGCGATCCTCGAGGTTGGCACCATCACCGAGACGCAGGTGTTCGCCGACGCCGATGCGACCATGCAGGTCCTGGGAAACCTGATCGAGAATGGGATCAAGTATGGGCAGCCTCGGAATGGGACGAGGACGCGGGTGGTGATCAGCGCTCGTGACGTGACGGAGCCATACGATGCTGTGGAATTCAGCGTGCGCGACTTCGGGAGCGGTATTGCGTCCGAACATCTCAGCCGGATCTTCGAACGGTTCTACCGCGTCGACAAGACGAGGTCGAGGGAGTCCGGCGGAACCGGGCTCGGCCTGTCGATTGCGAGACACATGGTGCAGTCGCAGGGCGGGACGATCTGGGCCGAGAGTGAACTGGGATCGGGGAGCAATTTCCTGTTTACGCTTCCACGCGCGCTCTATCCAGTAAAGGTGGAGGCGCTGTGAGCAACCACGTTGCGGGCTGCATGATCAGCCCGTTTGTTGCTGTTTTTATTGGTATGTAACCTTCCCGTAACAATCAAAAGCGACACTTGGATGAGACAAGGATTCGAGGGGGAACATTGAAACTCAACGTCATTGGAACGGGCCTTTTGGCTATCGTCGCGGCTTCCGCTTCGGCACAACAGATCAACGGTGCAGGCGCGACGTTTCCCAATCCGATTTATTCGAAGTGGTTCAGCGAGTACAGCCAGGCGAATCCGAGTGTGAAGATCAACTATCAGTCCATCGGTTCGGGCGGCGGCATTCGCCAGGTGACTGAAGGTACTGTCGACTTCGGCGCCAGCGATGGTCCGATGAGCGATGATGCGCTGGCAGCGTCAAAGATCAAGATCGTGCATATCCCGACCGTTCTAGGGGCCGTTGTTCCGATCTACAACCTGCCCGGCGTAACGCAGGAACTGAAGTTCTCTCAGGATGCCCTGGCTGGAATCTACCTCGGTAAAATCACGACGTGGAACGATCCCGTGATCGCGAAGGAGAACCCGGGTGTCAACCTTCCCAACCTGCCGATTCTGCAGGTGTATCGCTCCGACGGAAGCGGTACGACCTACATTTTTACCGACTACCTGTCTAAGATCAGCCCGGAGTGGAAGTCCAAGGTAGGTGCCGGGAACGCCGTGAAATGGCCGGTAGGTACAGGCCAAAAAGGCAGCGAAGGCGTTTCGGCCATGGTTCGTCAGTCCAAGGGCTCGTTCGGCTATGTCGAGCTGGTTTACGCGGCGGAGAATCACATTCAATACGGCATGGTCCGCAATCATGACGGCAAGTGGGTAAAAGCCACGACCGCCGGAGTAACGGCAGCGGCTGCTGCCTTCGCAACTAAGATTCCGGCGGACTACCGGGTCTCGATTACCGATGCCACGGGGCCTGAGTCGTACCCGATTTCGAGCTTCACCTGGCTGCTGATTCCCAGCCCGGCGAAGGACGCGGCCAAGGGCAAGGCTATCGTCGGCTTCCTCAACTGGATGCTCGACAAGGGCGAAGCCGAGGCTCCAAGCCTGACCTATGCTCCACTTCCGGCGGCAGTCGCTGCGCGGGTGAAGAAGACGATCGCCACCTTGAAGTAAGCCAGACCATCGTGCTGCTCTGGCGATTGACCGGAGCAGCATGGTTTGTTTTTCCCTCTAGAAAGCTTCAGGTTTGATTTCTGTCGTAGAGACAAGACAGGGTGACCCAGTCCTGCATGACGTCCGATAATGCCGTAAAGCCTATCAGCGAAATTTCTCAGCGGACGCTCACGAACTTTGTGACGGCGTCCAATCCTGACGCAGCCTCCGCCCCGCAGCCTCCCTCCCCGATTCGCGAGTTTCTCAGCAAACGGGGAAGCGGCAAACTTGCGGACCGGGCGTTCTCGGGCGTGATGCTGCTGTGCGCGCTGAGCATCTTTGCCATTGTCATCTTGATCGCCACCATCCTGGTCATGCGATCCAACATGACCATGGTCAAGTTTGGATGGGCCTTCTTCAAGGGCCAGAACTGGGATCCGGTGGCAGGCGACTTCGGCGCACTGCCCTTCATCTTCGGAACGCTCGCAACCTCTCTGCTGGCCCTGTTGATTGCCGTTCCGCTGGCCCTGGGTGTCGCTATCTTCCTGACGGAACTCTGCCCGCAAAAGCTGCGCGCGCCGATTTCGTTCCTCACCGAGCTGCTCGCAGCCATCCCCAGCGTCGTCTACGGATTGTGGGCCGTCTTTGTGCTGGTGCCGCTGGTGCAGGATCCGCTTGGTCCCTGGCTGGTCAAGTATCTCGGCTGGACAGGCCTGTTTGGCGGCCCGAATTTCGGCGTGGGCCTGCTGACGGCGAGCCTGATTCTCTCCATCATGATCCTCCCCATCATCTCCTCGCTCACCCGCGACATGATGATGGCCGTCCCCAATCATCAGCGCGAGGCGGTTCTGGCGCTTGGCGCTACCCGCTGGGAGATGGTGCGGATCGGCGTTCTGCGCAATGCCCGCATCGGCATCGTCGGCGCGGTGATTCTGGGCCTCGGACGTGCACTGGGAGAGACCATGGCGGTCGCCATGACGATCGGCAACCACGCCGTCATCGCCAAATCGCTATTCGCGCCCGGCAATACGCTGGCCAGCGCAATCGCCAACGAATTCTCCGAGGCCACCGACGATCTCTATCTCAGCGCCCTCATCGAAATTGGACTCGCACTGTTCCTGGTGACGATCGTGGTAAACGCCATTGCGCGGTTGCTGGTATGGGCGGTGACGCGCGGCGCACCGGCGAGGGTGAACTAACATGAGCAGTCAGGCACT
>JANXWZ010000156.1 GCA_025350865.1 Rhodanobacteraceae bacterium
CCCATCGCTGCAATCTCAGGCAGGTGCGTTTCCACATCCTTCAGTGTCCCGTGCTGGCATGGAATGGGAGACGCCGAGCGCGGAAAAAGCTCGTACCACGACGAAAACCGTGCCTGCTCGCGATCCACCCAGAGCGGCAACTCCGGTTCGGATCGTGTAACGAATTCGTGGTCCGGATAGCGCGCCACAAGATTCTCCGTCTCGTCGCTCAACGGGTACTCATACATCGCCGCGTTCTGGTCCGCCATCCGGCGCAACGACTTCACCACTTCATCCAAATTCCTCGCATCCGCGCCCGACGCCCGCTTGGCAGCCTTCTCCACCAGATGAGCCCCGGTGCGAAGCGCCACCGGAATATCCTGCGGAACATCGGTCGGTTTGAGGTTCACCGGATCCGGCTGCGCTGCCAGCCGCTTCTTCAGATCGCTGCACCAGGTGTCGAAGTGATCCACCCAGCCGAGCACCGCAAAGCGCCAGGCGCCCAATTTGTTCACCTGAAACATTCCCGACCAGACGTCGTTGCCCAGCGGCTCCATCGTCGCGAACCGCCAGCGCCGCTCGCTCTTGTGCTTGTAGAGCAGCCGTGCCGCGATGTGGTCGTGACCATCGCCAAATACCGCTGCGGTCACCGTCACGTTATCGCCGATGATCCGGCACGCTGGGTATCGCCCACCATTCACCTGCGGCGTAACCTCTTCAATCACAACTCGACTGCGTCCCTGCGAAGGTTTCATTTCAATCAGCTTTCAACCACGAAAATACGCTCTTGCCATTCCGACCCCGGTATTAGTCCGAGATTCGTTTCGATGCCGAAAATCGGCCCGAAGTACCTCCGGAATCAGACGCTAACTCCAATGCTAACGCCTCATTCAAAACTCAGGTGCAAAAGCTATCTTCAAGCTGACAAATGGACTTTATTAAGAGTCTGGCCGAGTCTTGTCGTCTTTCCCGGACAGACGGCGTCTTTACCATCGAATGCTACTTTTCGGGACGTTTGACCCAGAGGGCATCCGATATGAATACGGTTACACCCTGCGATAAGAATCTTCGACGAAACTTTTGACCTTTTGGACCGTATCTTTCATAGGCCCACGAAATCCGACACACAATCGCCATTTGCCCCCAAACGGCAAAATTGGCCACAGCACCGAAAGGTATCTCGACGATGTTCAATGTTCGCCCCAGCCAGGTTGTTGCGCGATTCGCGTTCGGCGTTTCTCTGGCGCTCGTTCCTGCCGCCGCAGTGGTCGCTCCTGAGCTTCAGGCTCAGGCCGCCGCAACGCCCGCCCGTCAGAGCGGCAGTGTCAAAGCCATCTCAAGCTCATCCATCACCGTCGTCACCAAGGACAACGTAGACGTCGTGGTACCCGTCGCTCCTGATGCCACCGTGCTCCAGCTGGCCCCCGGCGCCACGAACCTTGCCTCCGGGCAGCCAGCCAAGATCTCCGACATCACCGTCGGCGACAAGGTCATCGTCGGCAAGCCCGGCGACACCGCTACCGCATCGCGCATCATCCTCATGAAGTCCGGCGACATTGCCGCCCGCAACCAGGCCGAGCAGGCCGACTGGGCCAAGCGCGGTACTGGCGGCATCGTCAGATCAGTCACTGGCCCCACCTTCTCCATCTCCTCCGGTAGTAAGACCGTAACCGTCACCACTACGTCGAAGACGATCTTCCGCCGCTACGCCGCGGACTCCATCAAATTTCAGGATTCCAAGGCGGGCACCCTCGACCAGGTTAAGGCTGGCGACCAGCTCAGTGTGCGTGGCGACAAGTCGGAAGACGGTTCCTCCATTACCGCCGAGGAAGTCGTCACCGGAGCATTCTCCAATCTTTCGGGCGTCCTTACTGCAGTCGACGCGACCGCCGGCACGGTCACCTTCAAGGACCTGACGACCAAAAAGCCCGTGACGGTCAAGCTCACGGCTAACTCTGACATCCGCCAGCTGCCCGCCCAGGCAGCCATGATGTTCGCCCAGCGCAATAACCCTGCAGCAGCAGGCGGAGCCGCTCCCGGCGCCGGCAGACCAGCGACCGACCCCTCGGCCGGCGGCCTCGGTCCCGCGCGCGGATCTGCTCCCGGAGCCGCACCCGGTGCCGGCGGGCCTCCGCGCACTGGCGGCGGACAAAGTGGTTACGGCGGTCCCGGTGGCCCCGGCGGTGCTGGCGGCGGTAGCGCCCGCGCCGGCATGGATCTTTCCCGCATGTTGGCGCGTCTGCCGACACAGAAAGTCGCCGACCTCAAAACCGGCGATGCAGTTATGATCGTCGCCTCGCCCGGAGCCGACGCCTTCACCGCAATAACGCTGCTCTCAGGCGTAGAAGCTCTACTCACCGCTCCGGCCGGTGCCGCACCCATCACGCTTTCGCCGTGGAATCTTGGCACACCTGACGCTGGCGGCGGTCCGCAATAGTTCGCCAGCCTGAAATCGACATACCGATCGATCGCAACGCAGCACTTTTTGTTCTTAGGAGACTTATGCCCTTTCGCACACTGTCCACGCCATCCACGACACCGCCCTCACTGCGCCGCATCTGCGCGTTGGCTGTTGCCCTGATGGTTGTCCTCGCTGCGCTTCCCACGCACTCTTTGTTCGCCCAGGATGCTGTCGCCTCCCAGTCGCAGGGCCCCGTCTCCCTTCGCGGCAGCATTACCGATCCCGATGACGCCTTTATCCCCGGCGCTGCGGTTACGCTGACCGCTGGCGGCAAGTCCGTCTCCGCCACCTCTGGCAGTGACGGTTCGTACACCGTCCGCGGCGTGGCTCCCGGAACTTATGCCGTCACCATCACGATGCCCGGCTTCGCCACCTTCGTCCGCCAGGGCGTTCGCATCGCCGCCGCTACCCCCACCGTCCTCAACGCCAAGCTCGTCGTTCAGGACGCTGAAACCATCGTCAACGTCACCACCAATCAAAACACCGTGTCGGTCGATCAGGACGCGAACGCCAGCTCGACCGTCCTTACCGGCAAGGATCTCGACGCCCTCTCCGACGACCCCGACGAGCTCTCGTCCGAACTTTCCGCTCTCGCGGGTCCCGCAGCAGGCCCGAACGGTGGCCAGATCTACATTGACGGCTTCACTGGCGGTCAGCTTCCCCCCAAGTCGTCCATCCGCGAAATCCGCGTCAACCAGAATCCCTTCTCCGCCCAGTACGACCGAGCCGGCTTCGGTCGCGTTGAGGTCTTCACCAAACCCGGTACGGACAAGTTCCACGGAAATCTCAGCCTCCAGGGCCAGGACAAGAGCTTCAATACCAACAGCCCATTCATCGGTGCCGCAGCGCAGCCCGGCTATCACACCATCTTCAGCAACGGCTCCGTAACCGGTCCGATCAACAAGCGGGCTTCCTTCACCGCCTCCGGATCGTATCGCCAGATTCAGGACAACGCGATCATCAACCCCCCGGCCATCTTCGCTACCAGCCAGACCTCGGGAAATTTCTGCCTGCCCGGAACCGCCGGTTGCTCCATCTTTTCCACCGCGAACAACAACGGATTTACCTTCGCTCAGTTCCAGCCGCAGACTCGCTGGGAACTTGGCCCCCGTTTCGACCTAGCGCTCGCGGAAAAGAACACGATGACGGTACGCATCCAGTATCAGCACAACAAGCAGGAGAACCAGGGCATCGGCGGCAATAGCCTCGCAACCCTCGGCAACACCGCGTCGAGCTCGGAGTTTGAAGTTCAGGTATCCGATACCCAGATTGTCTCCTCGAAGATCATCAATGAGACCCGCTTCGAGTACCAGCGCGCTCCTAACGACAGCACACCCAACAGCACCGCGCCCACCATCAACGTGCAAGGTGCCTTCATCGCCGGCGGTTCCAACCAGGGCATTTCCAATACCCTCCAGTCCCACATCGAGGCGCAGAACTACACCTCCATCGCGCTCGCGAAGAACTTCATCCGCTTCGGCGGCCGTCTCCGTACCACCGACGAGACCAACACCACCAACTCCGGCGTCAATGGAACTTTCACCTACAACAGCATTGCCGCCTATACCGGTTTGCCAGTGGGCTGCGCCGCGGTTTCCCCAACCTGCCCCCAGGGGACCCCGACCGTCAGCCAGTATTCCATCACCACCATCGCCGTACCCACCCTCTCGGCCCGTTCAACCGACCTCGGCCTGTACGTCGAAGACGATTGGAAGGTCCGCCCGAACCTGACCTTCAGCTACGGCATCCGCTACGAGACCCAGAACTACATTCACGACCATTCCGACTTCGCTCCTCGCACCTCGGTCGCCTGGGGCGTTTCGAAGAAGACCGTGCTCCGCGCCGGAGCGGGAATCTTCTATGACCGCTTCAACCTGAACAATCAGTTCAACGTGCTGCGGAACAACGGCGTCAACCAGCGGCAGTCGATTTTGTCCGGCAATGTCCCCGCCTCCTGCGGACCCGCCAACCCGGCGGCCTGCCCGGCGGTTGCCACCAGCAGCTTTACCACGCGGTCCATCGACAACCGGCTCCGCGCGCCCTACTCCATCCAGATGAACGTCGGCGTCGACGAGCAGCTCTTCAAGGGCGCGACCGTCTCGGTCAACTACCAGCACATTCGCGGAGTGCATCAGTTCAACAGCCTCCTCAGCAACTACGGCTCGCTCACCAGCACCACGCCCATCAATTACAAGTACCAGTACCAGTCTGAAGGCGTCTTCAACCAGAACCAGTTGGTCACCAACATCAACTACCGCATCGGCCGCGCTACCATCTTCGGCTACTACGTGCTCAACTTTGCCAAGTCGGACACCGCCGGTGCCGCTTCCTTCGGCACCAACCCCTATAACCTAGGCCAGGATTATGGCCGTGCCCAGTTCGACACGCGCAACCGGCTCTTCATGGGCGGCAACCTCTCCCTGCCGCATCTCATCAGCCTCAGCCCGCTCCTCGTCGCCAATAGCGGTTCGCCCTACAACATCACCTCTGGCACCGACGGCAACGGCGACACGATCTTCAACGACAGGGCCGTCTTCGTCCCAGCCGGAACATCCCCCCTCGCCAACGGCTACGTCAAGACCACAAGCTGCGGCACCTTCGCAACACCGGGAACCGCAGGCAACTTCACTCCCGTGCCGGTCAACTACTGCACTGGCCCCGCTGGTTTTGCGTTCAACCTGCGCGCCGCAAAAACCTTCGGGTTCGGTGGTCCGTCAAGTGCCGCTGCTGCCGCTGCCGAAAGACAGCGCCAGCAAGGCGGTCCTGGCGGACCGGGTGGTCCGGGTGGCGGCGGTGGAGACCGTGGCGGCGGCGGTGGTGGGCCGCGCGGCGGCGGTGGTGGCGGAATGGGCATGGGCGGCGGCGGTGGTGCAAACTCCGGTAAGAAGTACAACCTCAGCCTCAGCGTCCAGGTTCAGAACCTCTTCAACATCGTCGACCGCGGTACTCCGGTAGGAACCCTGACGTCGCCCAGCTTCGGTACCAGCACCTCGCTGGCTGGCGGAATCTTCAACAGCAACTCGGCTGTGCGGCGAATCTACCTCCAGACCTCCTTCAACTTCTAACAGGCCACAGATTCCGGGTGCCCCATCTCAAACAGTCTCATCGTTTGAGGTGGGGTTTGCCGTCTGAATCATCGCAGGGTAACTCCCGTCTAACCGGACATGCCCCGCCGGAACGCTCTCATTCGCTCGCTTGCCATATGCGCCATCGCCGGTAATTGCGCGGTCTTCGCCCAGGACGCCAGGCCCGCCGCTACCCCCACCCTCTCGCTCGACGCCCGCCTGGTCAACCTGCCGGTCCTCGTTCGCGATAAGAAGGGCGCCATCGTCCAAACCCTCACCAGGGACGACTTCGAACTTACCGTTGACGGCCATAAAGCAGCCATCCGCTACTTCGACAAGGACAACGATCTCCCCCTCACCCTCGGGCTTCTGGTCGACACCAGCGGCTCGGTTCGCAACGCCCTCGACGAAGAACGCTCCGCCAGCTCCGCCTTCCTCGACCAGATGCTCACCGCACCCGCCGGACGCCAGGCCGACCGCGCCTTCATCATGCAGTTCTCCCAGCAGGCCGAGCTCCTCCAGGACGTCACCTCTTCGCGACCCAAACTGCAGGCCGCTCTTAAGGAAATCGGCACTGCCGACCCCAGCGCCTCGAATCGCCCAGCCGATCCCAATGATCCTGACACGCGTGGGGGCAACGGTGGTGGACAGCGTCGTCGCGGCGGTCCCGAAGGCGGCGGAACCGCTCTCTACGACGCAGCCTTTCTTGCCGCCGATGAGATCCTTCAGAAACAGAAAGGCCGCAAAGCTGTCATCCTCCTCACCGACGGCGAGGACCGCGGCAGCAGGGAATCGCTCAATCGCGCCATCGAGGCCGCGCAGCGCGCCGACACCATCGTCTACGCCATCTACTTTAAGGGCGAAGGGGACCGCGGTGGCGGCCAGCGCGACGATGATCGCAGACGTGGCGGCGGCTTTCCCGGAGGCGGCGGCAATCGTGGCGGCATCGGCTTCCCGGGCGGAGGAGGCGGATATCCCGGCGGCGGACGTCAGGGCGGAGGTGGGCAGCAGCGTCCGCAGGAGAACCGCATCGATGGCAAAAAGATCCTCGAACGCATGGTCTTCGAGACTGGCGGACGGCTCTTCGAGGAAAGCAAGAAACAGGACTTCGCCTCCATTTACAGCCAGATCGCCGAAGAGCTCCGTTCCCAGTATCGGCTAGGGTTCACCCCGGACCAGACCAACATGGAAGATGGCTACCACCGCGTTTTGCTAGACCTGCCGAAGAAGAAAGATCTCCGTATCCAGACCCGCGAAGGTTACTACACCGGCAAATAGCCGCCGTCGCCATGCACTCTTTGGTTGTCATTCCGAAGGAATCCGCTTTTGCTTCTGGCCTTCTACCTTGTTCTGAAATTCTTCTTCAACCCCTGCCAGCAGGTGTAGTACTCATGCTGCCGAGCCGCCGTCTCCATCGCGAACTTTGTCGGCCTCGCCACAAATCGCGTCTCGAACATAAACGCCAGCGTGCCATCCAGCTTCACCGGCTTCAACTCGGCGGTGCTCGCCCGTTCAAATGTCTCGGCGTCCGGACCGTGGCCGCTCATGCAGTTGTGCAGGCTTGCCCCGCCCGGTACGAAGCCCTCGGCCTTGGCATCGTATTCGCCCGTCACCAGCCCCATGAACTCGTTCATGAAGTTCCGGTGGAACCACGGCGGCCGGAACGTATGTTCGGCCACCAGCCAGCGCGGTGGAAAGATCGCGAAGTCGACGTTCGCCGTCCCTGGAAGCTCACTCGGGCTCGTCAGCACCGTGTAGATCGACGGGTCCGGGTGGTCGAAGCTGACCGTGTTCACACACTGGAAACGCGCCAGATCGTACTTGTAGGGCGCGTAGTTCCCATGCCAGGCCACCACATCCAGCGGCGAATGATCGAAATCCGTCGCCCACAGATTTCCCTGGAACTTCGCCACCACCTGGAACCTGCCGTTGTCGCGATCATCGTAGGCCGCAACCGGCGTCTGGAAGTCCCGGCTGTACGCCAACCCGTTCGCGCCCAGCGGACCAAGCTCCGGCAACCGAAGCGTCTGGCCGTAGTTCTCCAGCACATAGCCGCGCACAGCTTCAACGGCCAGCTCAACGCGGAACTTGATTCCCCGCGGCACCACGCCGATCTCACCCGGAGCCACCGCCAGAATCCCCAGCTCCGTATGCAACGTCAGCGCGCCCAACTGCGGCACGAATAGCATCTCGCCATCCGCCGAATAGAAGAACCGATCCGTCATGCTGCGGTTTGCCGCATACACATGGATCGCCAACCCCGAATGCATGGTCAGGTCGCCATTGCCTGCCAGTGTCACCAACCCATCCACCCAGTCGCACGGTCCCGGCGGCAGCGCAATCGGATCCCAGCGCAACTGGCTCGGCGTGGTCTCC
>JANXWZ010000220.1 GCA_025350865.1 Rhodanobacteraceae bacterium
GCCCTCCCTACCGCGCCTGCTTCTCTGCGCCGTTCTCGCTCTCGCGAGCCTGTCCGCCGCGCCAGCCCAGTCGCCTGGCCTTCCCGACAGCCCCTCCGCCGCCGGCACCCAGGCTGTGTCAGAAACTCCAGAACAGCGCAGAGCCCGCGAGCGCGCCGAGGCCGACCGCCAAATCAAAGCCGAGGAAAAGCAGCGCATCGGCGGCATCATGCCAAACTTCAACGTCAGCACCGGTGGCCCCTTCGTCCCGCTCACCCCCGGTCAAAAGTGGAGCCTCTCCTGGCATACCATCTCCGACCCGTACACCATCGCCCTCGCCTTCGTCGTCGGCGGCGGCCTGGGCGAGATCGAGGACGATCATAAGGGGTACAGCTGGGGTCCGGCTGGCTACTTCAAGCGGACCGGTGCAAGCTACCTGGATAACGTGGACGGCAACCTGGTCGGAAACTTCCTGCTGCCAGTCGTTCTGCACCAGGACCCGCGCTATTTCCGCAAGGGAGAAGGCAAAATCGTATCGCGCGCCGTGTACTCCGCGCTTAGCACTTTCATCTGTCGCGGAGACAATGGCAAGAAGCAGTTCAACCTCTCCAACGTAGCGGGCAACTTCATCTCGGGCGCCATCTCCAACGCCTACTACCCCGCCGACGAGCGCGGAGCGTCGCTCACCATTGAAAACGGCATCGTCGTCACGCTCGAAGGTATGCTTGGCGGTCAACTCTTCGAGTTCTCCCCCGACGTCACCAACTACATCCACAAGCGCCGCGAGCACCACCGCATGACCCAGCAACAGAAGATCGACGCCACCGCCGCGGCAAAAATGGGAACTCCGCCGCCAGCGCCCCGGCAGTGACCCTCGCGCTGTTATCATCGTGGTCGACATGACCATCATCGATAACGAATTCGTAGATATCGAAACCGACACCGGCCCCATGCGGACCTTCGTTATCCGCCCCGCCGCCCCTGGCAAATACCCCGGCATCGTCTTTTACTCGGAAATCTTCCAGGTGACCGGCCCCATCCGCCGAACCGCCGCCCTGCTCGCCGGACACGGCTACACCGTCGCCCTGCCCGAGGTCTACCACGAGTACGAGACACCCGGCGTCGCGTACGCCTATGACCAGGCCGGTTCCGACCGCGGCAATTACCTCAAGACCCACAAGCCCGTCGCCGCTTACGATTCCGACGCCCGCGCCGCAATCGACTACCTTCTCGCCCGCCCTGACGCCACCGGCATGATCGGCGCGATGGGCATCTGCATGGGCGGCCACCTTGCCTTTCGCGCTGCCGTGAACCCCGAAGTCTCCGGCACCGTCTGCTTCTACGCGACCGACATCCACTCCGGCAAACTCGGTGAAGGCATGCATGACGACTCGCTCGCCCGCGCCGCCGACATCAAAGGTGAGCTCTTCATGGCCTGGGGACGCCAGGATCCCCACGTCCCCGCGGAAGGCCGCATGAAGGTCCTCGCCCGCCTCACCGAACTCAACACCCGCCTCAACTGGCACGAGGTCAACGGAGCTCACGCCTTCCTCCGTGACGAAGGCATCCGCTACGACCCCGCCCACGCCCTCAACCTGATCACACTCGCCCTGTCCTTCTTCCATCGCCGCCTCGGCTCAGGCGACCTCACCGCTGCCGCCGCAGGCAGCTCCGAGACCCGCCACTAGTTCGACTCGGACGTAGGCTAAGCCGGCCAATCCCCGTCAGTATCGTTGGGATTGGCACCACACTTACAGGATCGGAGATGAAGGATGGCTGGCCAGCGTTTCGTAAGCGGCAAGAGCAGCCCGACCGCGCGCCGCTACCGTTGGGTTGCGGTCTGGCTAAGCTGCGCCTGCGCGGTCGCGCTGCTGCTGCTCGTCAATGCCGTACGCGACTACACCACAGTCTCCCGTATCCTAGCCACGCAGCAGGTCCGGCATCAGATCACCCAGATGTCCGCCCTCATCGAGCAGGAAATCCGTCGCAATGGTGTGACCCCCGACATTCTGCAAAAGGCGCTTCCGGCCAACTCCCGCGACGCTGAGTCCATCAATCTCCGTTCGAACGAGGGCACGCTGCTCGAACACGCAGGCAGCGAATTTCCCCCGAACGTCTTTTCCATCGACGACGAACATGCAGCCTTCGCTCGCCGGCAACCTCTCTCCCGCACCGTCACCACATCCCGCGGCGACGTACTCGTAGAAGCCATCCCCGTCCGCGTGCCGCCCCGCCCCGGCACTACCGTCGCGCCGACACCCACCGGCCCGCCGCGGCCCATGGTGCTCGAAATCGCGGTTTCGCTGAAGGATGCCGACGCAGCTGTGCTCACCGTAATCCGCTTCAACCTGGCCATCAATTGCGCCGCCGCGCTCAGTCTCATCGCCACCGTCGTGCTCTCCTGGATCGGCCTCCGTTCCTACGGGCGCGCCATCCGCTTCGAGGAACAGATCGAGATCGCTGGCCAGGTCCAGGCCCGCCTGTTGCCGCAGCCCGAGGTCCAGATTCCCGGCATCGACATCGCAACCGAATACAAACCCTCCGAGCAGGTCGGCGGAGACTTCTACGACTTCTTCAGCGTCGCACCTGACGGCGTAGCCTGCCTCATCGGCGACGTCTCTGGCAAAGGCATCCCCGCCGCGCTCCTGATGGGCGTCATCCACGGCGCCGTTCGCTCCGCCCCATGGCATAGCTCCTCCGCCGCGCATCAAGCCGAGTCCCGCCGGCTCAACGAACTGCTGTGCGACCGCGCCAGTGGCAACCGCTTCGCCAGCATGTTCTGGTGCGTCTACGATCCCGCCTCTCGATCCTTGCGCTATGTCAACGCCGGCCACTGCCCGCCGTACCTGATCGGTACACGCAACGGCCAACAAGTCGCCCTCCGCCTCGAAAACGGCGGGCCCGTCCTCGGCCTGCTCCCCGGAGCCCAATATGAGGCAACCACCGTCGAGGCCCTCCCCGGCGACCTGCTCGTCATGTACTCCGACGGCCTGGTCGAAGCCAACAACGCCGCCCACGAAGAGTTCGGCGAACAGCGGCTCAGCACGCTTTTGACCGCCCACGCCGCATCCGCCCCCGCCCAACTCCGCGAAGAAATCCTGCGCTCCCTCGCCGCCTTCACCAGCGACGACGTCCCGCAGGACGACCTCACCTTCGCCGTCATCCGCTTCTAGAACAGATTTCCGGTTGCTATAGAGTCAACCATCCACCGCCGTCATTCTGGCGAAGCCAGAACCTCCGTAGTTGTCTTTCAGTCGGCGGTATACCTTCATGTCATCCGCTTCTAGTCACGACGATACTGAAACACCTGCTCCAGCGGAACCCCGAACACCAAAGCAATCCGGAACGCCACCTCGAGCGACGGCGAATACTTATCGCCCTCGATCGCATTCACCGTCTGCCGCGTCATTTCGATCCGGTCCGCCAGCTCCTGCTGCGTCATTCCCCGATCCGTGCGCAGCTCACGGATCGTATTGCGGATGCGCGACTTCATGCTGCCGTCCTGTAAGCCACCAGCTCACGCACGATCCGCACCAGCCCCGCGAGCACCAGCAGATGAAACAGTATCCCGACCAGCTTTCCGGGCGAGCGTACGCCGCCGTTATCCCAATACATCACCAGAATCGAAAGCAACCCGACCCACAGGATCATATTGCTCCACCATGTTCCAAGCGCCGTAATCTGCTCATCCCGTTC